>NZ_JBIAXP010000018.1:119603-207029 GCF_042896795.1 Kitasatospora sp. NPDC001261
GGGGGGGGGGGGGGGGGGGGGGGGGGGGGGGGCGGGCCCGGCCGGGGGGCCCCCCCGGGGCCCGGGGGGGGCCGCCGCCCCCGGGGCGGGCGGGCGCCGCCGGGGGGGGGGCCCCCCCCCCCCGCCCGCCCCCCACCCCTCCTCCGTACCGGGCTACTTGATCTGCTTCATGCAGAGCACGTAGTCCAGGGCCGGGAAGCTCGGGTGCTTGCTGGTGTACCAGCTGTCCGACTTCGGCTGCTTCTCGCAGGACTTCTCGTCGGAGGTGGCGAGGTACTTGTAGACGACCTTGTACTGCGCCTTGGCGTCGGTGCAGGGCACCACGGTGATCTTCGGGTGGGTGTCGTTGGTCTGGTTGGTGCCGTTCGCGTTGTACAGGCAGTCGCCGACCCCGGCCGCGTCCACCTTGCTGTCCGAGTCGGTCGGGGTGCTGACCGGCGGGAGGGTGAGCGTCGGCGCCGGCAGCGTGTAGGTCGGCGAGGGGATGACCGGCGGCGGCGTGGGCGAGAGGGTCAGCCGGGTGGGGGTCGGCGTCGGGTCGGCGGCCGGGTCGGTCTTCCCGGGGCCGAGCACGCCGGTGGCGGCCAGGGTCACCGCGGCCACCAGCGAGACCGGCACCAGCAGCATCGCGATGTGCGGCCGGCTGGTCAGCGGGACGCCCGGGTTCAGCTGCGGGCCGTGGCTGCCCGGGACGGGCGGCTGCAGCCGCTTGAACTTGTTGTGCGGGCCGAGGTTCAGCAGCAGCGTGATCGGGGTCAGCAGCCAGGACACCAGGCTCCACCAGCCCTGGACCAGCGTCCGGGCCGACATGTCGCGCACCGTCGCCGTTCCGCAGGTGCGGCAGAACGGGCCGGTCATCCGCAGCATCCGGTAGGCGATGATCAGGCCCTGGTGGCCGCGGACGGTGGCGTTGACCGCGGGGTAGCCGCCGCAGAACCGGCAGGTGGTCCCGTCCATCGGGGGCGGCGGCGGGTACCCGTAGCCGTAGCCGCCGGGCGGGGGCTGGACGCCGTACGGCTGCTCGGGCGGCGGCGCGCTCGGGTAGCCGTACCCGGGCGGCGGCGGCGGGGGCGGCGGCGGGGCGCCGTAGGAACCGCCGGAGGCGTACGGGTTGCCGTCGCCCGGTGGCGGGCCGTACGGCATCTGGGGCGGAGGCGGAACGGACAAGGGGTCCCCCGGGAAAGGAAGGGCGGAAGAGTTCAGGACTTCTTCACCGGCGGGACGCCGGTGGTGGCGGGCGCCAGCGGGCCGAGGCAGAGCACGTACCGCTTCTTGTTCCAGCGGCGGCCGCTCTTGCCCGAGACGGCGGTCGTGGTCTGCGGCGTCTGCTGGCAGCGGGTCACGTCCGTGGTGCCTTCGAACTTCGACAGCACCCGGTAATTCGCTTTGGTGTCAGTGCACTTGACGATCTCGACGTCTCGGGAGCCGCTGGCGTGCACACAGTCGCCGGCCTTGGCGCTGCTGACGCTCGGCCCGGCCACGAAGTAGCCCACCGCCAGCGCCAGGCAGCCGCCGACCACCCCGACGATCCGCAGCTTGGAGCGGATGCCGCGCTTGGCGGCCGGCGCGGGCTGCACCGGCGGCGCGGGCTGCGGGTAGCCGTACGGCCCGGGGGGCGGCTGCTGCCCGTACGGCCCGGGGGCCGGCTGCCCGTACGGCTGCTGCCCGTACGGCGGTTGGCCGTTCGGCTGCTGTCCGTAGGCGGGCGGCGGGCCGAAGCCGGGCGGGGGCGGCGGCGTGGGCTGTCCGTAGGCCGGCGGCGGCCCGTACGGCGCGGCCGGCGGGGGGACGGGTGCCCCGTACGGCGGTGCTGCGGGCCGGCCCACCGGGGCCGACGAGGGCGGCCCGTACGGATTGGGCGGTGTGCTCATCAGTTCGTCCCCCGAGACAGAGTTCTGTCGCTACGACAGGTTCGAGTACCTTAGCGAGTCGGTCGGACGCCGTCGGCCCCGAGCCCCGCGGGTTTCCAGGAGGCCTGGTCAGCGGGGGAGGGGACTCCGGCGGGCGGAGCGCAGGTAGAGGACCGCCGTCAGCGCGTATACCCCGGCGACCCCGAGCACCACCGCGACCGAGCGGCCGGACAGCGGCAGCACCACCGCGGTGACCAGGGCGGCAGCCACGAAGGCGACGTTGAACAGCACGTCGTAGATGGCGAAGACCCGGCCGCGGTACTCGTCCTCGACCGACTCCTGGACCGCCGTGTCGGCGCAGATCTTGGTGCCCTGGGTGACCACCCCGAGCAGCAGGGCGGCGAGCAGGCAGGGCACCAGGGTGAAGCTCAGGCCCAGCGCCGGGACGAAGACCACCGGGGCGACCAGGCAGGCCGTCATCCACCCGGCCAGGCCCAGCCGGCGGGTGCACCAGGGGCTGACCAGCGCGGCGACGAAGAACCCGGCGGCGGACAGGCCGACCGCCTGGCCGAGGGTGACCAGCCCGGCCGCGCTGTCGGTCGGGTCGTTGAAGGTGTACCGGGCGAGCATCACCACCACCACGATCAGCACGCCGTAGCAGAACCGGGCCGCGGTGACGGCGGCCAGCGCGTGCACGGCGGGCCGGCAGTCCCGGACCAGGTGGCGCACCGCGGCGCCGAGTTCGACGGCGGCCCGGACCAGTGCCTGGCCGAGCCCCGGGCGGTCCCGGTGCTGCTCCGGGCCGAGCAGGTCGCGGTCCATCCGCCGGGCGGCCAGCGCGGCCGACAGGTAGAGCAGCGCGGCCACCGTGACCAGGGCGGCGTCGGCCCTCGGCCCGGGGGCCATCAGCTGGTGCAGCGCGAAGCCGATGCCCCCGCCGGAGGCGGCGGCGACCGTCCCGAGGGTGGGGGAGAGGGCGTTGGCGGTGACCAGCTGGTCCTGCTCCACCACCCGGGGCAGGGCGGCGGACAGGCCGGCCAGGATGAACCGGTTGAGCGCGGTGACCAGCAGGGCCGAGGCGAAGAACAGCCAGGTCGGGGCCTGTGCCAGCAGCAGCGCGCCGGTGCCCAGGCCCAGTCCGAAGCGGGCCAGGTTGCCGAAGTAGAGCACCTGGCGGCGGCGCCAGCGGTCCAGCAGCACACCGGCGAACGGGCCGATCACCGAGAACGGCAGCAGCATCACGGCCAGCACCGAGGCGATGTCGGCCGGGGAGGACTGCTTCTCGGGGGAGAAGACCACGTACGCGGCGAGCGAGACCTGGAAGACGCCGTCCGAGAGCTGGGAGAGCACCCGGGCGGTCAGCAGCCGCCGGAAGTCGCGGCCCTTCATCAGGTCGAGGAGCGTGGCGCGGTGCGCGGACTGGTGGGTGCTGCCGTTCTCGGTGATCGCCACCCGCCCAGAGTGCCATGGAACCGGCCGCTGTTTCACGTGAAACATTGGCCGCGAGAACGTGAAGGGCCCGCGATCCGGAGACCACGGGCCCTTCCTGCGAGCTGGCGGCGCTCAGAGCTCAGAGCCCAAGGCTCAGCGCTCGGCGTCCGACAGTCGCGAACCTCGCTGCGCTCAGCGCTCGACCTCGCCGCGGATGAACTTCTCGACGTTCTCGCGGGCCTCGTCGTCGAAGTACTGCACCGGCGGGGACTTCATGAAGTACGAGGAGGCCGACAGGATCGGGCCGCCGATGCCGCGGTCCTTGGCGATCTTCGCGGCGCGCACGGCGTCGATGATGACACCGGCGGAGTTCGGGGAGTCCCAGACCTCGAGCTTGTACTCCAGGTTCAGCGGGACGTCGCCGAACGCGCGACCCTCGAGGCGGACGTACGCCCACTTGCGGTCGTCCAGCCAGGCCACGTAGTCCGAGGGACCGATGTGGACGTTCTTGGCGCCCAGCTCGCGGTCGCGGATCTGCGAGGTGACGGCCTGGGTCTTGGAGATCTTCTTGGACTCCAGGCGCTCGCGCTCGAGCATGTTCTTGAAGTCCATGTTGCCGCCGACGTTCAGCTGCATGGTGCGCTCGAGGATGACACCGCGGTCCTCGAACAGCTTGGCCATCACGCGGTGCGTGATGGTCGCGCCGACCTGGGACTTGATGTCGTCACCGACGATCGGCACGCCGGCCTCGGTGAACTTGTCCGCCCACTCCTTGGTGCCCGCGATGAACACCGGCAGGGCGTTCACGAAGGCGACCTTGGCGTCGATGGCGCACTGGGCGTAGAACTTGGCCGCGTCCTCGGAACCGACGGGCAGGTAGCAGACGAGGACGTCGACCTGCTGGTCCTTGAGGACCTGGACGACGTCGACCGGCGCCTCGTCCGACTCCTCGATGGTCTCCAGGTAGTACTTGCCCAGGCCGTCGAGGGTGTGGCCGCGCTGGACGGTCACGCCGGTCGGCGGCACGTCGCAGATCTTGATGGTGTTGTTCTCGCTGTTGCCGATGGCGTCGGCCAGGTCGAAGCCGACCTTCTTGGCGTCGACGTCGAAGGCGGCGACGAACTCCACGTCGCGGACGTGGTACTCACCGAACTGGACGTGCATCAGCCCGGGGACCTTGCCGGCCGGGTCGGCGTCCTTGTAGTACTCGACACCCTGCACCAGCGACGCGGCGCAGTTGCCCACGCCCACGATGGCTACGCGAACCGAACCCATTCCGGTTGCTCCCTGTGATCTCATGAGGCCCGCCGGGGTAGGCGGAACTCGTCCTGCTTCTTCGATGACTGCGTGCACGGGCGCGAGGCGCCCATTCCTGCCGCGCGGCACAGGGCTGGCGCGGTGTCAGCGCTCCTGGGCGGAGCGCCCCGGGCGGTCGTACGGTGGCCCGGACGGGTCCGGGGACCCGGTCTCCTGGCCACGGCCGTCCGAAGTCTTGCGGGGTCCGGCGGCGCTGCCGCCGGCGTCGGGGCCGGTCTTTCCGGTGCGGTTGGACCGCTCGGTCTCGATCAGCTCGTTGAGCCAGCGGACCTCGCGCTCCACCGACTCCAGTCCGTGCCGCTGGAGTTCGACGGTGTAGTCGTCGAACCGCTCGCGGGCGCGGGCCAGCGAGTTGCGCATCCGCTCCAGCCGCTCCTCCAGCCGGCTGCGGCGCCCCTCCAGGACGCGCATCCGCACGGCCCGGTCGGTCTGGCCGAAGAAGGCGAAGTGCACGCCGAAGTGCTCGTCCTCCCAGGCGTCCGGGCCGGAGTCGGCGAGCAGCTCCTCGAAGCGCTGCTTCCCCTCGGCGGAGAGCCGGTAGACGATCTTGGACCGCTTGCCGTTGAGCGCGGTGGCCGGGACGTACTCGACGTCGGGGTTGTCCTCGACCAGGAAGCCCTGGGCGACCAGGCTCTTCAGGCAGGGGTAGAGCGTCCCGTAGGAGAGCGCCCGGAACGTCCCGAGCAGGATGTTCAGCCGCTTGCGCAGCTCGTAGCCGTGCATCGGGGCGTCGTGGAGCAGCCCGAGGACGGCGAACTCCAGCACTCCTGAGCGCCTGCCCACTGTCGCCGCCCTCCTCCCGCTCGGTGTCCGATCGGCCGCTGCATCCGGCGGTATACCGCTTCGATGTATCGGCTCGATATATCGAGAACAGTAAACCCGACCCCCGGAACGGGCAAGAGGGGCGCGCGTGAATGTGATCACAAGCCGACGCGCGGCTGGTGTTGGCAACGGGCTTGTAATGATCTGTTGCCGTTTTGCGGGCATTGGCAACTGATGTCCGATTAGTTGTATATCCGTGCTGCGTACGCTGTCGCGTGTGCACGAGGACCACCTCCGGGATCAGGGCGGTTGGCGGGCATCGGACGTGAACCCTGCCTTCAGGCTGGAAACGCCTGGCGAGGAGTGGCTGGAAGATGAGCGAGCGACGGCGAAGGACGCCCAACCCGGGCGGTGAGGGGCAGCAGCCCCCGGGAGGCGGTGGCCGTCAGGGCGAGGGGCCGGGACCCGACGAGCTGCGCTCGGACGGCGCCGGTCGGCGACGACCCTCGGGGGTCAGGGAGACCGCACAGCAGCCCCGGATGACCCGTGCGGAGATGCGCAAGGCCGCCCAGAAGAAGGGCGCCAAGGGGGGTGGCCGGCGCGGTGACGCCGCGGCCGCCTCCGCCGCCGCGGCCGCCGGCCCCGGCAAGAAGCGCTTCATCGACTACCCGCGGTTCGGCAAGACCGGCGTCCGGCGCTGGCTGCCGTCCTGGAAGCAGTGGCTGAGCGCCTTCGTGCTGGTCTTCGGCTGCTTCGTGGGCCTGGTGTTCTACCTGTACCAGACCACCAAGGTCCCGGAGTTGAACGAGCTGGTCAAGGACCAGAACACGATCTACTACTGGGCCGACAACACGGAGATGACCCGCAAGGGGCAGACCAACCGTCAGATCGTCGAGCTCAAGGACATCAGTCCGCACCTCCAGGACGCCGTCATCGCCGCGGAGAACAAGAGCTTCAAGACCGACAGCGGCATCGACCCCAAGGGCATGCTCCGCGCGGTCTGGAACATGGCGAAGGGCGGTGAGACCCAGGGCGCCTCGACGATCACCCAGCAGTACGTGAAGAACGCCTACCTGAGCCAGGAGCAGACCCTCAGCCGCAAGGTGAGGGAGTTCTTCATCACGCTGAAGATCAACCAGGAGAAGGAGAAGCCGGAGATCCTCACCGGCTACCTGAACACCAGCTGGTTCGGCCGCGGTGCGAACGGTGCCCAGGCGGCCGCCCAGGCGTACTACGGGGTGGACGCCAAGGACCTCAACGTCTGTCAGAGCGCCATGCTGGCCGGTCTGCTCAAGGGTGCGGCGTACTACGACCCCACCAACCCGGCCAACAAGGACCGGGCCCAGGGCCGGTGGAACTGGATCCTGGACCAGATGGTGGACACCAAGGCCATCACCCCGGAGGAGCGCGCCAAGTGCACCGCGTTCCCGGACCCGATCGCGCAGAAGCCCAACTCCAACATGAACGGTGAGATCAGCTACCTGGTCGACACCGCCAACAAGTACGTGATGGCCACCGACAAGACGATCACCCAGCAGATGATCGACCGGGGCGGCCTGAAGATCTACACCACCTTCGAGAAGGACAAGGTCGACGCGCTGAAGAGCGCCGTCGACGCCGTCAAGGCGGAGAACCTCAACCCGCAGAAGCGGCCGGACAACGACACCAACATCCAGTTCGGCTCCGCCAGCATCCGCCCCGGCGACGGCGCGATCGTCGCCCTCTACGGCGGCGACGGCGTGGAGAACGGCCACTTCGACAACAACGCCGACGCCACCGGCGTCCAGGTCGGCTCGACCTTCAAGCCCTTCGTGCTGGCCACCGCGATGCAGACCGGCGTGCAGACCGCGAAGGACGACAAGGGCAAGCCGAAGCGGATCAACGCCGACAGCCGCTACCTGGCCGACGACATGTCCGAGATCCGCAAGGCGGACGGCTCGCTGGTGATCGGCGACGACGGCAAGCCCTACCGGCAGAAGAACGAGGACGCCGGCAAGCGCGGCTACGTCTCGCTGCGGATGGCCATGCAGTACTCGTACAACGTGCCCTTCGTCCAGCTGAACCAGGACGTCGGCGGCCAGAACGTGGCCGACATCGCGGTGCAGATGGGCATCAAGAAGGAGAGCCTCGCCGACCCGAAGACGGCGACCTTCCCGCTCGGCACCTCCACCATCAGCCCGATCCGGATGGCCACCGCCTACGGCACCCTGGCGGCCAGCGGCAAGGAGGCCGAGCCGTACTCGGTCACCAAGGTCGAGGTGAGCGGCGTGGAGCGGCCGGGCTTCGGCAAGAAGGAGCCCAAGGTCGCGCTGGAGCCGGCCGTCGCCGACAACGTCACCGACACGCTGGTGAACGTGGCGGTGAACGGTACCGGTAAGAAGACGAAGGACCTGGGCCGCCCGGTGGCCGGCAAGACCGGTACCACCGACCAGAACAAGTCGGCCTGGTGGGTCGGCTACACCCCGCAGCTGGCGACCAGCGTCGCGATGTGGCGCGAGGACCCGACCAAGCACGAGCGGCAGTCGCTCAACGGCACCGGCGGCAAGGAGTCCATCCACGGTGGTGACATCCCGACCGATGTCTTCACCCGGTACATGAAGGCCGCACTGGCCAACGAGAAGAAGATGGACTTCCCGACCCCGCAGCCGGTCGGCACCGAGGTCGACTCCTCCGGCGCGCCGTCCACGGCCAGCGCGACGACGACCCCGACCACGACCGACAGCCCGACGGCCCCGCCGGCCGCCCAGACGCAGGCGCCGCAGCCGCCCGTGCAGCCGCAGCCCACCCAGACCTGCGTGCCCGGCGTTGACTGCCCCGGCGACCAGCCGACCCCCTCGCACACCAGGCCGAACCCGGGCAACAGCTGCCTGCCGGTGATCGGCTGCCCGACGCAGCCGCCGGGACCGACGGACACCACGCCGCCGGGCGGCGGCAACGGTGGCGGTGGCGGACGCCCGACCGGCGGCGGCAAGCCGACGCCGAGCAGCACGGGCGGTCTCCAGGGCGGCGGGGCGGCCGGGTAGTAGCCCCGGCCGGGCGGAACCCGGAACCCGGAACCACGGCGGTGGCGGTCCTCCTCGGAGGGCCGCCACCGCCGTTTCCGTCGCGGCCACCGCGCCCGCCGGCGGCGCAGAGGTACAGACCGTTGCGGGGTCCTCCTCGTCCCGGCGGGACGGGTGCGGCAGGATGTCCGGCATGACGTCGAGCGATCGTGACGAAACCGCCGGGCCGGACGGGTCCGGCGCCGCCGCAGGGCCCCTCCCGGCAGCCGTCGCCACGGCCGCGCCGCCGGCCAACACCGTGGTCGTGCCGGCCGACGAGGACCCGGTGGCGGCGGCCGGCAGCGAGGTGTTCGGCGGGCCCCCGGGCCGCCGGGCGCTGCTCGGCGTCTCCTGGTGGGTCCCGGCGCGCTTCCTGGCGCTCGCGGTGATCGTGGTGTCGGTGCTCGGGATGGTGCAGAAGCTGCCCTGCTACGAGCAGGCCTGGTTCCAGCCGGGCTCGCCGCAGTACATCCACGCCTGCTACAGCGACATCCCGCACCTGTTCTCCGGACGCGGCTTCGCGGCCGGGCTGCACCCGTACGTGGACCGCGTCCCGGGCTCCTCGGGGGACCTCCAGTACCTGGAGTACCCGGTGCTGACCGGCCTGTTCATGCAGGTCGCGGCCTGGCTGACGCCGGGCGGCGGGGACCAGCAGAGCCAGGAGCAGTGGTTCTGGGCGATCAACGCCGGGATGCTGATGGCCTGCGCGGTGGTCGCCGCGGTGGCGCTCTCCCGCACCCACCGGCGCCGTCCGTGGGACGCGCTGCTGTTCGCGCTCGCCCCCGTCCTGCTGCTCAACGGCACCGTCAACTGGGACCTGCTCGCGGTCGCCCTGGCCGCCGTGGCGATGGCCTGGTGGAGCGGTGCCCGCCCGGGCTGGGCCGGTGTCTTCATCGGCCTGGCCACCGCGGCCAAGCTCTACCCGCTGCTGCTGATCGGCCCGCTGCTGGTGCTCTGCTGGCGGGCCGGCCGGTGGCGCGAGTTCCGGGTGATGCTGGGCGGCGCGGTCGGCTCCTGGCTGGTGGTCAACCTGCCGATCATGCTGGCCAACTGGCGGGGCTGGTCGACCTTCTACGTGTTCAGCAAGCACCGCGGCGAGGACTACGGCTCGTTCTGGCTGATCCTGATGCAGCGCCGGGGCGCCGGGCTGGCCGACCTCGACGTCTACATCGGCGTGCTGATGGTGCTGGGCTGCCTGGCCATAGCGTGGCTCGGCTTCTCGGCCCCGCGCCGGCCGCGCTTCGCCCAGCTGGCCTTCCTGGTGGTCGCGCTGTTCGTGCTGGTCAACAAGGTGTACTCGCCGCAGTACGCGCTCTGGCTGCTGCCGCTCGCGGTGCTGGCCCGGCCGCGCTGGCGGGACTTCCTGGTCTGGCAGGCCTGCGAGGTGCTCTACACCCTGGGCATCTGGTCCCACCTGGGCCTGGTCACCGGCTCCAAGCAGCACGGGATCGGCGAGGGCTGGTACCACTTCGCGATCGGGCTGCACCTGCTGGGCACCCTGTACCTGGTCGCCCTGGTGGTCCGCGACGTCCTCCACCCGGACCGCGACCCGGTCCGCTGGGACGGCAGCGACGACCCCTCCGGCGGGGTGCTGGACCACGCCCCGGACGTGTCCGTGCTGGGCACCGCCCGCCGGCTGCGCGAGGAGGAGAGCTACGCCGGGTACGCGCCGGCCGGCCCCGAGCAGTGGCTCAACGAGCCCGAGCTGTCGGAGCCGGCCGAAAAGGCCTAGCCGGTCGGAAAGGCCTGGCGGGTCAGCGGTCCACCACGCGGTCGAAGTGCGTGGTGGTGTGCCGGACCTGGAGACCGAGCTCCTCGCCGATCGCCGGGGGCTTGGTCTCCCCGTCCAGGAAGAGCAGCGAGACCTGCATGTGCGGCGGCTCGGCGAACCACAGCTGCTTGCCGGCCCAGTGGAACGGCGACTTGGTCTTGTTGACGGTCGCCAGGCCGGCCCGGGCGATGCCCTTGGCCCGCGCCCCCATGCTCTGGAGGTACTTGGGCGCCTCCAGGCCGATGCCGTGCGCGGTGCCGCCGGCGACCACCAGGATGTGGCCGTCGGAGGGCGCCGGGTGCTGGCGGTAGCCGTAGCGGTCGCCCTTCTGCAGCGGGGTGACGTCCAGGACGGTGGCCCGGACCTCCAGCGCGCCGTGGTCGCCGAGCCAGAGCCGGGTGCCGATCCGGGCCCGGAAGACCGTCTCCGGGTAGCGCTGGGCCAGCTGGTCCATGCCGGCCGCGCCGAGGTGGCTGACGAACACGGTGTGCACCGGGATGCCGGCCGCCCGGGCGGTGTCCACCCAGTACGCGACCTCCTCGATCGGGCTGGAGCCGTCCGGCCGGTCCATCGGCAGGTGCAGCGCCAGGCCCTCGAAGGCGACGCCCTCCAGCTCGTTGGCGACGGTGCGCAGGTCGGCCGCGCTCACGCCGTGCCGGCGCATGGTGGTCATGCACTCCAGCACCACCCGGGCACCGTGCAGCGAGCGCAGCGCCTCCACGCTGGCCACCGTCCGGATCACCCGGGCGTGCGGCAGCGGGAGCACCTCCTCGCCGACCCGGTACGGGGTGAGCACCAGCAGCTCGCCGCCGTACCACTCGGCGGCGTCGGCCGCCTCGTACGCGGTACCGACGGCGAGCACCCCGGTGCCCAGCAGCGTCGCCTCCTCGGCCAGCCGGTGGTTGCCCAGGCCGTAGCCGTTCCCCTTGGCGACGGGCACCAGGCCGGGGAACTCGGCGAGGACGGAGCGCTGGTGGGTGCGCCAGCGTTCGGTCTCGAGGTAGAGCGACAGCGTCATCGGGTCAGCCTCCTCAGCGGCGGGACATGTAGAGGTCGAGGGCCTTGTGCAGCAGCTTGTTGAGCGGGAAGTCCCACTCGCCGAGGTACTCGGCCGCCTGGCCGCCGGTGCCGACCTTGAACTGGATCAGGCCGAACAGGTGGTCGTTCTCGTCCAGGGTGTCACTGATGCCGCGCAGGTCGTACACCCCGCCGCCGAGGGCGTAGGAGTCGCGCATCATCCGCCACTGGATGGCGTTGGACGGCTTGACCTCGCGCTTGTGGTTGGCCGAGGCGCCGTAGGAGTACCAGACGTGCTCGCCGACCACCAGCATCGTGGTGGCGGCCAGCGGCTCGCCCTCGTGGTAGGCGATGTAGAGCCGCATGCGGTTCGGGTCCTCGGCCACCAGGGCCTTCCACATCCGCTGGAAGTAGGCCAGCGGGCGCGGGGTGAACTTGTCGCGCTCGGCGGTGACCAGGTAGAGCTGGTGGAAGATCGGCAGGTCGTCGTAGCCGCCCTGGTAGACCTCGACGCCGCTCTTCTCGGCCTTCTTGATGTTGCGGCGCCAGAGCTGGTTGAAGTTCTTGTGGATGTCGTCCAGCGAGCGGTTGGCCAGCGGCACCTGGAAGACGTAGCGGGGCTGGACGTCGCCGAAGCCGGCGCCGCCGTCCTCGCCCTGCAGCCAGCCGGCCTTGCGCAGCCGGTCGGCCACCTCGAAGGCGCGGGCCTCGTACCAGTCGGCCTCGACGTCGCGCAGGCGCTTGGCCTGCTTGCCGGCGATGGCCTCCTTGATGGTGGGGGCGTTCCAGCGGCGGATGACGATCGGCGGGCCCATCTTCACCGAGAACGCGCCCTGCGACTTGAGGTGCGCCAGCATCGGGGAGAGCCAGCGGTCGAGGTCGCGGTCGAACCAGTCGATGACCGGTCCCTCGGGCAGGTAGGCGAGGTAGCGCTTGAGCTTGGGCAGCTGGCGGTAGAGGACCAGGCCGGCGCCGACGAGCTGGTCGGTCTCGTCGAACCAGCCGATCGACTCGGAGCGCCACTCGGCCTTCACGTCGCCCCACGACGGCACCTGCATGTGGCTGGCCGAGGCGCGGCTCCTGATGAAGGCGAGGTGCTCCTCGCGGGTGATCGTCCTCAGGCGCAGGCTCATGTGCTCGGTGCTCCTCGTCGTCGGGCTGCGGTGGCCCAGGTTCTCGGGCTGACCTTATCGTCCGGGGTCCGGGCGCCCGTCGCTGCGGGCACGGCGGCGCCCCCGTCGGGTACCTGTCTCCTCTGCAGATACGCGACGGGGGCGGCGAGGGTTCCGGGCGGGGCCTGTGGGCTCGGTCCCAGCGGTGCGGTCCGGGGGCGTGCGAGGGGGCGCGGGGGCCCGGTTCAGCCCCAGAGACCGCCGCGGGCGATGCCGAGGTAGAAGCCGATCGCGGCGGCGCCGAGTGTGATCATCAGGACGAAGCGCTCGGCGGTGGTGACCGAGACGAACATGCCCCACAGGCCCGTGACGATGCCGAACAGGCCGGTCCACGAGGTCAGCAGGTGCAGGTTGTGGAAGAACGAGGTGGTGAAGGCGATCACGCCCAGCACGGCGGTGACGCCCACCAGGGCGTTCTCGCGGGGGTGCGGGTGGCCGTCGGTGTTCAGGGTGAGGGCGGGCATGCGGTGGACGGACTGTGCCATGGGTCCCACCTCCTGGCGTGGAGACGAACGGGCAGGAATCCCGTTCCGTCCAGATTGCGGCGCTTGGGCCGCTCTCACAACCCCTATGCGTTTTGTTCGGCCGTCCGGGTGCAGGTAGGCTGTGCCGTCTGCACTGGTGTAGTTGTGCCCCCTCTGCACCCTCTACCGGGTGGGATCCGCCTCCGGGCGGAGCGGGGGCCGATTGTCCGACCCGGCCGCTACGGTGGGCCGGAGTCGTCACTGCTCCGGTGCCGACGCTACGCACAACCCTCCTGCCACGGAGAGACCGTGGCCGCTGAGTCCAAAGGAGGTGGGTTACTCATGCGTCACTACGAGCTGATGGTCATCCTCGACCCCTCGGTCGAGGAGCGCGCTGTCTCCCCCCTGATCGAGAACTTCCTCACCGTCGTCCGCAACGCGGGTGGCAAGGTGGAGAAGGTCGACACCTGGGGTCGCCGCCGTCTGGCTTACGAGATCAACAAGCAGTCCGAGGGCATCTACTCGGTCATCGACCTCAAGGCCACGCCTGAGGTCGTCAAGGAGCTCGACCGCCAGCTGGGCCTGAGCGAGTCGGTTCTGCGGACCAAGGTCCTGCGCCCGGACACCCACTGAGCCACCTCTGAGGCCTTCGGGTCTCGGGTAGCTCGCGTCCGCTGTTTCACGTGAAACAGCGGTGAACGGACATCTTCCCGAGAGGTCATCACCACCATGGCAGGCGAGACCGTCATCACCCTCGTCGGCAATCTCGTCGACGACCCCGAGCTGCGCTTCACCCCGTCGGGTGCGGCGGTCGCGAAGTTCCGCATCGCGTCCACCCCCCGCACCTTCGACCGTCAGACGAACGAGTGGAAGGACGGCGAGAGCCTCTTCCTCACGTGCAACGTCTGGCGGCAGCCGGCGGAGAACGTGGCCGAGTCGCTGCAGCGCGGCATGCGCGTCATCGTGCAGGGCCGACTGCGCCAGCGGTCTTACGAGACCAAGGAAGGCGAGAAGCGGACGGTCTTCGAGGTCGAGGTCGACGAGGTCGGTCCGAGCCTGCGCTCGGCGACCGCCAAGGTCACCCGGGCCAACCGGTCCGGCGCCCCCGGTGGCGGCTTCGGCGGCCAGCAGGGTGGCGGCCAGGGCGGCGGCGGCAGCTGGGGTGGGAACTCCGGCGGCGGCGGCCAGCAGGGCGGCGGCAGCTGGGGTGGAAACTCCGGCGGCGGCCAGTCCGGCCCCTCCGACGACCCCTGGGCCTCCAGCGCCCCGTCCGGTGGAAACCAGGGCGGCGGCTGGGGTGCCCCGGCCGGCGGCGGTGGCGGCTACTCGGAAGAGCCCCCGTTCTAAGAGCTGACAGATTTCGTGCGGCCCGGCCGCCGGCGTCCCCGGACGCCCGCCGGGCCGTGAACCCCAAATGGAGCACACAATGGCGAAGCCGCCTGCTCGCAAGCCGAAGAAGAAGGTTTGCGTCTTCTGCAAGGACAAGGTCAACTACGTTGACTACAAGGACACGAACCTGCTGCGGAAGTACATCTCCGACCGCGGCAAGATCCGTGCCCGTCGGGTGACCGGCAACTGCACCCAGCACCAGCGTGACGTCGCCACGGCCGTGAAGAACAGCCGTGAGATGGCGCTGCTGCCCTACACCAGCACCGCGCGCTAAGAGAGGGTGACCAAGTAATGAAGATCATCCTCACTCACGAGGTGCCGGGTCTCGGCTCCGCCGGCGAGGTCGTCGAGGTCAAGGACGGCTACGCCCGCAACTACCTGGTCCCGCGTGGCTTCGCCATCCGCTGGACCAAGGGTGGTCAGAAGGACGTCGACGCCATCCGTCGCGCCCGGAAGATCCACGAGATCCAGACCCTCGAGGCCGCCACCGCGGTCAAGGGTCAGCTCGAGGGCGTCCAGGTCAAGCTGGCCGTCCGCTCGGGCGACGCCGGCCGTCTGTTCGGCTCGGTGACCCAGGCCGACGTCGTCGAGGCCATCAAGGCCGCCGGCGGCCCGGCCGTGGACAAGCGCGCCGTCGCGATCGCCTCGCCGATCAAGACCGTGGGCTCCCACAAGGTCTCGGTCAAGCTGCACTCGGACGTCGTGGCCAACCTCGACGTCGCCGTCGTGGCTGCCTGAGCTCCGTAGAGCACAAGGCCTGAGGGCCGGACTCCTCCGGGAGTCCGGCCCTCGGTCTTTTCCGGCCCGGTTCTCTTCGGGCCATGTCCTAGCCGCGCACCGCTCCGGTGACCAGCCACTTGCCGCCGCGGGCGCGCCAGGCCAGGAAGCCGGCCCGCAGCAGCATGAACAGGTTCATCGCCCACCAGAGCCCGGCCAGTCCGGTGCCGGTGGCCGGCACCGCCAGGGCCACCGGGACGAACACCGCCAGGGTGGCGAGCCCGGCCCAGGCCAGGTAGCGGCCGTCCCCGGCGCCCATCAGCACGCCGTCCAGCACGAAGACCGGGCCGGCCACCGGCTGGGTGAGCGCGAGCAGCAGCAGGGCGGTGTCCAGCTGGGCCCGGACGGCCGGATCGGGTGTGAAGAGCGGGACGTACAGCGGGCGGGCGACCACCACCAGCAGGCCGAGCACCAGTCCGGAGACGACGCCCCACTCGACCATCCGCCGGGTGGCGGCCCTGGCGCCGGGGACGTCCGAGGCGCCCAGGTAGCGGCCGATGATGGCCTGGCCGGCGATCGCGATCGCGTCCAGCGCGAAGGCCAGGAAGTTGAACAGCGCCATGGTGATCTGGTGGGCGGCGACCTGGTCGTCGCCGAGCCGGGCGGCGACCGCGGTGGCGGTCATCAGCACCGCGCGCAGACTGATCGTCCGGACCAGCAGCGGGCCGCCGGCCCGGGCACTGGCCCGGATGCCCGCGGTGTCCGGCCGCAGCGAGGCCCCTTCCCGGCGGGCGCCGCGGACCACCACGACCAGGTAGGCGGCGGCCATCCCGGTCTGGGCGAGCACGGTGCCCCAGGCCGAGCCGGCCACCCCGAGCCCGGCGCCGTACACCAGGCCCGCGTTCAGGCCGATGTTGGCGGCGAAGCCCGCGACGGCCACCACCAGCGGCGTGCGGGTGTCCTGGAGGCCGCGCAGCACCCCGGTGGCGGCCAGCACCATGAGCATCGCCGGGATGCCCAGCGAGCTGATCCGCAGGTACGTCACCGCGTGCGGCGCGGCGGTCGCCGAGGCGCCCAGCGCGTCGGCCGCCCAGGGCGCCAGCACCAGGGTGAGGAGGACCACCGGGACGGCCAGGCCCAGGGCGAGCCAGATGCCGTCGATGCCCTGCTGCACGGCGCCCCGGCGGTCCCCGGCGCCGATCCGGCGGGCGACCGCCGCGGTGGTGGCGTAGGCGAGGAAGACGAACACGCCGGTCGCGGTGGAGAGCGCGGCGGAGGCGACGCCCACCCCGGCCAGCTGGGGGGTGCCGAGGTGGCCGACGATCGCCGAGTCGGCCATCAGGAAGAGCGGTTCGGCGACGAGCGCGCCGAAGGCCGGGACGGCCAGGGCGAGGATCTCCCGGTCGTGCCGGCGTCGCGAGGGCTTCGGGGCCGGGGTCGGGGGCGAGGCGGTCATGGGCTCCAGGCTACTCATCCACAGGTAATGGATGTAAGGGCCTAGTGACTATTACTCGAAATCTTGAGCGGCGCGGTTCGTCCGCTCTGCGCCCACAGCCGTTCGGAGGTGTGTGAAGAATTTCTCATGCACAGGACCGGGAAGAGGTAATCCCAGGTCAACAGGTTGACGGTGGATCGATTGTTCGGTTATCCACAGGGGCGTCCACAGGGGTGTCCACAGCTTTGCGGCAGTTCTCCACAGGACGGGGCCGGTCATCCACACCCCCTGTGGATAACCGCCTTGGCGCAACGGCGTCCGGCGCCTTAGCGTGGGCCCTCCGCCCGACACTCCCGCCGCCCCGGCGTCCGTTTTGTCGGGACCGTGGCGTACAAAGAGGAGCGGCTCCGCTCCACCCAGCCACCGGCAAGCCCGCTCCACCTTCGCACCACTCGCTGATCGGGGAACACGCGTGACCGGCCCCCAGTACGACGACCACGACGCCCCGCCGCCGGAGGAGGACTGGCAGCCCGCCGAGGACCCCTTCCCGGCCGGCGCCTTCGACGACGCCCCCTTCCCGGACGGCCCGGGGGACCGGCTGCCGGTCTCGCGCGGCCGTGGCCAGGGCGGTCAGGGCGGTGGCCGTGACGGCCAGAAGGGCGGCTTCCAGAAGGGCGGCAAGGGCGACCGGAAGGACGGCGGCTGGCAGCGCCGGGACGAGGGCGGCGGCGACGGGGGCGGGGGTGTGGACGGCTTCGAGCGCGTCCCGCCGCAGGACCTGGACGCCGAGAAGTCCGTCCTCGGCGGCATGCTGCTCTCCAAGGACGCCATCGCCGACGTGGTCGAGGTGCTCAAGCCGGTCGACTACTACCGGCCCGCGCACGAGATGGTCCACGGCGCGATCCTCGACCTCTACGCCCGCGGCGAGCCGGCCGACCCGATCACCGTGGCCGGCGAGCTGACCAAGCGCGGCGAGCTCCAGCGCGTCGGCGGCGCCTCCTACCTGCACACCCTGGTCAACTCCGTCCCGACCGCGGCCAACGCCGAGTACTACGCCCAGATCGTGCACGAGCGCGCGGTGCTGCGCCGGCTGGTCGAGGCGGGCACCCGGATCGCCGGCATGGGCTACGCGGCCGAGGGCGACGTGGACGAGATCGTCAACGCCGCCCAGGCGGAGATCTACGCCGTCACCGAGCAGCGCACCAACGAGGACTACGCCCCGCTCTCCGACATCATGGAGGGCGCCCTCGACGAGATCGAGGCGATCGGCTCCCGCAACGGCGAGATGTCCGGCGTCCCCACCGGCTTCGCCGACTTCGACCAGCTCACCAACGGCCTCCACCCCGGCCAGATGATCGTCATCGCGGCCCGTCCCGCGATGGGCAAGTCCACCCTGGCGCTGGACTTCGCCCGGGCCTGCTCGATCCACCACAAGCTGCCGAGCGTGATCTTCTCGCTCGAAATGGGCCGCAACGAGATCGCCATGCGCCTGCTCTCCGCCGAGGCCCGGGTGGCGCTGCACCACATGCGCTCCGGGAACATGACGGACGACGACTGGACGCGGGTGGCCCGCCGGATGCCCGACGTCAGCGAGGCGCCGCTGTTCATCGACGACTCGCCGAACCTGTCGATGATGGAGATCCGGGCCAAGTGCCGCCGGCTGAAGCAGCGCAACGACATCAAGCTGGTCGTCATCGACTACCTCCAGCTGATGCAGTCCGGCGGCTCCCGGCGGGCCGAGAACCGCCAGCAGGAGGTCTCGGACATGTCCCGTAACCTCAAGCTGCTGGCCAAGGAGCTGGAAGTCCCGGTCATCGCGCTGTCCCAGCTGAACCGTGGTCCCGAGCAGCGCACCGACAAGCGGCCGATGGTCTCGGACCTCCGTGAGTCCGGCTCGATCGAGCAGGACGCCGACATGGTCATCCTGCTGCACCGCGAGGACGCCTACGAGAAGGAGTCCCCGCGCGCGGGCGAGGCCGACCTGATCGTCGCCAAGCACCGTAACGGTCCGACCGCGACGATCACGGTGGCCTTCCAGGGCCACTACTCGCGCTTCGTCGACATGACCCGGGACTGAGCCCGGGCCCCGTCCGGAGCGGTCAGACGGTGACGGTGGCGCGGAAGAGCGTGCCGCCGGTGCCGGAGAGGCGGGTCGGGGTGCCGGTGGCGGGGAGGAAGGCGGCCTGGCCGCGGGCCAGGTCCAGGACGGTGCCGTCGGCGGCGGTCAGCCGGGTGGCGCCCTCGGTGCAGAGCAGGATCTGCGGGGTGCGGCCGTCGATCTCGCGCCCGGCGCCGTCCAGGACGAAGCGGGAGAGCCGGAACTCGTCGATCGGGACGGGGTAGAGCTCCTCGCCCGGGGTGCCCTCGACCGGGGCCGGCTCCAGCGGCTCGGGGGCGCCGGCCTCGAAGACCACGACCTTCAGCAGCTCCGGCACGTCGATGTGCTTGGGGGTGAGGCCGGCCCGCAGCACGTTGTCGGAGTTGGCCTGGAGCTCGACGCAGACGCCGGACAGGTAGCCGTGCGGGACACCGGCGCCCAGGTAGAGCGCCTGGCCGGCCCGCAGCCGGACGTGGTTGAGCAGCATGCCGGCGACCACGCCGCGGTCGTCCGGGAAGTCCTCGGCGATCCGGGCGTACGGGGCGTACTCCCCGTCCGGGTCGGTCGCCGCCAGCACCTCGACGGTCCGCCGGACGGTCTCCGGGTCCAGCGCGAGGGCGGCGGTCAGGGCGCCGCGCAGGGCCTCGGAGTCGTTCTCGGCGGCCAGCCGCCCGATCACCGGGGCGAGCCCGGGCACCCCGAGCCCGGTCAGCAGCCGGGCCGCGTCGGCGGGCCGCCGGAAGCCGCACAGGCCGTCGAAGTCGCCCAGCGCGCAGACCATTTCGGGCTTGTGGTTGGCGTCCCGGTAGTTGCGCTCGGGGGCGTCCAGGGGGATCCCGAGGGCGTTCTCGGCGGCGAAGCCGGCCCGGGCCTGGTCGAGCGTGGGGTGGGCCTGGATGGACAGCGGGATGCCCGCGGCCAGGACCTTGAAGAGGAACGGCAGGGTCGGGCCGAACCTGGCCACGCTCGCGGCGCCCAGCTCGCCCTCGGGGTCGGCCGCGATCAGCTCGTCCAGCCGGCGCGGGCCCTCGCCGCGGTCGGCGCGGGACGGGGCGCCGGGGTGGGCGCCCATCCACAGCTCGGCCTGCGGTTCACCGGTCGGCCGCTGCCCGAGCAGCTCGGGCAGGGCGGTGAGCGACCCCCAGGCGTACGGGCGGACGGTGTTGACGAGCCTGTCCATGCGCGCGGTCCTACTCCTTCGCAGTCTGGGCGGCCCCGGATGTCCCGAGTCCGGATCGCCGGGGCGGGCCCGGCGGTGCGGGCGGTCCGGGCACGGGCAAGGGAAACGACCCTAGCCGAACGGTGTCACCCACGGGGAAACGGTGGCCACCGGGTGGGAGTGCCACGGCCGGACCTGCGGTTCCCGGCGCGGTAGTAGGATGCCAGGACGCAGTAGCCTCCGCCCTGCGCGCAGTTCGCCACCGAGGTCCTCCCGGCGGGCTGCCGGCGGAGCCGCGTTCCAGAGTGCGGGCGCCGGTGTTCCGAGACCCCCCGTCATCGGCCGAGAGGTTTGTACGTGACCGTGAACCAGCAGAGTTTTGCTGATCTCGGCAAGGTCCTGGTGATCATCCCGACCTACAACGAGGCGGAGAACGTCGAGCGGATCGTCGGCCGGGTCCGTGCCGCCGTCCCCGAGGCGCACGTCCTGGTCGCCGACGACAACAGCCCCGACGGCACCGGCGAGCTGGCCGACAAGCTGGCCGTCGAGGACGAGCACGTCCACGTCATGCACCGCAAGGGCAAGGAGGGCCTCGGGGCCGCCTACCTCGCGGGCTTCCGCTGGGGCATCGACAACGGCTACGACGTCCTGGTCGAGATGGACGCGGACGGCTCGCACCAGCCCGAGGAGCTGGACCGGCTGCTGGGCGCGCTGCGCGGCGCCGACCTGGTGCTGGGCTCGCGCTGGGTGCCGGGCGGCCGGGTGGTGAACTGGCCGAAGTCCCGGCTGCTGCTCTCGCGCGGCGGCTCGACCTACTCGCGGCTGATGCTGGGCGTGCCGATCCGGGACGTCACCGGCGGCTACCGGGCGTTCCGCAAGGAGACCCTGCTGGGCCTGGGCATGGACGAGGTCGCCTCGGCCGGGTACTGCTTCCAGGTCGACCTGGCCTGGCGCACGGTGAAGGCCGGGTTCAAGGTCGCCGAGGTGCCGATCACCTTCGTCGAGCGCGAGCTGGGGGCGTCCAAGATGAGCCGCGGCATCGTGGTCGAGGCGCTGTGGCGGGTGACCACCTGGGGTGTCACCGACCGGCTGGCCAAGCTGCGCGGGGCCACCGCGAAGCGCTGACCGACCGAACCGTTCTTGGCCGAAGGGCCCGTCCACCGAACCG
Organism: Kitasatospora sp. NPDC001261; assembly: GCF_042896795.1. NCBI lineage: Bacteria > Bacillati > Actinomycetota > Actinomycetes > Kitasatosporales > Streptomycetaceae > Kitasatospora > Kitasatospora sp. NPDC001261. The sequence continues at coordinate 140,395 of NZ_JBIAXP010000018.1, forward strand.
GTGGACGGGCCCTTCCGCATGTCCGGGGGAGGTGCGCCGGGCGCCCGGGGGGCTCAGCAGCCGCTCCTGAGCACGCCCTCCGGCAGGTAGCGGTCGGCCCAGACGGCCAGTTCGGTGAGCGCGGGCTTGAGCGCGAAGCCGGCCTCGGTGAGCCGGTAGCTGACCCGCAGCGGCGGGCCGGCGTCGACCTCGCGGACGACCAGCCCGGCCTCGGCCAGCTCGGTCAGCCGGTCGGAGAGCATCCGCTCGCTGATGCCCGGGACGGCGCGGCGCAGCTCGGAGAAGTACGCGGGGCCGCCGTTGGTGAGGACGCCCAGCAGCATGCCGGTCCAGCGCTTGCCGAGCAGGGTGAACACCCGGGTGAGGGCCAGGTCGACGTTGCGGCACGGGCCGGGGCCCTCGGCGCCGCACGCGTCGGTGGCGATCGGGACTCCGTCGGTCACTGCCTCGTGCTCGGCCATGGGTCCAGCCTACTCGAACCCCTACTAGTGACTGTAGAAAAGTAAGCTGCTACCGTAATTGCAGTCGCAGCGAAATCAGCAGCTACTTATTATCTGGAGGCACTGCCATGCCCACGCTCCTGCACCTCGACTCCTCCGCGATCGCCGACGGCTCCGTCTCCCGCGAGGTCACCGCCGCCTTCCGCGCCGCCTGGCAGGCCGAGCACCCCGAGGGCACGGTGATCTACCGGGACCTCGCCGCCGACCCCCTCCCGCACCTCGACGTGCACGGCATCAGCGCCGGATTCGCCCCCGCCGAGGCCCACAGCGCCGAGCAGGCCGCCGCCTTCGCGCTGCGCGAGCAGGTGATGGCCGAGCTGGAGCAGGCCGACGCCGTGCTGATCGGCAGCCCGATGTACAACTTCACGATCCCGTCGACCCTCAAGACCTGGCTGGACCACGTGATCCTGGTCGGCCGCACCGCCGGCGAGACGCCCTCCGCCAAGGGCACCCCGGTCACCGTGGTCGCCTCCCGCGGCGGCTCGTACGCGCCCGGCGCCCCGCGCGAGCCGTTCGAGTTCGTCACCACCTACCTGGAGAAGGTGCTGACCGGCATGCTCGGGCTGGAGGTCGACTTCATCGTCCCGGAGTTCACCCTGGCGGCCGCCGTCCCGGCGATGGCCGACTTCGTCCCGAAGGCCGTCGAGTCCAAGGCCCAGGCCCTGGAGCAGGCCGCCCACCGGGCCAAGGAAGCGGCCGCCCGAGCCGCGGTGTGACGTGCACCGGAGGCGCGCCCCACCGGGCGCGCCTTCCGCGCAATCGGCCGTCGGTGCTCCCATGCTGTAGGGCGCAGGGAATCCGACCGCCGACCAGAGGGAGCAGCCCGTGACGACGTCCCCGTCCGAGGAGAGCGCCGGCGCGGAGCGTGCCCAGGCCCGCCCGGCCGCGGGCGCGGTGCCGCCCGAGCCCGGGCAGCCGGCCCGGCCGCTGGAGGTCGCCGTCTTCACTGGCCCCGAGTCGGCCTTCTTCGCCACCTCGACACTGATCCTCGGCGAGCGGACCGCGATCCTGGTGGACGCCCAGCTGACCCGCAGCGCCGGGCGCGAGCTGGCCGAGTGGGTCGCCGGCAAGGGCAGACGCCTGCTCGCCGTCGTCGTCACCCACCAGCACCCGGACCACTACTTCGGCGCCGAGGAGGTGCTGCGGCTCTTCCCCGACGCGCAGCTGCTGGCCGCCCCGGCCGTGGTCGAGGGCATCCGGCGCACCGTCGCCGCCAAGGTCGCGCAGTGGAAGCCGGTGTACGGCGACGACATCCCGGACCACCCGCTGATCCCCGCCCCGCTGCTGCCGCAGCCGCTGATGCTGGACCGCCAGGTGATCCCCGTGCTGCTGCTCGGCCAGGCCGACTGCGGGGACTCCACGGTCGTCCACGTGCCGAGCATCCGCACCGTGATCGCCGGGGACTTCGTCCACAACGGCACCCACGTCTGGACCGCCGACACCACCCCGGCCCAGCGCACCACCTGGGGGCACAACCTCGGCCGGATCGCCGACCTCGGCGCGGACCGGGTGATCGCCGGCCACCGGGCCCCGGACCAGGGCGACGACGCCGCCCGGGTGCTGGCCTTCACCGGTGAGTACCTCCAGGACTTCGACCGGCTGCTGGCCGAGCACCCGGACGACCGTGAGGCGCTGGTCACGGCGATGAACGAGCGCTACGGGGAGCTGACCCTGCCGTCCTTCCTGCAGCTGGGCGCGGCGGCCAACACCGCCCGCGCGGCCGGGACCGCGACCGCGGCGGCCGGGGAGCCCGAGGAGGACCGGGAGTCCGAGGAGGACGGCGGACCCGAGCAGGCGTAGGGCGGATACTGGCCGCATGACGCCGTACGACGTGATCGTCCCGGCGGGCGGGGCCGCCCGGCGCCTCGGCGGGGCCGACAAGCCCGGGCTGACGGTCGGCGGGACCACCCTGCTCGACCGGGTGCTCGCCGCCTGCGCGGGCGCCCGCACCACCGTCGTGGTCGGCCCGGTCCGGCCGACCGCGCGCGGCGGCGTCCACTGGACCAGGGAGCGGCCGCCCGGCGGCGGGCCGGTCGCCGCCGTCGCGGCCGGGCTCGACCTGGTCACCGCGGACACCGTGCTGCTGCTCGCCGCCGACCTGCCCTTCCTGGACCGGCGGACGGTGGACCGGCTGGTCGCCGCCCTCGACCGGGCCGGGGCGCACGGGGACGCCGCCGTGCTGGTCGACGCGGGCGGCCGCGACCAGCCGCTCGCCGCCGCCTACCGCACCGCCCCGCTGCGCGCCGCGCTGGCCGCCCTCGGCGATCCCGCCGACCAGCCGCTGCGCCGCCTGGTCGGCGGACTGCCCCGGCTGCGGGTGGCCGACACCGACAACGTCGCCTACGACTGCGACACCTGGGAGGACCTGGAGCAGGCCCGCGAGCGCGACCGGACCTGAGGCGCACCGCCCCGGCCACCGACGTGTGAGCGAAACGACGCGCCCCGCACACGGGGCGAACACTTCGGGAAACCACCGATCAGGCAGCATGGGCGCATGGAGCGCACGCTGGATGACTGGATCGCCGAGGTCAAGGCCGACCTGGGCATCGACCTGGACGTCGACGTCCACGGTCTGCTCGACACGGCCCGGGTGGTCGCGCACGGGGTGGCCCGGCCGGCCGCGCCGCTGACCGCCTTCCTGATCGGCTACGCGGCCGCCCAGCGGGGCGGCGGGGCGGAGGCCGTCGCCGAGGCGGCCCGGCGGACCGAGGCCCTCGCCGAGGGCTGGGGCCCCGCCGACCGGCCGGGCGAGTCGTGAGCGCGGTCGGACAGCCGACCGTGGCCGCACCGTCCACCGGTCCCGGCGTGCTGAGCTGGCCCGGCGCCCGGGAGACCGCGCGCCGGGCCGGGCTGCGCCCGCTGCCCGGGGTCCCCGTCCCGCTGGCCGAGGCGCTCGGCCGCACCCTCGCCGAGCCGCTCGGCGCGCTGACCGACCTGCCCGCCTTCGACACCTCCGCGATGGACGGCTGGGCGGTCGCCGGTCCCGGCCCGTGGCGGGTCGCCGGCCGGGTGCTGGCCGGACGGGCCGAGCCGGCGCCGCTGGCCGACGGCACCGCCGTGGAGATCGCCACCGGCGCCCAACTGCCGCCCGGGGCCACCGCCGTACTGCGCCGTGAGCACGGGTGGACGGACGCCGCGCTGCTGCACGACCGCGGCCCGCGGCCGCTGACCACCGGCCAGGACGTCCGCCCGCGCGGCCAGGAGTGCCGCCTGGGCGAGGAGTTGCTGCCGGCCGGCACCCCGGTCGGGCCGGCCGTGCTCGGCCTGGCCGCCGCCTGCGGCCACGACCGGCTGCCGGTCCGCCGCCGTCCGGAGGTCCGACTGCTCGTCCTGGGGGACGAGTTGCTCACCTCCGGGGTGCCCGGGTCGGGCCTGGTCCGGGACGCGCTCGGGCCGCTGCTGCCGCCCTGGCTGCGGGCCGCCGGCGCCGGGACGCCCGAGGTCGGGTACGTCCGGGACGACTTCGGGCTGCTCCGGGACGCGCTGCGGCACTCCACCGCCGATCTGGTGGTCACCACCGGCGGAACGGCCGCCGGACCGGTCGACTTCCTGCACCGGGCGCTCGCCGAGGCCGGCGCCCGACTGCTGGTGGACGGCGTCGCCGTCCGGCCGGGGCACCCCATGCTGCTGGCCGAACTCCCCGGCGGCCGCCACCTGGTGGGCCTGCCGGGCAACCCGCTGGCCGCCGTCGCCGGGATGGTCACCCTCGTCCTGCCGCTGCTGCACGCCCGCAGCGGACGGACCGTCGGCCCGCCCGCCCTCGCCCCGGCCGCGGCCCCGCTGGCCGGGCACCGGACGGACACCCGGCTCCAGCCGGTCCGGCGGACCGCCGAGGGCGTCCTGCCGCTGGTCTTCGACGGCCCGGCGATGCTGCGCGGGCTGGCCAGGGCCGAGGCGCTCGCCGTGGTGCCGCCCGGCGGGGCGGCGGCGGGGGAGACGGTCGAACTGCTGGAGGTGCCGTGAACGAGGGAACCGTCAAGAGCCGCGCGTCCGGCGCGGGGGCCGCCGGGGTGGGCGCATGAGCCGGATCCGACGCAACCTCGCGCCCGGCACCGAGCCGTGGGCGGACGCCGGGATCGTGCTGCCCGCCCGACGGGCCGAGCCCGCCGTGCGGCAGGTCGGCTCCCGGCTGCTGCTGGCGCTCGCCGTCCTGGTCGCCACCACGTTCATCGTCTACCTCGACCGGGACGGCTACAACGACAACGCCGGCGGCGGGCTGAGCTTCCTGGACGCGGCGTACTACGCCACCGTGACGCTCTCCACCACCGGGTACGGCGACATCACCCCGTTCAGCGACGGCGCCCGGCTCACCAACATCTTCGTGATCACCCCGCTGCGCGTGGTGTTCCTGATCATCCTGGTCGGCACCACCCTGGAGGTGCTCACCGAACGGACCCGCCTGCAATGGCGGTTGAACCGCTGGAGGTCCACCGTGCGCGAGCACACCGTCGTCATCGGCTACGGGACGAAGGGCCGCAGCGCCGTCGACACCCTGATCGGGCAGGGGGTGAAGAAGGAGGAGATCGTCGTCGTCGACCCGCAGCGCAAGGTGGTCGACGCCGCCGCCCAGCACGGCCTGGTCGGGGTGGTCGGCGACGCCACCCGCACCGACACCCTGGTGCGCGCCGGGCTGCCCACCGCCGCGCGGGTGGTGGTCGCGCCGGAGCGGGACGACACCGCCGTGCTGATCACGCTGACGGCCCGCCAGTTGAACAAGGCCGCCACCGTGGTCGCCGCCGTGCGGGAGGACGAGAACGCGCCGCTGCTGCGGCAGAGCGGCGCCGACGTCGTGGTGACCAGCTCCAGTTCGGCCGGGCGGCTGCTCGGGCTGTCGATGCTCAGCCCGCACGCCGGGGCGGTGATGGAGGACCTGCTGACGTACGGCAACGGGCTGGACGTGGTGGAGCGCCCGGTCACCCGGGCCGAGGCCGGGCACAGCCCGCGCGAGTGCGCGGACCTGGTGGTCGCGGTGGTCCGGGGCCGACGGGTGCTCAACTACACCGAGCCGGAGGCCGCCGTGCTCCAGCTCACCGACCGGGTGATCGTCATCAAGTCCAGCGCGGCCGCGCCGACGGGCTGAGCCGCGCCCACGGGCGGGTCGAGCGTCGCCCACGGGTCGAGCCGCGCCGACCGGTTGAGCCGCGCCGTGGAACCGCCCCCGCCCGCAGTAGGTTCGGGGCATGCATGCGATGACGATTCCCGTACCCGGCGGTCCCGAGGCACTGGTCTGGGCCGAGGTGCCCGACCCGGTCCCGGCCGAGGGCGAGGTCCTGGTCGAGGTGGCGGCCACCGCCGTCAACCGCGCCGACCTGCTCCAGCGGCAGGGCTTCTACAACCCGCCGCCCGGCGCCCCGCCCTACCCGGGGCTGGAGTGCGCCGGGCGGATCGTCGCGATCGGGCCCGGGGTGGCCGGCTGGGCGGTCGGCGACGAGGTGTGCGCGCTGCTGGCCGGCGGCGGCTACGCGCAGCGGGTCGCGGTGCCGACCGGGCAGCTGCTGCCGCTGCCCGCGGGGCTGTCCGCCGAGCAGGCCGCGGCACTGCCCGAGGTCGCCTGCACGGTGTGGTCCAACGTCTTCCTCACCGCGCACCTGCGGCCCGGCGAGACGGTGCTGCTGCACGGCGGCGCGAGCGGGATCGGGACGATGGCGATCCAGCTGGCCAAGGCGGTCGGCGCCCGGGTCGCGGTCACCGCGGGCGGCCCGGAGAAGCTGGCGCGCTGCGCCGAGCTGGGCGCGGACATCCTGATCGACTACCGCGAGCAGGACTTCGTCGAGGTGCTCCGGGAGGCCACCGACGGGGCCGGGGCGGACGTGATCCTGGACATCATGGGCGCCAAGTACCTCCAGCGGAACGTGGACGCGCTGGCGGTCAACGGGCGGCTGGTGATCATCGGACTCCAGGGCGGGGTGAAGGGCGAGCTCGACCTCAACACGCTGCTGCGCAAGCGCGGGGCGGTGATCGCCACCAACCTGCGCGGGCGGCCGCTGGCGGAGAAGGCGGCGATCGTGGCGGCGGTGCGGGAGCACGTGTGGCCGCTGGTCGAGTCCGGGGTGGTGAAGCCGGTGGTGGACCGGGTGCTGCCGCTGGCCGAGGTGGCCGAGGCGCACCGGGTGCTGGAGCGCGGGGAGCAGGTCGGGAAGGTCGTGCTGCGGGCCTGAGCACCGGGGACCCCGATGGCGGGGCGGCGGCCGGACGGGTGTGAATTGCCCGAAATGCCGTAACGGCGGGCGCGTGCGAATCTGGTCCGGAGCAGTCCCGCCGCCGATCCCGCCCCCGGGCGCCGTCGGCCGTCGGAAGGACTCCGACCGTGGCCGCATCTCCGCACGCATCCCTCGGGCCGCTGCCCGTCGCGCCGCACCACCGTCGTCCGTCCCGGCGCTCTCCGGGCCGCGCCCAGCGGCTGTTCGCGGCGGCCGTGCTGGGGCTCACGCTCCCGCTGGCCGCCGCCTCGGCGGCGGTGGCGCTGCCCTCGCCGGGGGCGCTCCCCCTGCCGGCGGCGTATCCCTCGCCGGACGCGGGGACGCGTGCCGAGCCGGGCGGTGGGCCGGCCGCCGAGCAGGACGACGAAGCCGACGACGAACCGGGCGTCCCCGGGACGGTGGCCGCGCCGCCGCGGCGACCGCTGCCGCGTCCGCACCCGGCCGGCAACGCCCCGCAGGCCCACCGGCACCACCTGGCCTCGCTGCCCGAGCGCTCCGACGCCGCCGTGGAGCAGGCCCCCGACCAGGCTCCCGAGCAGCTGCCGGACCAGGCCGCCGACCAGGCCGTCGAGCAGGCCCCGGAGCAGGCTCCCGACCAGGCTGCCGAGCAGACCCCGGAAGAGGCCCCGGACCAGGCCGTCGGGGCCGAGCAGCCGGAGGCCGACGGGGACGCCGCGGAGGCCGAGGCCCCCGGCGCGGCCGCCGTCCCGGACCCGGCCGCGGCGAACACGGCCGAGGCGGTCGCCGGACAGCCGGTCGCGGCCGTGGCCGGGGTGCCCGCGCTCTTCCCCGCCCGCTGGCAGGACGCCTCCACCACCCAGCTCCCGCTGGGAGTCGGCCTGGGCCTGATCGGCTGCGGCCTGGGGCTGGTCGGTCTGCGGCTGCGCAAGGACTGAGCCCCCCAGGGCCGGGGCTGCGGTAGCGCAAGGGCTGGGGGCCCGGCGGGGCGCGGCGCGCCCGGAGCGGCCCGGGGTTTCGGCGGCCACGGAGCGGCGGACCGCCGTGCGCGGGGCCGGGGTGCCGTCGCCGGGCCGCCGGTGGCCGGTCGGCGGACCGGGTGCGGGAACTGAGTATCCGTACGGATTCCCGCAGGGCGTCCGGAGGCGTAGCGTCGTCACGGGTGGCGCAGGACGGCGGGACGACCGGGGGCTTCCGCCCGACCAACCCCAGTGAGAGAGAATGTTGTTCATGACGAATCCGATGAACGAGCGCCCGTCGCAGGAGCCCTTCCGGGCCGGCGGCGGGCAGTCGCAGGACGGCCAGAAGGTGCTGATCGTCGGACCGGACGGGCTGCCCGTGGGCCAGGGGTTCGCCGGTGCGGCTGGGGACGGGGACGACGAGGGCGACGTGCCGCGCGAGCTCCCGGTGACCGAGATGGTCGAGCAGCCCGCCAAGGTCATGCGCATCGGCAGCATGATCAAGCAGCTGTTGGAGGAGGTCCGGGCGGCGCCTCTCGACGAGGCGAGCCGGGTCCGGCTGAAGGACATCCACGCGAGCTCGATCAAGGAGCTCGAACTGGGGCTGGCCCCGGAGCTGGTCGCCGAGCTGGAGCGGCTGTCGCTGCCGTTCACCGACGACACCATCCCGACCGAGGCCGAGCTGCGGATCGCCCAGGCCCAGCTGGTCGGCTGGCTGGAGGGCCTGTTCCACGGCATCCAGACCGCCCTGTTCGCGCAGCAGATGGCGGCGCGGGCGCAGCTGGAGCAGATGCGGCGGGCGCTGCCGCCCGGGCTGCACAGCGGCGAGCCGGACGAGGACGAGCCGGGCCAGGGCCGCGGCATCCGCTCCGGCCCCTACCTGTAGCCGCACCCGGCGGTACCCGCCGGTAGGCGCCTCCGGGCCGCCCGGACCGCCGTCGGACCGGACGTACCACGACGATCCTCCCCGGCCCCGGGCCGCCGGGCCGGGCGGCCCCCGGGCCGGGACCGGCCCCGGCCCTGGACCGATCACCGTCGGCGCGAGCCGATACCCTGGCCCCTGTCGCCGGCCGGTGGAACCGCCGCGGCAGGGGCCCGCCAGGCCAGCGGGCCGGGCCCACCACGCACGGACGAGACCGAACGTCAGGTTGCGGCGAGCACGGCCGCGCCGAGGGGGAGCAGAGGACCATGAGCGAGCACGGCAACGCGGCGGTCGAGGGCTTCTCCCTGGGCAACGGCCGCTATGTGCTGCAGCGGCTGCTGGGCGAGGGCGGCATGGCCTCCGTGCACCTCGCCCACGACCGCGTGCTGGACCGGCAGGTCGCGCTGAAGAGCATGCACAGCGAGCTGGGCCGGGACGACTCGTTCAAGGAGCGGTTCCGCCGCGAGGCCCAGGCGGTGGCCCGGCTGGAGCACCCGAACATCGTCACCGTGTACGACAGCGGCGAGGACATCGCCCCGGACGGCTCCAGCACGCCGTACATCGTGATGCAGCTGATCGACGGCAACGGCCTGCGCGAGGCGATCAACGAGGCGGTCGGCCAGTACGGCGCGATGCCGGCCGAGGAGGCCCTGAAGGTCACCGTCGGCGTGCTGAACGCGCTGGAGGCCTCGCACGACATGGGCCTGGTGCACCGCGACATCAAGCCCGGCAACGTCATGTTCGACCGCAAGGGCAACGTCAAGGTCATGGACTTCGGCATCGCCCGTGCGCTGGAATCCGGCGTCACGTCGATGACGCAGACCGGCATGGTGGTCGGCACCCCGCAGTACCTCTCGCCCGAGCAGGCGCTCGGCAAGCCGGTGGACGCCCGCTCCGACCTCTACTCGGTCGGCGTGATGCTCTTCGAGATGATCACCGGGCAGCTGGTCTTCGACGGGGACTCGGCGTTCTCGATCGCCTACAAGCACGTCCAGGAGGAGCCGCCGGCCCCCTCCACCCTCAACCGCTCGATCACGCCCGAGGTGGACGCCTTCGTCGCCCAGGCGCTGCGCAAGGACCCGGCGCACCGGTTCCAGAGCGCGGCGGCGATGCGGGACGAGGCGGAGCGGCTGATCGCGGCCGCCAAGGGCGGCGACAACGGGCACCGGCTGCAGGCCAGCACCCCGCTGGTGATCAACGAGGGCCCGCGCTCGGTGCACGCCGCTCCGCAGGCCCCGCAGACGCCCCAGCCGCAGTACCTCCAGCAGGGGGCCCAGCAGTACCGGACCCCGCCGCCCGCCTACCAGACGCCGCAGCCGCAGGCCCCGCACACCCCGCACCCGCAGTACCTCCAGCAGGGCGGCCAGCAGTACCAGACGCCGCCGCCCGCGTACCAGACCCCGCGGCCGCAGGCCCCGCACACGCCGCACCCGCAGTACCTCCAGCAGGGGGCGCACACCCCGCCGCCGCAGCCGATGCCGCAGCCGATGCCGCCGTACCAGCAGCCGAAGGCGCCCACCAGCGGCGGCGGCTGCTCGACGGCCGTGGTCGTGATCGGGATCATCGTCGGCGTGCTGGTGCTCGCGGGCATCATCATCGCGATCGTGGTCAACAAGGCGGACGAGAAGACGGGCGGCAAGTTCAGCCACGCGGACCGTCCCGCCGACGTGCTGGTCCTCGACCTCCCGGCCGACCGGAATGGCCTGCTCTGACGGTTTCCGGCAGGTTCGGGGGTACCACGGTCGTCCGCCGGAGGCGGTAGCGTTCGGGGATACGTAAGCGACAGGGCACCGCGATCCGAGCGAACGCCCGGGGCGAGGAGCGATGGCACAGACGCAGCAGCCGGACGACGACGCGGGTGTCCGGGCGGTCGGCCGGACCGGCGGAACCCCGAGGATTCCCGAGCCCGGCGGCGAGGCCCCGACCTCGGCGCTGCCGCCGGTCGCCACGGGCGGCCCGCACACCCCGGGCCGTGGCACCGCCGTGCCGCTGAGCACCGTCGGGGACGGCCGTTACCGGCTGACCTACCGGCTCGGGCGCGGCGGCATGGCCGAGGTGTTCGCCGCCGAGGACGTGCGGCTCGGCCGCACCGTCGCGGTCAAGCTGCTGCGTGGCGAGCTGGCCCAGGACGATGTCGCCCGGCTGCGCTTCACCCGCGAGGCACACGCCGTCGCGGCGCTCAACCACCACTCGATCGTCGCGGTCTACGACACCGGCGAGGAGTACGACGGGGACGAGTCCACGCCGTACATCGTGATGGAGCTGGTCGAGGGCCGCACCGTCCGCGAGCTGCTGGCGGACGAGGAGGCGCCGCCGGTCGACCAGGCGCTGATCATCATCGCCGGGGTGCTGGAGGCGCTCGCCTACAGCCACCGCAGCGGCATCGTCCACCGCGACATCAAGCCCGCCAACGTGAGCATCACCAACGCCGGCGCGGTCAAGGTGATGGACTTCGGCATCGCCCGGGCGCTGACCGGCGGGGCCACCACGATGACCCAGACCGGCATGGTCATGGGCACCCCGCAGTACCTCTCGCCCGAGCAGGCGCTCGGCAAGCCGGTCGACCACCGCTCGGACCTGTACGCGGCCGGCTGCATGCTCTACGAACTGCTCACGGTGCGACCGCCGTTCACCGGCGACACCCCGCTGTCGGTGGTCTACCAGCACGTCCAGGACCCGCCGGTGCCGCCCTCGCAGGCCAACGGCCGGGTGCCGGCCGGCCTCGACGCGCTGGTGCTGCGCTCGCTCGCCAAGAACCCGGACGACCGCTTCCAGGACGCCGACGAGTTCCGCGCCCACGTGCAGCACGCGCTGCGCGAGATGCACGGCGCGGGCGGGGCCGCCTGGGCCGGCGCGGCCGCGGTCGACACCGGCGCGACCCAGGTGCTCCGGCCGGACCAGGCCGCGGCCACCGCGGCCTTCGGCGCGGTGGGCCCGGCCGACCAGACCTCCGTGCTGCCGTACTCGACGGGCGGCCCGCACACCCCCTCCTCGCCCTACCCGGCGGCCGGCGGCCCGTACGGCGGCGGTACCGGCGCGGGCGGGGACGACGAGGGCCCCGGCCGGCGGCGCGGGCCCTGGGCCTGGGTGGCCGGTGTGATCGCCGTGCTGGTCGCGGCCGGTGCGGGCATCGCGTTCGCGCTCAGCGGCAGCGAGCCCACCGGCCACTCGGACATCTCGCCGCAGCCCCCGGCGGCCACCAGCACCGAGACGACCGCGCCCCCGTCCCAGAGCGGCCTGGCGACCCCGCCGGCCTCGGCCTCCGGCAGCAAGAAGCCGCAGCAGCCGACCGACCCCGGCAACAACAACGGGAACAACAACGGGAACAGCGGCAACAACATGTCGCCGTCGCCGAACACGGGCAAGCACACCCCGACCCCGACGCCGACCGGGACGGCCAGCCACACGCCGACCGGGACGGCGCCCGCGACGACGGCGCCGGCCACGACGGCGCCGCCGCAGACCGCGGGCCCCGGCACCGGGTCGCCGAAGCCGCCGACGGACCCGAAGCCGTCCATCCCGGTCGTGCCGCCGACCCCCTGACCCGGTCGGCGGCGGGTCAGTTGGCGAAGGCGTCCAGGACCTGCTCGTACTCCTGGCACCACCACGCCAGCTGGCCCGCGGAGGCGGGGTAGAGCGGGTCGGCCCGGTGGTCGGCCCGCTGGTAGCGCCACTGCAGCATCCAGAAGTCGTTCAGCCGCTCCCACCAGACCCGGTGGACGGCGGCGGCCAGGTGCTCGGCGGTGGCCGCCCCGGAGGCCCGGTAGGCCTGGGAGTAGCGGCGGACCCGGACCAGGTCGAGGGCGCCGGACGAGCGGTCGTTGAAGAGCAGCGTGGCGGCCCGGACCGCCTCCTCGGCGCGTGGCTGGGGGCCGAGCTTGTCCCAGTCCAGGACGGCCGCCACCCGGCCGCCCCGCGGGTCGTCCTCGTACAGCAGGTTGAGGCCGTGGAAGTCGCCGTGGGTCCAGCCGGTGGGCGGCGCGGCCTCCGGGGCGGGGCGGCGGTGGGCGTGCTCGGCGAGCAGTTCCAGCCGTTCCGTGAGCCGTTCCACCACGAGGGCGTCCAACTCCCCGGCCGGCTGGTGCTCCCGGGCGCGGCGCCGCAGGTCGCGGGCGAGTGCGGCGCTGTCGACGGGGTCGGCGCTCCGGTACCCGGCGGGTTGTTCGAGGGGGGCGCAGACGTCGTCGAGCGCGCCGTGCAGCCGGCCGAGCAGCGTGCCGAGCGCGTCGCACTGCGACGGGTCGAGCTCGTCGCCGTGCCGGTGCCGGCCCTCGACCCAGGGGAACAGGGCGAACAGCCGGCCGCCCCAGGCGGCCACCGTGCCGGACCGTTCGGCGCAGGCCAGCGGGGGTGCGACGGGCAGGCCGAGGGTGTTCAGCGCGGCCATCGCGCGGTGGTGGGCGAGGATCTTCGGACGGCTGGCGGTGGCGGAGTCGACGTAGCACTTCAGGAAGTACGGACCGGCCTCGGTGGTGACCAGGTACCCCCGGTTCAACAGGCCCTCGGCGACGGGTTCGGTGGTCAGTGGCCGTCCGACCCGGTAGCGGGCCAGGACCTCGGCGAGCGCACCCCCCGGGACGGGGGGACTGAGGGTCCCCATCGGTGGTGCGGAGAGATCGGGGCGGGCCGGTGCGCAGGCGAGGGTCTGGCTGAAAGTCACGTGCAGAGGTTATGGCCCCCTTGTGGGGGCCCTTGACAAACCGTCAGTTCTGTGAAGGGCCGGATCAGTACTGGTGGTCGGCCTGGTGCCGCGCCACGAAGGCGGCCGCCTGGGTGCGCCGCTCCATGCCCATCTTGGCGAGCAGACTGGAGACGTAGTTCTTCACCGTCTTCTCCGCCAGGTGCAACTCGTTGCCGATCTGACGATTTGTCATACCTTCGCCGATCAGATCGAGGATCCGCCGTTCCTGCTTGGTGAGTTGGGCGAGCCGTTCGTCCTCCTTCTCCCCGCCGTCGCGCAGCCGGGCGAGCACCCTGCTGGTGGCGACCGGGTCGAGCAGCGAGCGGCCGGCCGCGACGTCCCGGACGGCGGTGATCAGGTCGGTGCCGCGGATCGCCTTCAGCACGTAGCCGGAGGCGCCGGCCATGATCGAGTCGAACAGTGCCTCGTCGTCCGAGAACGAGGTGAGCATCAGGCACTTGATCTCCGGCAGCTTGGACCGGATCTCGCGGCAGACCTCGACCCCGTTGCCGTCCGGCAGCCGGACGTCGAGCACCGCCACGTCCGGGTGGACCGCAGGGATCCGGGTGAGCGCCTCGGCGGCCGTGCCGGCCTCGCCGACGACCTCGATGTCGTCCTCGACCGAGAGCAGATCGTGCACGCCCCGCCGGACGACCTCGTGATCGTCGAGCAGGAATACCCTGATTTGTCCGTTATCAGTCACGTCCAAAGCCTCCCATAACACCGTACGAAAGACCTATCGCCCGGACCTCCATACCAACGCGATCCGGCCACAGCCGTCCGAAACCGATACCGAGAACCCCCTTACGTACGGGCGTCTGCCCGGATAACGTGCGCTGGTGTCCTGAAGGCGCTCGAATTGAGAGCTGCGTCACGCCGACCGTCACCCCCACCCTTCCGACGGCGAGCCGAACGCGGCACCCTCGGGGTTGTAGGCCCTGAACAAGTAGGACGTCCTAGCGCAAGCGCGTCGAGGGCGGACGCTGGGTAACGTTCTCGTGAGGGACGCCGTCGGAACAGGATCACCACCTGCCCCGCAGTGGGAGCGCACACCCACGCGCGCCCCGCGAGGCGGTGACCGGACCGGTCACCGGCGACCCCGGGCGGCCGGACAGACCGAGGAGTGAACGTGACCGTCAAAAGCACGGCGAGGGCCCGCAAGAAGGCGGCCCCCGGCGTCCCTGACACCCTCCGCGCCACGGGCAAGGACGCCCAGCCGGAGCTCGTCCAGCTGCTCACGCCGGAAGGCGAGCGGGTCGAGCACCCGGACTACCCCCTCACCACCACTCCCGAGGAGCTGCGCGCCCTCTACCGCGACCTGGTGCTGGTGCGCCGGTTCGACGGCGAGGCCACCGCGCTCCAGCGCCAGGGCGAGCTGGGCCTGTGGGCCTCGCTGCTCGGCCAGGAGGCCGCCCAGGTCGGCTCCGGCCGCGCCATGCGCCCCGGCGACTACGCCTTCCCCACCTACCGCGAGCACGGCGTGGCCTGGTGCCGCGACGTCGACCCGCTGAACCTGCTCGGCATGTTCCGCGGCGTGAACCACGGCGGCTGGGACCCGAACGAGAAGAACTTCCACCTGTACACCATCGTGATCGGCGCGCAGACCCTGCACGCCACCGGGTACGCGATGGGCATCACCAAGGACGGCGCCGACGACGCGGTCATCGCGTACTTCGGCGACGGCGCCTCCAGCCAGGGCGACGTCAACGAGGCCTTCACCTTCGCCTCGGTCTACAACGCGCCGGTGGTCTTCTTCTGCCAGAACAACCAGTGGGCGATCTCCGAGCCCACCACCACCCAGACCAAGATCCCGCTGTACCGCCGCGCCTCCGGCTTCGGCTTCCCCGGCGTGCGGGTCGACGGCAACGACGTGCTGGCCTGCCTCGCGGTCACCCGCTGGGCGCTCGACCACGCCCGCAACGGCAACGGCCCGGTGCTGATCGAGGCGTTCACCTACCGGATGGGCGCCCACACCACCTCCGACGACCCCACCCGCTACCGGCACACCGAGGAGACCGAGGCCTGGAAGGCCAAGGACCCGATCTCCCGGCTCCGCGCCCACCTGGAGAAGGAGGGCCTGGCCGACGAGGAGTTCTTCGCCGCCGTCGACGCCGAGAGCGAGCAGCTGGGGCTGCGGGTGCGCGAGGGCGTGCGCGGCATGCCGGACCCGGACCCGACCCTGATCTTCGACCACGTGTACAGCGAGCCGCACACGCTGGTCGATGAGGAACGGGCCGAGTACGTCGAGTACGCGGCCTCCTTCGAGGCGGGGGAGACCCACTGATGGCCGGTCAGCTGAGCATCGCCAAGGCGCTGAACGGAGCGCTGCGCAAGTCGCTGGAGAACGACCCGAAGACCCTCCTCATGGGCGAGGACATCGGCAAGCTCGGCGGCGTCTTCCGGATCACCGACGGCCTGCAGAAGGACTTCGGCGAGGACCGGGTGATCGACTCCCCGCTGGCCGAGTCCGGCATCGTCGGCACCGCGATCGGCCTGGCGCTGCGCGGCTACCGCCCGGTGGTGGAGATCCAGTTCGACGGCTTCGTCTACCCGGCCTTCGACCAGATCGTCTCCCAGCTGGCGAAGATGCACGCCCGCGCGCTCGGGCACGTCAAGATGCCGGTCACCATCCGCATCCCCTACGCGGGCGGCATCGGCGCGGTCGAGCACCACAGCGAGTCGCACGAGGCGTACTTCGCGCACACCGCCGGTCTGCGCGTGGTCACCCCGTCCAGCGCGCACGACGCGCACTGGATGCTGCGGCAGTCGATCGAGTCCGACGACCCGGTCGTCTTCCTGGAGCCCAAGCGCCGCTACTGGGACAAGGGCGAGGTCGGCGACGCCGCCGACCTGGGCCTGCACGAGGCCCGGGTCGTCCGGCCCGGCACCGACCTGACGCTGATCGCGTACGGGCCGATGGTCAAGGTCTGCCTGGAGGCCGCCGCGGCCGCCGAGGAGGACGGCCGCCGGCTGGAGGTCGTCGACCTGCGCTCGCTCTCCCCGGTGGACTTCGCCGCCCTGGAGGCGTCGGTCAAGCGCACCGGTCGGGCCGTCGTGGTGCACGAGGCACCGGTCTTCCTGGGCATGGGCGCCGAACTGGCCGCCCGGCTCACCGAGAAGTGCTTCTACCACCTGGAGGCACCCGTGCTGCGGGTCGGCGGCTACCACGCGCCGTACCCGCCGTCCCGGGTCGAGGAGGCCTTCCTCCCCGACCTGGACCGCGTGCTCGACGCCGTCGACCGCGCGCTCGCGTACTGACTCCGGGGAGCGAAGATGACCACCGAAGTTCGCTCGCTCCGCGAGTTCAAGATGCCCGATGTGGGCGAGGGCCTCACCGAGGCCGAGATCCTCAGCTGGTACGTCAAGCCCGGTGACACCGTCACCGACGGGCAGGTCGTCTGCGAGGTGGAGACCGCCAAGGCGGCCGTGGAGCTGCCCATCCCGTTCAACGGGGTGGTCGAGACGCTGCACTTCCCCGAGGGCGCGACGGTCGACGTCGGCACCGTGATCATCTCGATCGCGGTCGCCGGGGAGGCGGGTGTCGCGGCTCCGGCCGCCCCCGCCGCGGCGCCGGCCCAGGCGCCGGTTCCGGCTCCCGCCGAGGAGCCCGAGCCCGAGCGGCGCGAGGTGCTGGTCGGGTACGGCCCGCGCACCGGCGGCAGCCAGCGCCGGGCCCGGCGGACGACCACCACCAAGGTCGCCGCGACCAGGCCGGCTCCGGCCGCCGCCCCGGCCCCGGTCGCCGCACCGGCGCCCGCGGCCTCGGCCCCGGTCGCCGAAGTACCCTCCGGGGAGCGGCCGTTGGCCAAGCCGCCGGTGCGCAAGCTGGCCAAGGACCTCGGCGTCGACCTGCGCGCGGTCACCCCGACCGGCCGGGACGGCGTGATCACCCGCGAGGACGTGCACGCCCACGCCGCCGCCCAGGCCGCTCCGGCGGCGCCGGTGGCCGAGACCGCCGTGGCCGAGCCGGCCGCGCCGCAGGCGCCGGTGTCCGGCGCGGGCGACGTCCGGGTGCCGATCAAGGGCGTCCGCAAGGCGACCGCGCAGGCGATGGTGGCCTCGGCCTTCACCGCCCCGCACGTCACCGAGTTCGTGCAGGTCGACGTGACCCGCACGATGAAGTTCGTCCGCCGGCTCAAGGAGAGCGGCGAGCTGGGCCGGGACGTCCGGGTCAGCCCGCTGCTGATCGTCGCCAAGGCGCTGCTCACCGCGATCAAGCGGCACCCCGGGATCAACGCCCAGTGGGACGAGGCGGCCCAGGAGATCGTCCTCAAGGGCCAGGTGAACCTCGGCATCGCCGCGGCCACCCCGCGCGGCCTGATCGTCCCGAACATCAAGGACGCCGGGTCCAGGACCCTCTCGGGGCTGGCCACGTCGCTCGGCGAGCTGGTCGAGACCGCCCGTCAGGGCAAGACCTCGCCGGCCGACATGCAGGGCGGGACGATCACCATCACCAACGTCGGCGTCTTCGGCGTCGACACCGGCACCCCGATCCTCAACCCGGGCGAGGCCGCCATCCTGGCCTTCGGCGCGGTCCGGGAACTGCCGTGGGTGCACAAGGGCAAGGTGGTCCCGCGTCAGGTGACCACGCTCGCGCTCTCCTTCGACCACCGCCTGGTGGACGGGGAGTTGGGCTCCAAGGTGCTGGCCGACGTGGCCGCGCTGCTGGAGCGCCCGAAGCGCCTGATCACCTGGGGCTGACAGCCCGGTAGCACCGAAGAAGGGGCCCTCCTCCGCACCGCCGTGCGGAGGAGGGCCCCTTCGGTGTGACCGCCCGTTCGACTAGCGCTGGGGACGGAGTCGACGGACGGCGATCAGGACGCCCGCTCCGAGGGCGAGGAGGAGGGCGGAGGAGGCGGCGAGGAAGGTGTTGGTGGAGGAGGAGCCGGTCTGGGCGAGTTCGGGGGTGCCGGCGGGTGCGGTGGTGGCCGGGGCGGTGGTGGGGGTGGTCGGCTTCGGGGCCGGGGCCGGGGCGGTGTCCTTGGTCTGCTCGGCGGCGGGCTTGGCCGGGGCCGGCTTGGCGTCCTTGGTGGGGGTGGGCTTGGGCTTGGCCGGGGTGGTCGGCTTGGTGCCGGGGGCGGTGGACCGTGCTACCTGGAAGGTGTGGTTGGCGTCGCCGGTGCCGTCGGCCGGGAACCCGGGGGCCTTGGCGATGGTGCCGACCCCGAGCTCGGTCAGGTCCTTGGGCGCCTTCGCGGAGAGCCCCACCCGGAACATGAAGTTCGCGGCCCGGCCGTCCTCCAGGCGCGGGGTGGTCGTCGCCGGGGACTCGACGGTGAACAGCGTCGAGTCGCCGTAGTGCCGCAGCTTGACCGGCTTCCAGCCTCCCGCGGAGGCGACCTCGACCGTCAGGTCCTCGATCCGCAGGCCGGTGCCGGAGTTCGGGTTGAACAGCGCGAGCATCGCGGAGACGTTCTGGTAGGGAGCGCCGGTGAAGTTGGTGACGGCGACGCCGATCTCGACCTTGGGGCCGCCCGCGATGATGGTCTGGCCGTCCGGGGTCATGTGGAACCCGGCCTTGTACGACCCGTGGTGGTCCGCGGTGGCCTGCCGAGCGGTCGCGGCGGGCGCGCCGGCGGCGGCGGTGCCGCCGTTCCCGGCGGCCCAGGCGGTGTCGGTGGCGAGGAACTGGACGCCGCCGGCGAGGACGACGGTGGCGGCGAGGGTGGCGATGCGGCGGCGGCCGGAGAAGGCGCGGTCGTTCTTCGTGAAACGGGTGATAACGGACGTGCGCATGACGTGACTCCCCAGGGACATCGTGCTGATGGTGTGTGTGTGCGAAGACGACCGGCTCCGCTCCTCACGAGCGGAAGCGCCCCCCGGCTCTGCCGGTCTCGCTCTCCGTGCCTTCATCTGTATGGACGTGCATCCCCGCCGGGGGTTGCAGGCGGGTTCCGAGAATCTTTCGACCGTCGGCGCCGGGGTCCGCTTGGCGCCGACGACCGCAGGTCAGTGCTGGCGGCGGAGGCGGCGGACGGCGATCAGGGCGCCGGCCCCGAGGGCGAGGAGCAGGGCGGAGGAGGCGGCGAGGAAGGTGTTGGTGGAGGAGGAGCCGGTCTGGGCGAGTTCGGGGGTGCCGGCGGGGGCGGTGGTGGCCGGGGCGGCGGAGGGCGTGGTCGGCTTCGGGGCCGGGGCAGCCGCGGCGGTGTCCTTGGTCTGCTCGGCGGCGGGCTTGGCCGGGGCCGGCTTGGTGTCCTTGGTGGGGGTGGGCTTGGCCGGGGTGGTCGGCTGGGTGCCGGCGGTGTCCTGGGGGTGGGTCACCTTGACCGTCTTGAAGCCCGAGTCGCCCGGGCCCTGGGAGCCGGCCATCTCGGTCGAGGCCAGCAGGTCGATCGTGGTCACGCCGGCCGGGGTGCCGGCGGCCAGCGAGTAGCGGAACTTGAAGGTCGCCGAGCTGTTGGCGGCCATCCGCTGGCGCTGGGAGCCGGTGATGTCGACGACGCGGGAGCAGCCGTCGAGCAGCTGGAGGTTCTTCCAGGCGCCGGTGTAGTCCTCGTACTGGATCTTGACGTCCTTGAGGCGGGCCGCGGCGCCCGAGCCCGGGGTGTGGATGCCGAGGAAGGGCTCCATGCCGTGGGCGTCCTCGGCGGCCTTGTTGGTGACCTTGACGGAGACCTCGTTCCAGCTGCCGTCCGCCACCACGGAGGACTTGGCGGAGACGATGGCGGTGTCCGGGGACAGTCCGGGCACGTTGGACGGAGCCTCGTACGCGCCGTTGAGCCGGTGGTCCCCGCAGGCCCAGGCGGTGTCGGTGGCGAGGAGCTGGACGCCGCCGGCGAGGACGACGGTGGCGGCGACGGTGGCGATGCGGCGGCGGCCGGAGAAGGCGCGGTCGTTCTTCGCAAAACGGGTGATAACGGACGTGCGCATGACGTGACTCCCCAGGGTCATGGGTCTGACGGTGTGTGTGGGCGAAGACGACCGGCCCCGCTGCTTCACGAGCGGAAGCGCCCCCCGGCTCCGCCGGTCTCGCTCTCCGTGCCTTCATCCGTATAGACGCGCATCCCCGTCAGGGGTTGCAGGTGGGTTCCGAGAATTTTTCGGAGTTCTTCGGCGGGCCTCGGAGACCGTCCGAGTGATGGTTGGTATGACCTGAATGATCCGGAAAGTACGGATCGTTCGGCCAGGTCGGTGACTTTTTCGCGGCCGGATAGGGGAGTCCCGGCCGCCCGGGTACGTCTCCGCTCCACCACCCGGGCGACGCCGGGTGACCGGAACCCGGAGGACGCACCCGTATGCCGCCTGGCAACCCTGGCCGTCTCGTCCGGAGTCTGGCCGCACTCGTGCTGGTGTCCGCCGCCGCCCTCCCGGGCGCCCTGGAGCTGGTCGGCCCCTCGCCGTTCGGCGTGATCGGGCCGGGGGCCGCCGCCGACCGCGCGGTGCCGCCGCACGCGGCCCTCCAGGCCGACCAGCGGATACCCGCGGCCGCCCCCACCGTCGACATACGCCGCACCGGGGACCCGGCCAACCGGATCACCCTGGTGCTGCTCGGCGACGGCTACACGGCCGGCGAGCAGGAGCTCTTCCGGCAGCAGGCCGACAAGGCCTGGCACGCGCTGATGGACATCGAGCCCTTCCGCACCTACCAGGGCTTCTTCAACATCAGACGGGTCGAGGTGGTCTCCCCGGTCTCCGGGATAGCGGAGTCCGAGAGCCGCGGCCGCAAGACCGCCACCCCGCTCGGCATGCACTTCTGGTGCGAGGGCACCGCCCGGCTGCTCTGCGCCGACGAGGCCGCCACCGCCCGGTACGCGGGGGGCGGCGCCGGGCCGCAGTACCTGATAGCCCTGGCCAACTCCACCGAGTACGGCGGCGCCGGCGGCACCGGGGTGACCACCCTGGCGGGCGGCAGCCCGGACGCCGGGCGGATCATCCAGCACGAGATCGGGCACACCGTGGGGGACCTCGGCGACGAGTACGACAGCGCCCCGGAGGACGCCGACTACCCGAACCTCGCCACCCTCAACGCCGACGACATGCGCAGGAAGCAGACCAAGTGGTGGCGCTGGCTGGGCGCCGAGTCCCCGGACGGGGCCGGGGTGGTCGGGGCGTACCGCAGTGCCAACGGCCTCTACCGGCCCACCCCGGACTCGGTGATGCGCACCCTCGGCAGTGCGTACAACCTGCCCTCGCGCGAGGCGATCATCGAGGAGCTGTACCGCAGGGTCCGGCCGACCGACGCCCCGGTGCCGGCCCCCGGCGAGGTGTCCGGGCGGCCGCGGCTCGACGTCCGGCCGCTGCCGCTGACCGGCCCGCGGCAGCTGAAGGTGGAGTGGAAGGTGAACGGCGTCCCGGTGACGCCTCAGTCCCCCGACGGCTCCTGGCTGGACACCGCCCCGCTGGAGCTGGCCCCGGGCCGGCCGGCCACCGTGACGGCGACCGTCAAGGACACCACCGACTGGGTGCGGGACGAGGCCTTCCGGGAGCGCCACATGACCCGCTCGGTGTCCTGGACGCTGACCGGCTGAGGTGCGGTGCGCGCCCCGCATCTGGGCGTCCAATCATGGGATGACTAATCTGGTCGGACTATGACCGTGGAGCCCGCCCGTCCAGCCCCGTCCCCGTCCGTCCCCGCTCCCCGACCCGCCGCCGGGCCCCCGGCCGGACCCGCGCCGGCGTCAGCGCCGGTGCCCGGACCCGCGTTCGAGCCGCCCGGCGGCCGCGCGGCCTGGCTGGCCTGGTCCGTCGGCGTCAGCGTCTACATCCTGGCCGTCATCCACCGCACCAGCCTCGGCGTGGCCGGACTGGACGCCGCCGACCGCTTCGGCATCGGCGCCTCGGCGCTCTCCACCTTCTCGATCCTCCAGGTGCTGGTCTACGCGGCCATGCAGATCCCGGTCGGCCTGCTGGTCGACCGGTTCGGGCCGCGCCGGGTGCTGCTGCTGGGCGTCCTGCTGCTGAGCGCCGGCCAGCTGGCCTTCGCGTTCAGCTCCTCCTTCGGCCCCGCGCTGGCCTCCCGCGCGGTGCTCGGCTGCGGCGACGCGATGACCTTCATCAGCGTGCTGCGGATCGCCGCCCGGTGGTTCCCGGCGGCCCGGAACCCGTTCGTCGCCCAGCTGACCGGCCTGGCCGGGATGGGCGGCAACCTGGTCACCACCGTGGTGCTCGCCCAGGCGCTGCACAGCGAGGGCTGGACGCCCACCTTCACCGCGATCGCGCTGCTGGGCGTGGCGGTGTTCGCGCTGGTCGCGCTCTTCCTCAAGGACACGCCCCCGCAGGAGGCCGCCGCCGCCCGGCCCGGGGAGGCCGGGAGGGGCGGGGCCCCCGGGGCGACCGGGGCGCGGCCGAAGGTCGGCCAGCAGGTCCTCGCCTGCTGGCGGGAGCCGGGCACCCGGCTCGGGCTCTGGATCCACTTCACCACCCAGTTCCCCGGCAACGCCTTCGGCCTGCTCTGGGGCCTGCCCTACCTGGTGCAGGCGCAGGGCATGTCCCGGGCGGGGGCCGGCGGGCTGCTGACCCTGCTGGTGCTCAGCAACATGAGCTTCGGCTTCCTCTTCGGCCGGCTGCTCTCCGCCTCGGCGCGGGCCCGGATGCCGATCGTGCTGACCGTCGTCGTGACCACCGCGCTCGGCTGGGCGCTGGTGCTGGCCTGGCCCGGCGGCCACCCGCCGACCTGGCTGCTGGTCGGGATCATCCTGGTGATGGGAAGCAACGGCCCGGCCTCGCTGGTCGGCCTCGACTACGCGCGCGCCCGCAACCCCGCGGAGCGGCTCGGCACCGCCTCCGGGATCGTCAACATGGGCGGCTTCATCGGCACGATGATCACCCTGTTCGGCATCGGCGTGCTGCTGGACGCGCTCTCCCCGGACGGGGCCGTCGGGTACTCGGCCGACGCCTTCCGCTGGGCGTTCTGCTGGCAGTACGTCCCGCTGGCGGTGGGCACGGCGATGATCCTGCGGCTGCGCCGGAAGGTCGCGGCGCAGGCGGTCGCGGCGCCGGCGGGCTGAGCCCGGGGCCGTCCGGCCCCGGGCCCCGGGCGGCCCGCCTCAGATGGTGACCGAGAAGTTGGCCAGCACCCGCTCGGCCAGCTCCTGGTCGCCCTCGACGGAGACCGGGCCGGGCCGGCCGCGGCCGCAGGCGAGCCGCAGGTAGGTCTCCCAGTCCATGGTGAGCTGGACGTCGGGCGCCAGGCTGATCGACTCGTCCACGGTGCAGTGGCCGGTGGCGTCCACCCGGACGGTGCGCAGGAACTCCACCGGGCCGGTGACGTCCAGCACCAGCGCCGTTCCGGCCGGGGCCCCGGCCTTGGTGGCGACGGCCTGGGGCAGCAGCTCCAGCAGCACGTCCCGGGTGATCAGCGCGGCCGGGGCGTCCAGGTTGCCCGGGGCCTCCAGGGCCCGGCGCAGGTCCTGCTCGTGCACCCAGACGTCGAAGGCCCGCCTCCGCAGCAGCTCGTGGTACGGGACGTCCCTGGCCAGCGGCCCGGCCGGCCAGCGCACTGGCTCCTCGGGCGTCTGCTTGGCGTTCCGCAGCGCCCGGGAGCGCCGGATGATCGTGTACTCCAGCTCGCTGGTCATCTCCAGCGCGGTGTGGCAGCGGCGCTTGTCGACCGGGAGTTCGACGTAGCGGGCGAACTCGGAGGTCACGTGACGGAGGTCACGCGGCAGCGAGTGGATCGGGCGGGGGTCGCCGAGCAGGTCGGACTCGACCGCGATCACGTGCGAGACGACGTCCCGGACGGACCAGCCCGGACACTCGGTGGCCCGGTTCCAGGAGCCCTCGGGAAGGGGGGCGACCAGCTCCGATATGGACTCGATGGTCTGGGTCCACGCCTCGGTGTAAGCCTGCACGGTCTGGTTGTCCGTCACGGGAATCTCCGGCCCTCCGTCAGCTTCCTTGCCGCCTGTGCCCCGCCGTCACGGCCGACCGGGATGGTCCGGCTTTCCCGGCGCACACGCTAACCGCACGTTACGCTGCCGGGAGACAGCTGGGCAGCGCTTTCGGGTGACGATCGTAGGTCTCTTGCCGTGGACGGTGGTACTGTGCGCGCTTCATTGATCCAACTCGCGGTCTCCGACGCGGAGCCGCCCGCCGAGCGGAGGGCTCGGGCGGCCGCCCTGGTGCGGGCGCAACAGGGTGCCGACCTGGTGGTCCTCCCGGAGCTGTGGCCGCTCGGCGGCTTCGCCTACGACCTCTGGTCGGACGGCGCGGAGACGCTGGACGGGCCCACCTCGGACGTGATGTCGGCCGCCGCCCGGGCCGCCGGGGTCTGGCTGCACGCCGGTTCGATCGTCGAACGCGATCCGGACGGTCCGATCTACAACACCTCGCTGCTGTTCTCCCCGGACGGCGAGCTGGTGCACACGTACCGCAAGATCCACCGCTTCGGCTTCGACAGCGGCGAGGCGGTGGTGATGGGCGCCGGGCAGGAGATCGTCACCGCGCCCACCGACTTCGCCACGCTGGGCCTGGCCACCTGCTACGACCTGCGCTTCCCGGAGCTGTTCCGGGCGCTGCTGGACGCCGGCGCGCAGCTGCTGGTGGTCCCGGCGGCCTGGCCGGCCCGGCGGCGCGAGCACTGGACGCTGCTGGCCCGGGCCCGGGCGGTGGAGGAGCAGGCCTTCGTGCTGGCCTGCAACACCGCCGGGACGCACGCCGGGGTCGAGCAGGCCGGGCACAGCATCGTGGTGGACCCGTGGGGCCGGGTGCTGGCCGAGGCGGGGGCGGACGAGGAGGTCCTGACGGTCGAGTTCGACCCGGCCGAGGTGGCCAAGGCGCGCGAGGAGTTCCCGGTGCTGCGGGACCGCCTGCTGGGGATCCCGGCGCCGGTCCAGCGCTGAGCCGGAGCGGCGCCCGGAGCGGGGGCCGGCACGGCGGCGGGAGCGGGGGACGGGGCGCGGTCGGGACGGCGCCGGGGCGCCGCGGACGGCGTTCCGGAGGGTTGGTTCGTACCTGGGTCGATCGGGTTTGAGAAGATGAGCACTCGTCGTGTTCCCCGCCGGCCCGTACGAGGGCCTGCCCGGTCGGCCCGCCCGAGGAGGTCGCGCCCATGCCTGACAACGGCGCAGGCGACACCCCCCGTCCCGTCATCCACCGCAACAGCCTGCGCGAGCAGATCGCCGGCGCGCTGCGCGAGGAGATGATGGCCGGCCGACTCGCGGCCGGCCGCAACTTCACCGTCAAGGAGATCGCCGAGCTGTACGGCGTCTCCGCGACCCCGGCCCGCGAGGCCCTGGTCGACCTCGGCGCGCAGGGCCTGCTGCGGGCCGAGCACCACCGCGGCTTCACCGTGCCCGAGCTCGGCTGGGACGACTTCCTGGAGATCTTCGAGTCCCGGGTCCTGATCACCGACAGCTTCCACCGCCAGTACACCGCCCGCCGGGCGCTGCCCGACCTCAGCCGGCTGTCCTCGCTGCACCGCCGGGCCGACGCGGCGGTGCGGGCCGCCCGGGCCGGGAACCTGGACGTGATGGTGGGCTGCGACCGCCGGTTCTGGCAGGAGGTCGGCGCGCTGCTCGGCAACCGCCGGATCGCCGACTACCTGGACTGGCTGCGGGTGCAGTCCTGGATGTTCGCCGCCCGCTACCTGCGGGAGCTGCCCGCGCTGGGCGGGGTCTGCTGGGAGCGCCACCCGGACCTGGTCGAGGCGATCGAGGCCCGCGACCCGCTCGCCGCGCACCGGATCATCTGCGAGTACAACCTGTACACCGTCCGGCTGCTGGCCGGGCTGGCCGGACAGCCGCTGGAGTCGGTGACGGTCCTCGGGCTGCTCACCGAGTTCGCCGGGGAGGAGCCGCCGGCGGTGCCGGTCGAGCCGCCGCCCGCGCCGCCGGCCCCGCCGGAGCCGGCCGCCGAGTCCGCCGCCGGGCCCGGCGCGGCCCGCGCCGAGCGGAGCCGCCGCAGCGACGAGGTCGGCCGGGAGCTCGGCCGTGAACTGGGCCTGGGCCTCGGCCTGGTGCCGCAGCCGCGCGCGACGCCGTACGGCCGGTTCGGCCGGCGGCTGCCCGAGCCGCCCCCGGAGGCCCCGCGGGGGCGGTCCGACCCGCACGCCGCGCCGGGCCGGTAGGGTGGGCGGGCGTCGGACCGGGCGCCCCGCCAACGGGCCGTCCGGGTACCGACCCAAGCCCCCGTCGTCGCCCCGTCTCCGCGGGCGATCCCCGCCTCCGGAGAGGAACTGCCGGCCATGGCCTGCGACCTCTGGCTCGTCCCGCTGGTGGACGTGCTGAGCCACAGTCCCGACAACCCCTTCCGGGACGACCTCGCGCTCTACAACGCGGTGCTGGCCTCGCGCGGGCTGCCCGAGGTGCCGGTCTACCAGTTCGTCCCGGGCATCAGCGGTGCGGTCGAGCCGATAGCCGCCTTCGACTACGACTCGCTGCACTTCCTGCGCCGCGCCTATCTGTTGGGCCTCACCGGACTGGACATCACCCCGGTCGACACGCTCGGCGGCGACTACGAGCAGCTGCTGGAGATGTTCGAGAGCGGCGCCGAACAGTCGCACCTGGTCTGGCACTTCGACCACGCCGGCGCGTACGTGCCGGTCGAGTTCGCGGTGCCGCTGGTGGACGAGACGCTGCTCGCCTCCGGTGGTCCGCTCGGCTCCAGCCACGGGCTGCTGCGCGAACTCCAGGCCGTCGCACCGGCGCTGGGCATCGACCCGCTCAACCCGCCGGACCCGACCCGGCCGCTCGGCCCGACCGGCCTGGAGCAGCCGTTCGGGCCGCCGATCGACGACGTCCACCCCTTCGCCCGGGAGCGGCACGCCTGGTCGGGCCTGTACGCGGCGGCGACCAGGAGCGTCGCCCAGGGCTCGATGATCGTCTTCGCCTGAGCCCCGAGCCCCGAGCCCCGAGCCCTGAGCCCTGAGCCCCGAGTCGCGATCCGGCTCCCGGCCCCGACCGCTAGCGCAGCGGCCCCTCCGGCGGCCGCTGACGCGGCATGGTGGGCCGGGTGCCCGGCGGCGGCAGCACCCGCACCTGGGCGCCCACCCCGGGCTCGCTGCGCCCGCCCCAGGCTCCGCCGGACTGGGTGGGCAGCTGGGTCATCGAGGCGCGGAACTCCAGCATCCACTCCGAGGTCTCGGAGCGGACCATGTCGGAGACGTCCTCGCAGAACCGGCGCAGCACGCCCAGGCAGCGCTCGGCGGCCTCGCCCGCGGTGCCCTCGGTCGGGCCGAGCACCTCGCGCACGCACTCCGACGCCCAGTCGAACTGGAAGGCCTCCAGGCGGCGTTGCAGCGCCTGTCCGGTGGAGACGTCCCGCATCCAGCCGGAGGTGAGGCCGAAGACCCGGTCGGCGGCCAGGCAGCCGGCGGAGAGCGCGAAGCCGACGTAGCCCCAGCCGGTGCCGTTCGCGAAGGCGCCGGCCAGGTCGACCAGCGGGGCGGTCACCCCGCCCACCGCGAAGCCGGCCGCGCCGAACCGCAGCAGGCGCGCCCAGCGGCGCTTCCAGATCCGGTCCCGGCGGTACCACTCGATGGCCTCGACCGCCCGCTCCTCGGACCAGCGGTAGAGCTCCTCCAGCCGTTCGGCGGGCTCGCCCCAGTCCCCGAGCGGGAACTGTCGGGTGCTCAGATCGTCCCGGCGTCGGGTGGAGGCCCGTCGGACGACGGCGGCGGCGGGCGGGTCCTCCTCGCCGATCTCCTTGCCCCAGGCACTCTCCTCGGGCTGCATTTCCGGCTGGCTCACCTGTGGGGCTCCCTGTGGCGGGCGGACTGCTGGGTCTGTCGGCGCAACGGCTGACGTGGTGTCCGCCGGTGGTTCTCCAACAGCACTTCTTACCGCCAAATGGCTGACCGTGGGGGCGCTTCTCCGCTGATCGTTACCGGTTTCGGCCAACGGAACCCGAGGTGGGCGGGTTGCGGGGGTCGGCGAGATTTCACCCGTCCGAGCGAGGGTCCGGTGACCCGCCGTCGTGACCCGGGCACCCGTCGCCGAATCGGCCCGGTCGGGCTTGGACGATCCTCCAGTGTGCTCGGCGTACGGAGCGTTCCACCTGGAGGATCCGACGGGACCGGAGAGCGGCCGGAACAGGCCACCGACTACGCTGCCAGGCGTGAAGGTCCTCGTCATCGGCGGCGGCGCCCGCGAACACGCCCTGTGCCGCTCTCTGTCCCAAGATCCCGCTGTGTCCGAACTGCACTGTGCCCCGGGCAACGCCGGGATCGCGCAGGTCGCGACGGTCCACCCGGTCGACCAGCTGGACGGTGCGCAGGTCGCCGCGCTGGCCGGCCGGCTCGGCGCCGCCCTGGTGGTGGTCGGGCCGGAGGCCCCGCTGGTGGCCGGCGTCGCGGACGCCGTGCGCGCGGCCGGCGTCCCGGTGTTCGGCCCGTCCGCGGCGGCCGCCCGACTGGAGGGCTCGAAGGCCTTCGCCAAGGACGTGATGGCCGCGGCCGGCGTGCCCACCGCCCGCTCCTACGTCTGCACCACCGCCGCCGAGGCGGCCGAGGCGCTGGACGCCTTCGGCGCCCCGTACGTGGTGAAGGACGACGGCCTGGCCGCCGGCAAGGGCGTCGTGGTCACCTCTGACCGCGCGGAGGCGCTGGCGCACGCCGCGGCCTGCGAGCGCGTGGTCATCGAGGAGTACCTGGACGGCCCCGAGGTCTCGCTGTTCGCGATCACCGACGGCACCACCGTCGTCCCGCTCCAGCCCGCCCAGGACTTCAAGCGCGCGCTGGACGGCGACGAGGGCCCCAACACCGGCGGCATGGGCGCCTACTCGCCGCTGCCGTGGGCGCCCGCCGGGCTGGTCGAGGAGGTCCTGGAGACCGTCCTCCAGCCGACCGTGGACGAGCTGCGCCGCCGCGGCACCGAGTTCTCCGGCCTGCTGTACGCGGGCCTGGCGCTCACCTCGCGCGGCACCCGGGTGATCGAGTTCAACGCCCGCTTCGGCGACCCGGAGACCCAGGTCGTGCTGGCCCGGCTGCGCACCCCGCTGGCCGGCGTGCTGCTGGCCTCCGCCAACGGCACCCTGGACCAGCTGGAGCCGCTGCGCTGGGACGAGGGCGCGGCCGTCACCGTGGTCGTCGCCTCCGAGGGCTACCCGGCCGCCCCGCGCACCGGCGACCCGATCGACGGCCTGGCCGAGGCCGAGGCGGACGGCACCGCGTTCGTGCTGCACGCCGGGACGACGGCGGGCGAGGACGGCCAGGTGCTGAGCGCCGGCGGCCGCGTGCTGTCGGTCACCGCGACCGGCGCCGACCTGGCCGAGGCGCGCGAGCGCGCGTACGCCGCGGTGGACCGGATCTCCCTCAAGGGCGGCCAGCACCGCACCGACATCGCGCTGAAGGCGGCCACCGCCTGAGGCCACCCGTGCCCGTGCCGACCGCGGCCCCCGTGCGAACCGTTCGCACGGGGGCCGCGGCGTGTGACGGCCCCGCTCGGGCCCGCGGCGTGTGACGGCCCCGCTCGGGCCCGCGGCGTGTGACGGCCCCGCTCGGGCCCGTGGCGGGGGACCGCCGGCAGGGGCGAGCGAAGCTCGAACAACCGAGCTGGCCGGTCAACCCCCATGGGCGCAGTGCCCCGGGCGTTTCGGGGCTGGAGGGGCCACCGGGGCGGACTCACCGTTCGGCCGACGGATTCCAGCCCATCGGGTGACAGCACCCGCATCCGGCTGACGCAACCGGCTGCGCGGCCTTATGGTGCGCTGGATCGCGGTGCGCGGGGCCCGTGCGCCGGGGTCGCCGCCGGGTAGCGGTGCTCCCACGGGGGGATGCTGGACGGCGTCCGGCCGGGCGGTCGTCGGGTGCTTCGCACCGGACCGGCCGCCGGCGTCCGGAATCCGGGCAGTGTCACCGGGACGAGTGGAAACCGGGGTGATCCGGAACGCCCACCCGGACCGGGGCGTCGAAAATGTCAGTAGCGCCACGCAGCATGCACTACCGGGGATCGGACGCCTCCGCTTCCCGGTCGGAACTGATCATTTCGAGTCGGCTCAGGGCCCGAAGCCGGGCGCCCGAGGGCTCCGAAGGGGGTGCCGCACCGTATGGCAGCAGTCGACATCGCGCGCGCTCACGCCCAGGCGGTCCTGCGGGTCCGAGGCCTCGCCCGGGCCGCCGCCGCCCTGCCCACCGCCGTCGCGGTGGTCCTGCTCGCGGGCCGGTTCACCGGCCGGATCGGCGCGCCCGGGGCCGCCGACGCGGCCGGCTGGGACGCCGCCCGCTGGGCGGTCTGCGCGGTCTCCGCGCTGACCCTGCTGGTGGCCGGGCTGACCGCCCGGGCCCTGCGCCGGGCCGTCCCGCCGTCCACCCCGGCCGTCCCGCTGGACCGCGCCGAGGCACCCGAGCTGTACCGGCTGATCGACGAACTGGCGGACCGGCTGGACGTGCCCGCGCCCTCCGCCGTCGCCCTCACCCCGGACTGCGACAGCTGGCTGGAGGACGTCCCGCCCGCCGGGCCGACAGCCACGCCGCAGCCGGACCCGGCCGAGCCCGCCCCCGTCCTGGTGATCGGCTCGCCCTTCCTCTGGTGGATGCGGGCCGGCGAGCTGCGGGCCCTGCTCGCCCCCGTGGTGGCCGGCACCGCCGCGTCCGCCGACCCGGAGATCGCCGCCGCCCGGCGCTTCCTGCGCCGCCTGGACGCCTGCCTGGACTCCGGCGGCGGCACGGCCCCCGGCCTCGGCGGCGGCATCCTGGCCGCCCCGCCCCGGCCGCCCCGGCGCGGTCCGGCCGCACTCGCCGACCGGGTCGTCCGCCGGGTCGTCCGCCGACTGCTCGGCGCCTGCCGGGGCCACTCCGCCGAGCTGGAGCGCTCGGTCGCGGGCTGGGCCTCCGAGCAGGCCAGGGCGGTCGACTACGGCCTGCGGATCGCCGCCCAGGAGCAGGTCGGCCTGGCCTACGCGGGCTGGGACCGGCTGCTCACCCGGGTCGCGCTGCCCGCCTGGCGGCTCGGCCGCCACCCGGCCCACCTCAACGCCGGCGTGGTCTCCGCGCTCACCGAGCTGTCCCGGCGCGACCGGCTGGCCGACGGCTACGGCAGCCGGCTCGGCGACCGCCCCGCCTGCGACCTGCTGGAGGAGCCCGGCACCGTCGACCGGGCGGTCTCCCGGCTCGCCGCCGACCTGTTCTTCGGCCGCCCGGCGGTCGGCGGCTGGCACGAGCTGGAGTGGGCCGACTACCCGGCCGAGGTGGTGGACGCCGGCTGGCGGGCGGGCGCCGCCGCCCTGCAGACCGCCCTGGACCGGCTCGCCCCGCAGTCCCGCCCGGGCGCTCCGACCCTCACCCGGCTGCTGGGCCGGCTCGCCGAGGGCGACGGCGAGCTGCTGGCCGCCGCGCTCGCCGCCCAGCTGGCCCGCACCACCGCCCCGGCCCCGCTGCTCGAACCGGACCGCAGCGGCCGCGACCTGCTGGTCGACCACGTCACCGCGATGGTCTGCTGCGCCGCCGTGGACACCGCCGGCGGCGCCCCCGGCCTGGACTGGCTGGACGGCCCGGTGCTGCTGCTCGGCGGGGTGCGCCGCACCGACCTGGCCGGCCCGGTCGCCCAGGCCGTCGAACAGGGCCAGGACGGCCCGCTGCGCGCCTGGCTGGACGCGGCCGACGTCCGTCTCGAGAAACCCGTCCGCCTCTGACGTCCCAGGCGTTCCAAGAGGGCGCTCGGTGCCCCGGTGCGCGCCCCCAAATCGGTTGGCCGCCCGGCGTCTTCGCAGGCCGGAGGCCCTGCCCGGGAGGCGCGCGAGATTCCCTGCACCAATTGCTACCGGAGGGTGACGTTACGGCAGCACTCTGTGGTGTATTAGACCGCACGCACATCCGGGGGGCACGTGCCACCGGGCGGAAGTGCACCTGGGAGGGGCGCGTGGGGACCGAACTCAACCGCCGCTGGGAGTCGGGGACGCACGCCTACAGCGTCTCCGACCCCTTCGGTCAGGGGCCGCTGCCCTGGCTGCGCAGCCCGGACCAGTACCTGGCGGGGGCGGAGGGCGCCGTCCCCTGGTACGTCTCGGTGGACGCGCCCGGCCAGCAGCCGCTGGCCGCGGGCACCCGGCCCAAGCCGTCGGTCGGCAGCCCGCAGGGCGCCAACGACGTGGACCAGCAGATCAAGGGCTTCGCCTCGGCCGGGGTGATCCGCCCCGGCGGCTCGGTGGACTTCCGGGTCACCGTCAACCCGCCCCGCGAGTTCACCGTGGACGTCTTCCGGATCGGCCACTACGGCGGCGACGGCGCCCGCCACATGACCTCCAGCCCGCTGATCTCCGGCCTCGCCCAGCCCGCCCCGCTGGTGGTCGACCGGACGGTCTCCTGCCACCACTGGTGGCACTCCTGGCGGCTCCAGATCCCGGCGCACTGGAAGCCCGGCTCGTACGTCGCCGTGCTGACCACCGCGGACATGCTGCACCGCAGCCACATCCCCTTCACCGTCCGGGACTTCGACGAGCGGGCGCGCACCGCCGAGCTGCTCCTGGTGCTCCCCGACGTGACCTGGCAGGCGTACAACCTGTTCCCCGAGGACGGCCGCACCGGCGCCAGCCTCTACCACGCCTGGGACGGCCTGGGCGGTCTGGTCGGCGAGCCGGAGGCGGCCGTCACCGTCTCCTTCGACCGCCCGCACGCCACCGCCGGACTGCCGCTGCACGTCGGCCACGCGTACGACTTCATCCGCTGGGCCGAGCGCTTCGGCTACGACCTCTCCTACGCCACCGCCACCGACCTGCACGCCGGCCTGGTGGACCCGTCCCGGCACCGGGCGCTGGTCTTCCCCGGCCACGACGAGTACTGGTCCGAGCCGATGCGCCGGGCCGCCGAGCGGGCCCGGGACGGCGGCACCTCGCTGGTGTTCCTCTCCGCCAACACTATGTACTGGCGGGTCGAGCTGAGCGCCGCCGCCTCCGGCGAGCCCAACCGGCTGCTCAACTGCCGCAAGCGGCAGAAGGTCCGCCCCGGCAGCCCGGCCGCCGGGGCGCCCGGCGCGGCCAGCGCGCTGTGGCGGGACGCCGGGGAGCCCGAGCAGCAGCTGCTCGGGGTGCAGTACTCGGGGCGGGTCGCCGCGCCCGTCCCGCTGGTCGCCCGGCACACCGCGCACTGGCTCTGGGACGGCACCGGCCTCCAGGAGGGCGACGAGCTGCCCGGGCTGGTCGCCGGCGAGGCCGACCGCTACTACCCCAAGGTGGCGCTGCCCGAGCACATCGAGCGGGTGCTGCTGGCGCACTCGCCGTACCAGGACCTGGGCGGTCGCACCCGCTACCAGGAGACCTCGCTGTACCGGGCGCCCAGCGGCGCGTACGTCTTCGCGGCGGGCACCTTCGCCTGGTCGCCCGCACTGGGCCGCCCGGGCCTGACCGACGAGCGGATCCAGCGGGCCACCGCCAACCTGCTGGACCGACTGTGCAAGAACTAGGCGCTCCGTCCCCCGAGGCCGGGGACGGGTCGGGGCGGGCGAACCCGGTCGTGAAAGACTGCGGGGGCAGTGACCTCCCCTTTCGCGGTGCCCCACCCGCGAACGACCCCTGAGGACTGAACACCTTGAGCGGATTTGTCACCAAGCCCGAGCCGGTCCAGGTACCCGGCCTGGTCCACCTGCACACCGGCAAGGTGCGCGACCTCTACCGCACCGGATCGGGCGAGCTGGTCATGGTGGCCAGCGACCGGACGTCCGCCCACGACTGGGTGCTGCCGAACGAGATCCCGGACAAGGGCCGTATCCTCACCCAGCTGTCGCTGTGGTGGTTCGAGCGGATCGCGGACATCGTCCCCAACCACGTGATCTCCACCGAGGTCCCGGCCGGCGCCCCGGCCGACTGGAAGGGCCGCACGCTGGTCTGCCGCAGCCTGGAGATGGTCCCGGTCGAGGCGGTCGCCCGCGGCTACCTGGCCGGCTCCGGCCTGGCCGAGTACCAGGAGAGCCGCACGGTCTGCGGCATCGCGCTGCCCGAGGGCCTGGAGAACAGCTCCGAGCTGCCCGCCCCGATCTACACCCCGGCGCTCAAGGCCGAGGTCGGCGAGCACGACGAGAACGTCTCCTACGAGGAGACCGCCCGCCGGATCGGCGCCGAGCTCGCCGCCCAGCTGCGCCGCACCACCCTGGACGTCTACGCCCGGGCCCGGGACATCGCCCGCGAGCGCGGCATCATCCTGGCCGACACCAAGTTCGAGTTCGGCCTGCTGGACGGCGAGCTGCTGATCGGCGACGAGGTGCTCACCCCGGACTCCTCCCGCTACTGGCCCGCCGACCAGTGGCAGCCGGGCCGCTCGCAGCCGTCCTTCGACAAGCAGCTGATCCGCGACTGGCTGGTCTCCCCGGCCTCCGGCTGGGACCGCCACGGCGAGCAGCCGCCGCCGGCGCTGCCGACCGAGATCGTCGAGCAGACCCGGGCCCGGTACATCGAGGTGTACGAGCGGCTGACCGGCACCACCTGGGCCTGAGCCCGGAACGATCGCCCGCGGGCGCCGGATCCCTCAGATCCAGCCGTGCTCGCGGGCGATCCGCACCGCCGCGTGCCGGTTCTCCGCGCCCAGCTTGGTGGCCGCCGAGGACAGGTAGTTGCGCACGGTGCCCTGGGAGAGCGAGGCGCGCTCGGCGATCTCGGCGATCGGGGTGCCGTCCGCGGCCAGCTCCAGGACGTCCGTCTCGCGCGGGGTCAGCGGGGTCTCGCCGGCGCTGATCGCGTCCGCCGCCAGCTCCGGGTCCACGTACCGGCCGCCGGAGCGCACGGTCCGGATGATGCCCGCCAGGTCGGCCGCCGAGACGGTCTTCGGCAGGAAGCCGCGCACCCCGACCTCCAGTGCCCGCTTCAGGTAGCCGGGGCGGCCGTGGCCGGTGACGATCATGCAGCGGCAGTCCGGCAGCAGCAGCCGCAGCGCGGCGGCCACCTCGATGCCGTCCTTGCCGGGCATCTGGAGGTCCAGCACCGCGACGTCCGGGCGGTGCGCCTGGGCCATCGCCAGCGCCTCCGTCCCGGAGCCGGCCTGGGCGACCACCTCGATGTCGTCCTCCAGCGAGAGCAGCGCGGCCAGCGCGCCCCGGATCAGGTGCTCGTCGTCGGCGAGCAGGACGCGGACGGGCGCGGCGTTCTCGGTCATCGGGCGGTCTTTCTTCCTCAGCTCGGCAGCGGGACGGTGGCGAGCATCCGGAAGACGCCCTCCCCGGCGGTCGGCACGGCCAGCTCGCCGCCGTGGGCGGCGAGCCGTTCGCGCAGTCCGCGCAGCCCGGTGCCGCTGCCCTGGGAGGGGAACGGGACGTCGGGCACCCCGTCATTCTCCAGCTCCAGCACGGCCCGTCCGTCCTCGGTCCGCAGCCGGATCAGGCAGCGGTCGGCCTCGCTGTGCCGCAGCACGTTGGTGGTGGCCTCGCGGATGACCCAGCCGAACACCGATTGGACCGGGGCCGGCAGCTCGTCCGCGTGCTCGCCGAGGTCGATCTCGCAGACGACGTCGGCCGAGCGCAGCACCGCGCGGGCGCCGATCGCCTCGGCGTGCAGGTCGGCGGTGCGGTAGCCGCGGATGACGTCCCGGACCTCGCGCTGCGACTCCTGGGCGATCTTCTGCACCTCGGCCATCTGGTCGGCGGCCTCGGTGCGGCCCCGGCGGGCGAGCTGCACGGCGAGCTCGCTCTTCAGCGCGATGGTGGTGAGGTTGCGGCCCATCACGTCGTGCAGGTCGCGGGAGAAGCGCAGCCGCTCCTCGGCGACGGCCAGCCGGGACTGCGCCTCGCGGGCGGTGTCCAGTTCCCAGACGATCGAGGTCAGCCAGGCGAAGCTGCGGCAGCTGAAGCCGATGAAGGCCATGCCGATGGTCAGTCCGGTCAGGTACCCGGCGACGCCGGCGGGGTCGCCCCCGGACAGCACCCCGGCCGGGAAGACGGCCGCCAGCATGCCCACCCCGGTGACGGCGGCCCAGCGCGGGGTCAGCGCCACGCACACCGGCCCGAAGGAGGCGATCAGCAGGACGCTGGCGACGAACGGGGTGAAGGGCGCGCCTCCCGGGTTCCGCGTCCCGCCGTCGGCGGGCCCGAACAGCAGGACCGTCCAGGAGCCGGCCACCGCGAGGCCGGCCGAGAGGGCGGTCCAGAGCCGGTGGTCGGCGGGGCGGCCCAGGTAGTGGTCGAGCGCGGTGCGGTAGGCCCGCAGCAGCACCAGGGTGACGGCGAGTCCGATCAGCAGGGAGATCCGGATCACCGGGATGTTCTCGGCCTGGTCGGCGACGCTCCCGACGGTGAGCAGGATGCCGGGCAGGATGAACAGCGCCATCAGGTAGAGCGACCAGCGCAGGTACAGCTCGGTGCGCTGGGGATTGCTCAGGCTTGTCCAGCTGCGAAGCGGCGACCGCATTCTCATTTCTTCCGCCCCCAGTTCGACCACGATCATGCTTGCTGCCTTCATATCAGAGGTCGGACCGGGGGCGTTCCTTCGGATTACTGCCGGATGCTCAGCGGCGCGGCTCCCAGCGGAAGTAGCGCACCGCGCCCCAGACCGCGAGGGCGAGCCAGATGCCCCCGGTGACCAGGTGCGAGCCGGCGGCGCCCCAGGAGCCGGCGAAACCGGTCGCGGCGGCCGAGCCGTCGGTGCCGAACCAGCCGACGCGGATCAGCTGGAAGGCCGGGGTGGTCGGCAGCAGGCGGCAGATGTTCGCCAGCTGCTCGGGCATGACGTCCAGCGGGACGAACAGGCCGGAGCCGAACTGCATGACCAGCATGACCGGCAGGGTGGTGATGCCGGCGCTCTCCACGGTCCTGGTGAAGGCGCTGGACAGCGCGGCCAGGGCGATCATGGTGGCCAGCGCCAGCAGCAGGCCGACCAGCATCAGCAGCGGGTTGACCGGCACGGTCAGGTGCAGGGCGACGCTGCCGCCGATCCCGATCAGGGCGGCCATCAGCAGGCCGAGGGTGAGCGAGGGGACGGCGGTGCCGAGCAGGATCTCGATGTCCCGGGCCTCGCCGGTGCGCAGCCGCTTGAGGACCAGCTCGCCGCGCCGTCCGACGTACGCGGCGGTCAGGTTGTAGTACACGACGAAGGCCAGGACCATCCCGACCGAGCCGTAGACCAGCAGCGAGTCGACGTCCAGGCCGGGGTTGGACTCGGCCTGCTGCGCCAGCGTGCTCCGGAGGACGACGACCAGGAACAGCGGCAGCACCAGGGCGGTGAACAGGGCCGTGCGGTTGCGCAGCAGCAGGGTGGCCTCGGCCCGGCCGAGGGCGAGCAGCCGGCGGACGGCGGTGCTCTGCGGACCGGCGGTGGTGGCGGCGGTGGCGGTGGTCATCGGGCGGATCCGATCAGGCGGCGGCGGGCGGGGCGGGTGGCGGCGGGCGCCTGCGGGGGGTGCTGGTGGGCGGCCTCGGAGGCGATCGCGAGGAAGGCCTCCTCCAGCGAGGCGCTGCGGGCGTCCAGCGCGCCGAGCGCGATGCCGTGGTGCCGGGCCCAGCCGAGCAGGTCGGTGAGGGTGTCCTGGAGCCCGACGGTCTGCACGGTGACCTTGCGGCCGTCGACGGACAGCTCGGCGCCGGGCAGCAGGGGCAGCGCGGTCCCGGTGAACTCGGGCAGTTCGAAGGAGATCCGGGAGGGCCGGCCGGCGATCACCTCGGCGACGGTGCCGGAGGTGACGACCTGGCCGCCGTGCATGATGGCCAGCCGGTCGGCCAGCTCCTCGGCCTCCTCCAGGTAGTGCGTGGTGAGCAGCACCGTGGTGCCCTGGGCGCGCAGCTCGCGGACCAGCCGCCAGACGGCGGCGCGGGCCTCCGGGTCGAGGCCGGTGCTGGGCTCGTCCAGGAAGAGCACCTCGGGGCGGCCGAGCAGGGCCATCGCGAGGTCCAGCCGGCGCTTCTCGCCGCCGGACAGCTGCTTGACCCGGACGTTCGCCCGGTGGCCGAGGCCGACCAGCTCCAGCGCCTCCGCGACCGGGCGGGCGCCGCTGGTCATCCCGGCCCAGGTGCGGCCGGTCTCGGCGGCGGTGAGCTCGCCGGAGAAGCCGCCCTCCTGGAGCATGATGCCGATCCGCGGGCGGACGGCGCCGCGCTCCGTGAAGGGGTCCCGGCCGAGCACCCGGACGGTGCCGCCGGTGGGCGCGGCCAGGCCCTCGATGACCTCCATGGTGGAGGTCTTGCCGGCCCCGTTGGTGCCGAGCAGGGCGAACAGCTCGCCGCGGCGGACGGTCAGGTCGACGCCGCGCACGGCGTGGTACCCGGTGCTGCCGCCGCCGTAGTGGCGGTGCAGGTCGGTGACCTCGATCACGTCGTCGCTGGGGCGGGAGGGCCGGCTCGTTTCCATGCCCCAAGCCTCCCGTCGGCCGGGCCGTACGGGCAGTGCGCGCCGTCATGACATCGCGGTGGGGACGCACGGGTCGGCGATGACAAATGTCATGGCCGATATCGCCGGCCGCCGGGTGCGGGGGTGCCGGGACGCCCCGGGAGGGAATGCCGAAGGGCCCCCTCGATTGAGGGGGCCCTTCGTATCTGAGCGGACGACGAGATTCGAACTCGCGACCCTCACCTTGGCAAGGTGATGCTCTACCAACTGAGCCACGTCCGCAGGTCAGACTATTGAGTTGTGCTGTGCTCGCGCACTGCGAGCGGACGACGAGATTCGAACTCGCGACCCTCACCTTGGCAAGGTGATGCTCTACCAACTGAGCCACGTCCGCATGGTGCCTGGTGAGGCACCCGCCGCCTCTTCGGATCTCTCCGTTGCGGCGACGAGGAATACTCTACAGCATCGTTCGGGGTGGTCGCCCCACCCTTTCGGACCGGGCGGGCGGGGCGACCGGGGAGCGGGCTCCCCGCGGGGTCAGTTCGCCTCGGCGAACGCCTCGTACACGTGCTTGGGGATGCGGCCGCGGGCCGGCAGTTCCATCCCGCGGGACAGGGCCCAGGCGCGGACGGCGGCCGGGTCCGGGGTGAGGGCGGTGCGCCGGAAGGACTTTCCGGTGCGGCTCTGCCGGCGGCCGGCGGCGACGAACGGAGCGAGGGCCTCCCGCAGCTTTTCCGCGTTGTCCACGGACAGGTCGATCTCGTACGACTTTCCGTCGACGCCGAAGTGGACGGTTTCGGCGGCGGCGCCGCCGTCCAGGTCGTCGGAGAGCGTGACAACTACACGCTGAGCCATGGGTGTCAATCCTCTCGGGCAATTCGGCCGCCGGTCCGAGGGGGTACCGGGGCCTGATGTGCACCAACTCGCGCAAGCGCGTACGGGCGGGCCGGGCGGCTCGCCTGATACGCAGCACTTGCCGCGACAGGTGGCCCTATTCTGCACCCGAAGGGGGCCGAAATCGAAGAGTCCGGCATTCTTTTCCGGATATTCACGTCTCTTCGGCGGGTTCCTTGATACCGATGTGCGGGTCGGGCGGTTCTGTCCCCAAGTGCCGTATTCGGGTGTTCTCCGGAGGGCGTCGTTCCGAGTGCCGAATCCGGGGAAACCGGCCGGCCCGGGCAGGTGATCGGGGCGCTGGATCCCTTGCTGCGTAAGGGTCTGGGGTCTACGCGCGTCGCTATGCCCGGCCAGCAATCCTGCCCGAAACCACCGGTAGTCTGGAGTTCCCCCGCCTCACCGAAGACACCACCGGGAGTGCCAGTGGCACGCGTCGTAGTCGACGTCATGCTCAAGCCGGAGATCCTCGACCCCCAGGGACAGGCGGTGCAGCGTGCACTGCCCCGTCTCGGATTCACCGGGATCGCCGACGTCCGCCAGGGCAAGCGTTTCGAGCTGGATGTGGAGGGCCCGGTCGACGACGCGGCGCTCGCCCGTATCCGCGAAGCCGCCGAGACCTTTCTCGCCAACACCGTGATCGAGGACTTCACCGTCCGGGTCGAGGAGGAGGGCAAGTGACCACCCGCGTCGGCGTCGTCACTTTCCCCGGCTCCCTCGACGACCGCGACGCCCGGCGGGCGGTCCGTCTCGCCGGCGCCGAGCCGGTCGCCCTCTGGCACCGTGACAAGGATCTCCACCAGGTCGACGCCGTCGTCCTGCCGGGCGGATTCAGCTACGGCGACTATCTGCGCTGCGGTGCCATCTCCCGGTTCTCGCCGGTGATGGAGACCGTCATCGAGCAGGCGAAGCTCGGAATGCCGGTGCTCGGTATCTGCAACGGCTTCCAGGTGCTCTGCGAATCGCACCTGCTGCCCGGTGCGCTCACCCGGAACGACTCGCTGCACTTCATCTGCCGCGACCAGAAGCTGCGCATCGAGAACGCCGGCACCGCCTGGACCGGGGATTACTCCGTCGGCCAGGAAATCGTCGTCCCGCTGAAGAACGGCGAGGGCCGCTTCGTCGCCGAGGAGCGGGTGCTCGACGAGCTGGAGGCGGAGGGCCGGGTCGTCGCCCGTTACCTGGACGTCAACCCGAACGGTTCGTACCGCGACATCGCCGGCATCACCAACGCCGCCGGCAATGTCGTCGGCCTGATGCCGCACCCGGAGCACGCCGTGGAGCCGCTCACCGGTCCGACCACCGAGGGCCTGGGCTTCTTCACTTCCGTCCTGAAGCAGCTGGTGAACGCCTGATGAGCCTCGACACCGTCAAGAACGCCGAGCAGACCCCGGACGCCGCCCAGCCCTGGGCCGACCTCGGCCTCAAGGAGGACGAGTACGCGCGCATCCGCGAGATCCTCGGCCGCCGTCCCACCGGCGCCGAGCTCGCCATGTACTCGGTCATGTGGTCGGAGCACTGTTCGTACAAGAGCAGCAAGGTCCACCTGAAGCAGTTCGGCGAGAAGAAGCCGGATTCGGACGCGATGCTCGTCGGCATCGGCGAGAACGCCGGTGTCGTCGACGTCGGCCAGGGCTACGCGGTCACCTTCAAGGTCGAGTCGCACAACCACCCGTCGTACATCGAGCCCTACCAGGGCGCGGCCACCGGCATCGGCGGCATCGTGCGCGACATCCTGGCGATGGGCGCCCGCCCGGTCGCCGTGATGGACCCGCTGCGCTTCGGTGCGGCCGACCACCCGGACACCCGGCGCGTGCTGCCCGGGATCGTCGCGGGCATCGGCGGCTACGGCAACTGCCTGGGCCTGCCGAACATCGGCGGCGAGGTCGTCTTCGACTCCTGCTACCAGGGCAACCCGCTGGTCAACGCGCTGTGCGTGGGCGTCATGAAGCACGAGGACATCCACCTCGCGCAGGCCTCCGGCGCCGGCAACAAGGTCGTCCTGTACGGCGCCCGCACCGGTGGCGACGGCATCGGCGGCGTCTCGGTGCTCGCCTCCGAGACCTTCGACGACACCAAGCCGGCCAAGCGCCCGGCGGTCCAGGTCGGCGACCCGTTCCAGGAGAAGCTCCTGATCGAGTGCACCCTGGAGATCTTCCGGGAGAAGCTCGTCAAGGGCATCCAGGACCTCGGCGGCGCCGGCCTGTCCTGCGCCACCAGCGAGCTGGCCTCGGCCGGCTCCGGCGGCATGCGGATCGAGCTCGACACCGTGCACCTGCGCGACCACACGCTCTCGCCGGAGGAGATCCTCATGAGCGAGTCGCAGGAGCGCATGTGCGCGATCGTGGAGCCCGACAAGATCGACCGCTTCCTGGAGATCTGCGAGAAGTGGGACGTCATCGCCAACGTCATCGGTGAGGTGACCGACGGCGAGCGCCTGGAGATCTACTGGCACGGCGAGCTCGTGGTGGACGTCCCGCCGCGCACCGTCGCCCACGAGGGCCCGACCTACCAGCGCCCGTACGCCCGCCCCAGCTGGCAGGACGCGCTGCAGGCCGACGCCCCGACCGCCGAGCGGCTGGCCCGCCCGACCACCGGCGAGGGCCTCAAGGCCGACCTGCTGAAGGTCGCGAGCCACCCGAACCAGGCCTCCAAGTCCTGGATCACCGACCAGTACGACCGCTACGTGCTCGGCAACACCGTGCTCTCGGTCGGCGAGGACTCGGGCATGATCCGGATCGACGAGGAGACCAACCTCGGCGTCTCGGTCGCCACCGACGGCAACGGCCGCTTCGCCAAGCTGGACCCGTACACCGGCGCCCAGCTGGCCCTGGCCGAGGCGTACCGCAACGTCGCGGCCGGCGGTGCCAAGCCGCTCGCCGTCTCCGACTGCCTCAACTTCGGCTCCCCCGAGGACCCGGACGTGATGTGGCAGTTCGCCGAGGCCACCCGCGGCCTGGCCGACGCCTGCCTGGTGCTCGGCACCCCGGTCACCGGCGGCAACGTCTCGCTGTACAACCAGACCGGCGAGGTCGCCATCCACCCGACCCCGGTGGTCGCGGTGCTCGGCGTCATCGACGACGTCACCCGGCGCACCCCGCTGGCCTTCGCCGAGGAGGGGCAGCTGCTCTACCTGCTCGGCGACACGGCGGACGAGCTCGGCGGCTCGGCCTGGTCGCAGGCCGTCCACGACCACCTCGGCGGCCTGCCGCCCGCGGTGGACCTGGAGCGCGAGCGGCTGCTCGGCGACATCCTGATCGCCGCCTCGCGCGACGGCATGATCGACGCCGCGCACGACCTGTCCGACGGCGGCCTCGGCCAGGCGCTCGTGGAGAGCTGCCTCAAGGGCGGCCACGGTGCGCGGATCGTCCTGCCCGAGGGCCAGGACCCGTTCGTCCTGCTGTTCTCGGAGTCGGCCGGCCGCGCCGTCGTGGCGGTGCCGCGCAGCGAGGAGCTCCGCTTCAACGACATGTGCACCGCGCGCGGCCTCCCGGCCACCCGGATCGGTGTCGTGGACGGCGACAGCCTGGACGTCCAGGGCCAGTTCAGCGTCTCGCTGGCGGAGCTGAAGGACGCCCACACCGGCGTCATCGAGGCCCTGCTGGCCTGATCGGCCTGTTCGAGGGGCGGGCGGTTCTCCGGAACCGTCCGCCCCTCGGCGTATGTTGAGCCCCATGCCTGCCAAGCCCCGTACGTACCAGCCGCAGAAGGTCCGCGCCGCGCTGGCCGCCCAGACCAGGGCGCTGCGTGCCGCCGTGGACGCGCTCAGCACGGAGCAGCTGGACCTGCCGACCCGGCTGGGGCGGTGGCGGGTCCGCGAACTGCTCGCCCACCTGGCCGTCCAACTCGACTACGTCCCGGCGCACCTGGACGACCGGCCGCAGGGGCGGGCACCGCTGGACCTGTCGGGCTGGGCGGCCGGGGTCGCCACCGTCGCGCCGCTGCTGGACGAGCAGGCCCGGGCGCGGGGCGCGGCGGAGTTCGCCGGGGACGCGGCCTCGGTGGCGGCCGCCTTCGGCCGGGCCGCGGACGCGCTGCTCGCCCTGCTGGAGCGGCCCGAAGCCGCCGACCCGGCGCGGCGGTTCGAGATCCGGCTGGGTTCGATGACGCTCTCCGACATGCTGGTGACCAGGCTGGT
The DNA here is from genome assembly GCF_042896795.1 of Kitasatospora sp. NPDC001261. Taxonomy (NCBI): domain Bacteria; kingdom Bacillati; phylum Actinomycetota; class Actinomycetes; order Kitasatosporales; family Streptomycetaceae; genus Kitasatospora; species Kitasatospora sp. NPDC001261. Next base: position 183,760 of record NZ_JBIAXP010000018.1, read on the forward strand.
GGAGACGGTCGTGCACGCCGACGACCTGGCCGCCGCGCTCGGGCCCGACGCCTTCCCCGGCTCCCCGGTCTCCTCGGCCTTCCCGGTCTCCGCGGCCTCCCGGGCCCTCCCGGCGTTCCCGCACGACCGGCAGGCCGTCGCGGCCGTCACCCGGCTGCTGGCCGACGCCTTCGCCGACCGCGCCCCGGGCGGCGCGGTCGAGCTGCGGATCCCGCCGTACGCGGTGGTGCAGGCCGTCGAGGGCCCCCGGCACACCCGGGGCACCCCGCCCAACGTGGTGGAGACCGACCCGCTGACCTGGATCCGGCTGGCCACCGGCCGGACGGACTGGGCGGCGGCGGTGGACGCGGCCGACGTGTCCGCCTCGGGGGAGCGCAGCGACCTACGGGCGTACCTGCCGGTGCTCGGCTGACCGGCTCCCCGGTGCGGCTCCGGTCCCGCGGGCTACGGGACGGACGGCCCGCTGAGGTAGGTGCCCTCCGCCGAGTACGGCCAGGCGTTGGGCGCGCAGCCCTTGAGACCGTAGATCTGCTGCATCATCGCGGGCGCGGGCTTGCCCTCGCCCGGGCAGCCCTCGTGCCCGTGGCCGATCCGGTGGCCCACCTCGTGGTTGACGATCAGTGCCCGGTACTCCTCCAGCGGGCCGCTGAACTGCGGTGAACCGGTGTTCCAGCGCTTGGAGTTGACGAGCACCTGGTTGCCGACGTTGCAGTTGACCTCGCCGTGGGTGTCCAGTCCGGAGGCGCCGCAGATCCGGTCCACGGTGGCCGGTGAGGCGATCTTCACGGTGAAGTCGTACGGGCCGTCGGCGACCAGCTGGAAGCCGTTCTTGCGGTCGTTGGTCCAGCCGCGCTTGTCGCCGAGGATGCCGTGGACCTGCGCGGCGGCGGACGGGGCGTCGATGCCGATGCCGTCCTCGACCTCGACCCGGTAGCGGCGCACGGTGCCGCGCCCGACCGGCTTGGCGGTGGCGGGGGCGACGGTGAAGGTGCCCGCGCCCTTGGCGGGGCCGGGGTCCGGCGCGGCGGGGGCGGGCGGCGGGGTCGGTGTCGGGGCCGGCGGGGTGTCGGCCGGTGCGGGAGCCGGCGCCGGTGCCGCCGTGGCGGCCTGCTCGGCCGGCGGGGCGACCCTCGCCTGGGTGGTCGGGGTGGTGGCCGGGGTGGCCGAGGGGCGGTTCAGCATGACCGCCGCGGCGCCCAGCACCAGAACGGAGAGCACCAGTGCCGTGAGCATGCCAGGACCGGGTCTGCGCCGCTGCCGGCGGCGTCGACGACCGCCCTTCCGGGGCGGTGCGGTGCGCCTGCCGACGGATCGGGCTGCAGACATGATCTTCACACTGGCATGGCGAACGGGTGAATGTCCACCTTCCCGTGGGCGGCGCCGGTGCCCGTGGCGGCCGCCCGTCCGGGACGGCGGTTGACCCCTGCGTCTCGGGTGGCAGACTTCAGGGCATGGCGATTCACAGGAATCTTCTCGACGGTCCCGAACCGACCCTGCTCCCGGAGGAGGAGCGGCCCTACCGGATGCTGGCGGAGGAATCGGCCTCCCCGACCCAGGTGGCGGCCGAGTTCCCGGTCTTCTGCCTCGCCTGGGCGATGCTGGCCGACGACGCCTACGCGGCGGGCCGGTACGTCGAGTCGTACGCCTACGCCCGTACCGGCTACCACCGTGGTCTGGACGCGCTGCGGCGCAACGGCTGGAAGGGCCACGGCCCGGTGCCGTGGGAGCACCGCGGCAACCGCGGCTTCCTGCGCTGCCTGGCGGCGCTCGCCCGGGCGGCCGGCGCGATCAAGGAGACCGAGGAGGAGGCCCGCTGCTGGCAGTTCCTGAAGGACAGCAGCGCGGAGGCGTACGCGGAGCTCAAGCAGTAGAGCGGTCGAGCGGCGGAGCCGTAGAGATCGGTAGAGCCGTAGAGAGCGGTAGAGCCGTAGAGAGCGGCAGAGCTGTAGAGCAGTAGACACCCCCGACGTACGGGTGCCCCCGGCGGAGTCCGCCGGGGGCACCCGTTTCTCACGCTCGGGGCGCGGGTCCTACGCGGGGCGCGGGCCTCACTTCAGGCGCTTGCCCGCCGAACGCAGCTGCTCGGCGGCCTCGCGCACGCGGGCGGCCATGCCGGCCTCGGCCAGCTTGCCCCAGGTGCGCGGGTCGTAGGTGTTCTTCTTGCCGACCTCGCCGTCGACCTTCAGCACGCCGTCGTAGTTGGCGAACATGTGGCCGGCCACCGGGCGGGTGAAGGCGTACTGGGTGTCGGTGTCCAGGTTCATCTTCACGACGCCGTTCTCCAGCGCGGTGGCGATCTCCTCGGCGGTCGAGCCCGAGCCGCCGTGGAAGACGAAGTCGAACGGGTCGGTCTTGCCGTACTGCTTGCCGATCGCGTCCTGCAGCTCGCGCAGCAGCTCCGGCTTCAGCACGACGTTGCCCGGCTTGTACACGCCGTGCACGTTGCCGAAGGAGGCGGCCAGCAGGTAGCGGCCCTGCTCGCCCAGGCCCAGCGCCTCGGCGGTGCGCACGGCGTCGTTGACGGTGGTGTACAGCTCGTCGTTGATCTCGTGGGTGACGCCGTCCTCCTCGCCGCCGGTCGGGGTGATCTCGACCTCGAGGATGATCTTGGCGGCGGCGGCCTGGGCCAGCAGCTCCTGGGCGATGGCCAGGTTGTCGGCGAGGGTCTCGGCCGAGCCGTCCCACATGTGCGACTGGAACAGCGGGTTCTCGCCCTTGGCCACGCGCTCGGCGGAGACCGCCAGCAGCGGGCGGACGTAGCCGTCCAGCTTGTCCTTCGGGCAGTGGTCGGTGTGCAGCGCGACGGTGACGTCGTACTTGGCGGCGACGATGTGGGCGAACTCGGCGAGCGCGACCGCGCCGGTCACCATGTCCTTGCTGTGCTGGCCGCCCAGGAACTCCGCGCCACCGGTCGAGATCTGGATGATGCCGTCGCTCTCGGCCTCGGCGAAACCACGCAGCGCGGCGTGCAGGGTCTGCGACGACGTGACGTTGATGGCCGGGTAGGCGAACTTGCCCGCCTTGGCCCGGTCGAGCATCTCGTTGTAGACCTCGGGAGTTGCGATGGGCATGCGATCCGCTCCTGTCGGGTTGCGGCGTACGGACGGTGCTGTCCGACGCTGTGTACGCCTTCGTGACGACTCCGTGCCGGCCCGCCGACGCGCGGCGTTGCGGTGGTGGCTCTCCGGCACGTTCGCGGCGACCTGCGCGGTACGGCCATGAGGGTGGTGTGCCACCGCGGACCGGACGCCTGTGCCATCTTCCCAGACTCGTGCCCGCGGGTCAGCAGGAGCCCGCCATGCGGAACGTCGCACGGTACGGGCGCACGGCGGCACCCGGGCGGCCCCGGCGGGGGCCGGAACCGGTCCCGGCCGGGCGCCGTCGGCACGGTACGCCCGCGTCGCCGGCAAGGTGCGCCCGCTATCCTGCGCCCGTGGACTACAACCAGCTGGCCGTCAACCTGCTCGACGCCAAATCCCTGATCTCGTCCCTCGGCGCCATCGGGCTGATCGCGATCATCTTCGCGGAGACCGGCCTGCTGGTCGGCTTCTTCTTCCCGGGTGACTCGCTGCTGATCCTCGCGGGCGTCGCCGCCTCGAACGCAGCCTCCTCGGTGCTCGGTGACGGCGCCAAGCTGCCGATCGCCGTCCTGCTGATCGGCTGCCCGATCGCGGCGATCGCCGGCGCCCAGCTCGGGCACCTGATCGGCGCCAAGGTCGGGCCGAAGATGTTCGACAAGCCCGATTCGAAGATCTTCCGCCGCGACTACGTGGTGAAGGCGGAGGAGTACTTCAACAAGTTCGGCTCCGGCAAGGCCGTCGTGCTGGCCCGCTTCATGCCGATCATCCGCACCTTCCTGAACCCGGTCGCCGGCACCCTGGAGATGCCCGCCCGGACCTTCTTCGTCTGGAACGTGATCGGCGGCGTGCTGTGGACCGAGTCCATGCTGCTGATCGGCTACTTCTTCGGTGACGCGCTCGCCCCGGTGATCGACAAGTACCTGATCCCGGCGGTGCTGCTGATCGTCCTGCTGTCCATCTCGCCGATCCTGATCGAGGTCATGCGCGAGCGGAAGAAGAAGCGGGCCGGCGTCGGCGCCGAGGTCGACGAGGAGAGCCAGGTCCAGGCCGGCGGCGGCCGGCACCGGCGGGGCTGAGCGCCCGCCGCTCCGGACACGGCGAGGGCCGGTGCTGTTTCACGTGAAACAGCACCGGCCCTCGGCCGTTCGCCGTCCCGGCCTTGTCGTCCCGGCGGGTCGGGGTCAGAGACCCAGGTCGTCCAGGGTGTACGCGGTCACGTACTCCAGGCCCTGGGCCTCGACGGCGGCCGCGCCGCCGCGCTCCACGATCACCGCGACGCCGACCACCTCGGCGCCCGCCTCGCGCAGCGCCTCCACGGCGGTCAGCACCGAGCCGCCGGTGGTGGAGGTGTCCTCGACGGCCAGCACCCGGCGGCCCTTGACCTCCGGGCCCTCGATCCGGCGCTGCAGGCCGTGCGCCTTGCCGGTCTTGCGGACCACGAAGGCGTCCAGCTGCTGCCCGCGCGCGGCGGCGGCGTGCAGCATCGAGGCGGCCACCGGGTCGGCGCCCAGGGTCAGACCGCCGACGGCGTCGTACTCCAGGTGCGAGGTCGCGTCCAGCATCACCCGGCCGACCAGCGGGGCGGCCACGCCGTCCAGCGTGATCCGGCGCAGGTCGACGTAGTAGTCGGCCTCCTTGCCGGAGGAGAGGGTGACCTTGCCGTGCACGACGGCCTTGTCCTTGATCTGTGCCAGCAGGGCGTCGCGGTCGTTGCTCATGAGCGTTCAGTCTAGGCCCTGGCAGTCCCCGCGGCTCTCCGGGCTCGCGCCCGGCCGGCGCCAGGTCAGCGGCGGCGCAGCGCCCTGACCAGCACCACGGCACCGCCCAGCAGGGCCACCGAGCCGCCGATCACCCATGGCACCGCGTTGCGGCCGCCCGCGCCCGGCACCACGATCCCGCCGGCCTCCCCGCCCCAGCGGGACGCCGCCCGGGCCCGCGCGCTGCGGGCGGGCAGCGCCGGGGCGTACGGGCCGCGCGGCGGGGCGTGGTCCACCTCCTCGGCAGACCGGCCGACGATGCTGCGGCGCACCGGGCCGGAGAGCACCGGCTCGTCCTCGTACGCGAAGAGCGGCTCGGCGGGCAGCTCCTCGGCGACGCCGTCCTGCTCGGCGGAGCCGTCCGCGTCCTCGCCCTCGACGTCGTCCTCGTCGTCGTCGGCGGAGCCGGTGGGCAGACCGAAGCGCTCGGCGTCGGCGTCCGAGAAGGCGATCAGGTCGGAGAGGTCGTCGTCCAGGTCGTCGCCGGGCTGGTCCTGGCGCTCCTCGATGAAGACCACACCCGCGCCGGTCGAGGTCTCCGCGGCCTGGTCCTCCTGCTCGTCCAGGTCCTCCGAGCCCTCCTGGTCCTGCGGCTGCTCGCCCTCCGGGGCGACCAGCGCGGCGGCGAACCTGTCCAGCAGACGGCGGCCGGTGGCGTCGAGGGTCTCCTCGTCGAACTCGGTCAGCCGGCCGGTGGCGCTCAGGTCGCCGGTGAAGCGGATCGCCGCGGTGCCCTCCTCGGCGCCGTCCACGACGCTGACCCGGACGGTGGCGGTCGCCTCACCGCTGCCCCGGGCCTCCTCGCCCTCGGCGAGCACGGTCAGCACGCCTTCCCGGCCCTCGATCAGCGACAGCACGCCCTTGTACGTGATCGTGGAGCCGCCGATCCGCAGCTTCAGCCGGCCGCCGATCTCCTCGGCCGCACCGGACCCGACCGCGGCCGGCTCGGTGCTCAGCCCCGGCACGCTCCGCGCCAGCAGCGCCGGATCCTGCAAGGCCTGCCGCACCAGCTCGGCGGACATCGGGACGACAACCTCATGCTCCATGCCACGGAGCCTACCGACTGGTCCCCGCCCGGTCCCTACCCACCACCACCAGATTTTCCCCATCCCACCCGTTCCCTTGGCCGTCGCACCATCTCGCCACCCGAGCCCGGGGCTGCCCTCCCCATCGGCCCCGCACCGTGACGGGCCCCGCTCCGTGGCCCGTCGTCCGGCGGCCGTCCGCCCCCGCAAGGTGGGCCGGGGCCATGGGCCTTCTCCTGCCTGGGCGCGCTCCCCGGCTGCCGAGCGGTCCCGCCCGTGTGGGGGCTTGCCGGTCGAGGAGCCCGTTCTTCTGGGCCTCCCTGCGCGAGAAGTCGGCTGGATCGACTTCTCGCGCAGCGGCGATGGGGGCGGCGAGTCGATCACCGTTCCGCCTGCGCGCGGACCCCGGGGAGCGGAGGGCTTCGCCCGCCTCGGCCCGCTTCGCGGATGCCGGGCGGCCCCTGCCGTGTCCGGCGGGGGCCGCTTCCTCCGGCCGCTCTTCCCGGGGCGTCGGGTGCGGCCGGTGGCGGCTGCGGGGCCGTCGGAGTGGCGGTGCGGGTGCGGGGTTTCCGGCTGTCGGCCTCAACGGTGGCGCAGGAGGGCCGCCGGGCCGCGGCTCAGCGGCGACCTCAGCGGCGACCTCAGCGGCGACCTCAGCGGGGGCCGAGGAGGGTGAGGGCGGCCGGGGGGTGGGCGGGGCGGAGGGCGGTGAGGCGGGTGGTGGTGGCGTGGAGGGTGTCGGGCGTGAGGGCGCGGGGGGCCGGGGCGTCGGGGGCGAGGGTGAGCGGGGGCCGGGTGGCGGCGGCGAGGAGGAAGTTCTGGGCGCCGTCCGGCGGGCCGGGGCGGCAGGCGGCGGTGGCGCTGCCCGGGACGGCGTACGGGGCGGTCTGCAGGCCCGTCGTCCGCAGGCCGGACTCGATCTGCCAGAGGCCGTCCAGGTCGCTCCCGGCGCGGACGGCGATCCGGCCGCCGGGGGAGAGCAGCCGGGTGGCGAGGCCGTAGAACTCCTGGGAGTGGAACTTGACCGGTCCGCCGTCGGCCGGTGCCGGGAGGTCGGCGAGCACCACGTCGTACGGTCCGTCCCCGCCGGGGGCGCCCGCGCCGCGCAGCCAGGCCATCGGGTCGGCGGCGGTGGTGCGGACCCGGGGGTCGTCCAGGGAGCGGCCGCCGAGGGCGGCGAGCCCGGGGTCGGTGCGGGCGAGCCGGGGGAGGGCGGGGTCGGCGTCGACCAGCCGGACGGTGCGGACGCCCCGGTGCCGCAGCACTTCCCGCAGGGCGAGTCCGTCGCCGCCGCCGAGCAGCAGGACCCGGGCGTCCGGGCCGGCCGCCATGGCGGGGTGGACGAGGCCCTCGCTGCCCCGGTACTCGTCGGGTCCGCAGACCGCGAGCCGGCCGTCGAGGTAGAGCCGGAGCGGGCCTTCGGCGGGGCCGGTGAGCACGATCTCCTGGTACCGGCTGCGGGTCGCGTAGCGGACCTGGTCGCCGTAGAGGGCGTGCCGGGCGGCGCGTTCGACGGCGTCGGAGCCGGCCGCGGCCGCCGCGAGCACGGCGAGCACCAGCAGGCAGCCGCCCCAGAGCAGCCGTCGTATCCGGGGGGCGGGTTCCTCGCGGAACAGCCAGAGCACCACGGCGGCCCCGGCGACGGCGTTGACGGCGCCGGTGAGCAGTGCTCCGTCGCCGGGCCCGAGGCCGGGCAGGATCAGGAACGGGAAGGCGAGGCCGCCGATCAGGGCGCCCACGTAGTCGGCGGCGAACAGGTCGGCGACGGCCCGGCCGGCGTCCTCGCGCCGGATCCGTTGGATGAGGGTCATCAGCAGGGGGATCTCGGCACCGATGAGGATGCCGATCAGGCAGGTGAGGCCGACCATGGCGGCCTGGTAGCGGCCGATCCAGGCCCAGCAGGAGTAGAGGGCGAGGACGGAGAGTCCGCCGGTGAGCGCGAGCGCGCACTCGACCAGGGCGAAGGCGGTGGCGGGCCGGCTGGTGAGCCGTTTGGCGAGGAGGGAGCCGAGGCCCATCGCGAAGACCATGACGGAGAGCACGACGGAGGTTTGGGTGACCGTGTCCCCGAGCAGGTAGTCGCCGAGCGCCACGAGTTCGAGCTCGTAGACGAGTCCGCAGGCCGCGCAGACGAACGCGGCCAGCAGGACGGTCAGGCGGGCGAACCGTGGTCGGGAGCGCAGCCGGGGCCGACGGCGGGCGGGCAGGAGTGGGGCGTGGGCTCGCCCGGGCCGGGGTGGGGTGCCGTCGTCGAGGTCCACTCGCGGGCGTGCGGGCGGACCGGCCGGATGGTTGATCACGAACAAACGCTAGGGGACGTGCGGGACGGATGGCTGCGCCCATCCGACGGACAGTGAGCGACGTCGAATTGACGAATCGTTCCTGCGTACGATTCGTAGGCCCGGCTTGGGCGGCCTACGGCCGGACCGGTGTTCCGCTCCGGACTTGGGGGCGGTCATGCCCCGGACACCACCAGCGAGGAGCGGGTGCACACCAGCTGCCCCTCCTGCGGGTAGGCGTGCCAGGTGCGCCACAGCAGCCGGTCCGGGCCGCCCTGGGTGACCAGCGCGGTGAAGGCGCTCGGGTCGCCCGGGAAGACCCCGGCGAGGCCCCGGGGGTGCCCCTCGACCAGGGCCAGCAGCTCCTGGGCGCGGGCCGCGAAGTCGTGCGGCGGCAGCGCCTCGATGCGGGCGGCGAACTCGTATTCCCAGCCGCCGATCTGCTTGGCCACCCGGGCCGGCAGCGGGGTGCGGCGGCCGGGCAGGCAGGCGACGGTCTCCAGACATCGGCCGGGGCCCGCGTCGATCACCACCTGGTGGGAGGCGCCCAGCAGGCGCAGCTGGAGGGTGCCGGACGCGCCCGGGCGGCCGCCTCCGTCGAGTCTCAGGTCGCGGACGGCGAGAGCGGGCAGCGGGTCGCCGCCGAGGCACCAGGCGAGGTCACCGGCGCGGGTGTCCGTGTAGGAGGTCTGCAGTGTGGTGAGCATGCTCGGCTCCGCGTTTCAGCTCCGTGCGCGCCCGCCGAGCAGCACCGAGTAGGCCTAGGCGATGGCGAGGCTGTTCGTGGCTGTGCGGCCCTGGGCGCGGCCGACCGTGGAAGGAAGGATTCCGGCTGGAGATTCAGCAGCAGAGAAGCACGAATACGTCGGGCCCGCCGGTGATTTACCCAACTTTGTCAAGCATTCACCGTTTCGAGCACACCTGCTTCCCGGCTCTGATCGAGCCCGTGTACGAGTCTGCACAGCGCGCGCCCCTATCACCGGATTGCGCGCCGTGCGCGCCGGGTGTGCGCTGTTCGGGCGCATCACGCACCGCCGCCCTCCAGGCGCGAGGCGTGGAGGGCGGCGGGAGAGTGCCCGGAGGGTCGGCCAGCGTGCCTCAGTGGCGGCAAACAAGCAAGCCGATCAAGGAAGTTGATGATCCATCAGAACTGGTGTCGGGCTGCGGGCAGTCCTGTTCGAAGGGTGCGGAGAAGGGCGTGAAAGGGGGCGTGCGGCCCCTCACAGGCGCCGCAGGCGGGCGACGGCCTCCTGAAGGACCTCGTCCTTTTTGCAGAAAGTGAAGCGGACCAGGCTACGGCCGGCCTCCACGTCGTCGTAGAACACCGCGTTCGGGATGGCGACGACGCCGCAACGGCCGGGCAGGGCACGGCAGAACTCGATGCCGTCCTTCTCACCGAGCGGGGTGATGTCGGTGGTGACGAAGTACGTGCCCTCGGGCGTGAAGGCCCGGAAGCCGGCCGCGGTGAGGCCGTCGACCAGCAGGTCGCGCTTGCGCAGCAGGTCGGCGCGGAGGGTGTCGAAGTACGTGTCCGGCAGCCGCAGGGCCTCGGCGACGGCGTACTGGAAGGGGCCCGCGCTGACGTAGGTGAGGTACTGCTTCGCGGTGCGCACGGCCGCCACCAGGTCCGGGCTCGCGGTGACCCAGCCGACCTTCCAGCCGGTGAAGGAGAAGGTCTTGCCGGCCGAGGAGATGCTGACGGTGCGTCCGCGCATGCCGGGCAGGGCGGCGATCGGGTGGTGGGCGGCGCCGAACACCAGGTGCTCGTAGACCTCGTCGGTGGCGACCAGCAGGTCGTGCTCGACGGCGAGTTCGGCGATGGTCGCGAGCTCCTCGGCGGTGAGGACGGTGCCGGTCGGGTTGTGCGGGGTGTTGATCAGCAGCAGCCGGGTGCGCGGGGTGATCAGCGAGCGCAGCTCGTCCAGGTCAGGGCGGAAGGACGGGGCCCGCAGGGTGAGCGGCACCCGGGTGGCGCCGGCCATCGCGATGCAGGCGGCGTACGAGTCGTAGAACGGCTCGAAGGCGATCACCTCGTCGCCCGGCTCCAGGAGGGCCAGCAGGGTGGCGGCGATGGCCTCGGTGGCGCCGGCGGTGACCAGCACCTCGCTGTCCGGGTCGTACGCGAGGCCGTGGAACCGCTGCTGGTGCTCGGCGATCGCGGTGCGCAGCTCGGGGACGCCGGGGCCGGGCGGGTACTGGTTGCCGCGGCCCTCGCGCAGGGCCCGTACGGCCGCCTCGCGGACCTCCTCGGGCCCGTCGGTGTCCGGGAAGCCCTGGCCGAGGTTGATCGAGCCGGTGGCCGTGGCCAGGGCGGACATCTCGGCGAAGACCGTCGTGCCCATCCCGGCCAGTCGGCGGTTCAGCAGTGGCCTGGTACCCATCGGTGGCTCCTCACGGCTCGTTGTCAGGCCATCCTGGGTCAGCCGGGAGCCGGGGACAAGAACGGCCCGCCACCGCCGCGGGGGCGGGTGGCGGGCCGAACGGGCGGTGCGGGGGGTACCGGGGCGGGATCAGGCCTCGTCGGTGCCCTCGGCGCCCTCGCCGTCCTCGCCCTCGATCTCGTTCTGGAGGCCGAGGCGCTCGACGATCCACTGCTCGAAGCCGACCGCGGCCTGGGTCCAGTTGGCGGTGGTGGTGACGAAGTAGTCCAGGTTGACGCCGGCGCCGACGATCATCTGGGCCTCGCCGATCAGGCGGACCACGCCGTCCTCGTGGGTGTGGGTGTAGACCTTGGGCCAGAGGGTCTCGCGGTTCCACTCGTCGATCAGGTCGAGGATCTCGCCCTTCTTCTCCAGCGGGTACGCGCGGTCGTAGAAGGCGCGCACCGCGAAGAGCTCCTTCTGCTCGCCGCGGAACATGTAGTAGACGCGGAAGCCCTCCCAGGGGGCGGTGAGGTCGCCCTCCTCGTCCACGACGTGCTTGAGCTGCATCTGGTCCAGCAGCTGGGTGACCAGGCCCTGGTCCGGGACGATGATCGGCGGCGGGCCGGCCGGCCGCCCGCCCTGGCCGCCGGGCTGGCCGCCCTGGGGGACGCCGAAGGACGGGATGGACGACGGGTCGATGCTCATGGGGGTCCTCATTCCTCAGTGCACGTGGTGGCCGGCAATGAGAGGCCGCCCTTTCCACCTCCCATCCTGCCTCATTCGGGGCTCCGCTCACAGGGGCAGCCGAGGGGCGAGTCGATCTTCGTCCGGCGTTCTTCACGGCGTTCTTCGCGGTGTCGTTCCGGGTGTCCTTCCCGGGTTCTTCCCGGGCTTCCCCCGGGCTTCCCTCGGGTGTTCCCCGGCGCTTCCGGCGGGGGTGGAGCGGGGCGGCGGTCACGGAGGGTGTCCGGGGCGGGCTGGAGGCCGTCCGGAGGGCGCGCGTGAGCCACGTCACGCGCCCGGCGCGCCGGTTCGGCTGCCGTGCGGGCCGGATGCGGTTAGCGTGCGACGGAAATCGCTTCGGTCAAATCCCGGCCCAGCCGGGTGAGTTGAGCTGTCCTGAGGCGGACTGTCCGGAATTGAGGGGGGAACAGGAGTGGGTGGAGCGGCGACGGGGGACGGCGCATCGCTCGGGGCGCTGCTGCGGAGCATCCGGCTGGACCGGGGGATGACGCAGGAGCAGCTGGGCGAGGCGACCGGGCTGAGCGTGCGGTCGATCCGGGACCTGGAACGGGAGGTGTCCTGCCCGCGGGTGTCCACGCTGCGGCTGCTGACCCAGACCTGGAACCTGCCGGACGCCCAGGTGGCCGAACTGCACCGGCTGGCGCGCAGCCGGCGGGACCGGACGCGGCGGCTGCTGCGGCAGACGGCGGAGTGACGGCGTCCGGCCCGGGGCGCGAAACGGGCCGGGGGCGCGAACCGGGCCGGGGACGCGGAACGGGCCGTCCCCCGCCGCCGGAGCGGAGGGAACGGCCCGTGCGCCGGACGCCCGGCGGTGCTACTTCTCCAGCGGCCCCCGGCCGCGGACGGTGAGGCGGTCGCCCTCCTCGTCCCGCTCGACCACGACGGTGTCCCCGTCGTGCACCGCGCCGGACAGGATCGCCCGGGCCAGCTGGTCGCCGATCGCGGACTGCACCAGCCGGCGCAGCGGGCGGGCGCCGTACGCCGGGTCGTAGCCGGTGAGCGCCAGCCAGTCGCGGGCGGCCTCGGAGACGTCCAGGGTGAGCCGCCGCTCCCGCAGCCGCTCGCCCAGGAGGGCCACCTGGAGGTCGACGATCCGGCTCAGCTCGCCGGTGCCCAGCGGCTCGAAGACCACGATGTCGTCCAGCCGGTTGAGGAACTCCGGCTTGAACGCGGACCGGACGGTGCCCAGCACCAGCTCCCGCTTCTCGGCCTCCGGGGTGGCCGGGTCGACGAGGTACTGCGAGCCCAGGTTGGAGGTGAGGATCAGGATGGCGTTGCGGAAGTCCACCGTGCGGCCCTGGCCGTCGGTGAGCCGCCCGTCGTCCAGCACCTGGAGCAGGACGTCGAAGACCTCCGGGTGCGCCTTCTCCACCTCGTCCAGCAGCACCACGCTGTACGGGCGGCGGCGGACCGCCTCGGTGAGCTGGCCGCCCTCCTCGTAGCCGACGTACCCGGGCGGGGCGCCGACCAGGCGGGAGACCGAGTGCTTCTCGCCGTACTCGCTCATGTCGATCCGGACCATGGCCCGGGCGTCGTCGAACAGGAAGTCGGCCAGGGCCTTGGCGAGTTCGGTCTTGCCGACGCCGGTCGGGCCGAGGAAGAGGAAGGAGCCGGTCGGGCGGTCCGGGTCGGCGATGCCGGAGCGGGTGCGCCGCACCGCGTCCGAGACGGCCTGCACGGCCTCCTTCTGGCCGATCAGGCGACGGCCCAACTCCTCCTCCATGCGCAGGAGTTTGGCGCTCTCGCCCTCCAGCAGCCGGCCGGCCGGGATGCCCGTCCAGGAGGCGACCACGTCGGCCACGTCGTCCGGGCCGACCTCCTCCTTGACCATCGAGGCGGAGGCGTCCTGGTCGGCGGCCCGCTCCTGGGCGTCGGTGAGCTCCTTCTCGGCGGCCGGGATCTCGGCGTACATCAGCTTGGACGCCCGCTCGAAGTCCCCGTCGCGCTGGGCGCGTTCGAGCGCGCCGTGCAGGTCGTCCAGCCGCCCCTTGAGCTCGCCGACCCGGTTGAGGCTCTTCTTCTCCTGCTCCCAGCGCGCCGTGAGCACGCTCAACTGCTCGTTCCGGTCGGCGAGGTCGCGCCGCAGCCGGGCCAGCCGGTCGACCGAGGCGGGGTCCGACTCCTTCTCCAGGGCCAGCTCCTCCATCCGCAACCGGTCGACCGAGCGCTGGAGTTCGTCGATCTCGACCGGGGAGGAGTCGATCTCCATCCGCAGCCGGGAGGCCGCCTCGTCGACCAGGTCGATCGCCTTGTCGGGCAGGAAGCGGGAGGTGATGTAGCGGTTGGACAGGGTGGCCGCGGCGACCAGGGCGGCGTCCGAGATCTGCACCTTGTGGTGCGCCTCGTACCGGCCCTTGAGGCCGCGCAGGATGGCGATCGAGTCCTCCACGCTGGGCTCGCCGACCAGCACCTGCTGGAAGCGGCGCTCCAGGGCCGGGTCCTTCTCGATCCGCTCGCGGTACTCGTCCAGCGTGGTGGCGCCGACCATCCGCAGCTCGCCGCGGGCCAGCATCGGCTTGAGCATGTTGCCCGCGTCCATCGCGGAGTCCCCGCCGGCGCCCGCGCCGACCATGGTGTGCAGCTCGTCGATGAAGGTGACGACCTGGCCGTCGGAGGCCTTGATGTCGTTCAGGACGGCCTTCAGCCGCTCCTCGAACTCGCCGCGGAACTTGGCGCCCGCGACCATCGCGCTGAGGTCCAGCGAGACCAGCCGCTTGCCGCGCAGCGACTCCGGCACGTCGCCGGCCACGATGCGCTGGGCCAGGCCCTCGACCACGGCGGTCTTGCCGACGCCGGGCTCGCCGATCAGCACCGGGTTGTTCTTGGTCCGGCGGGAGAGCACCTGGACCACCCGGCGGATCTCGTGGTCGCGGCCGATCACCGGGTCGAGCTTGCCGTCCCGGGCGGCCTGGGTGAGGTCGGTGCCGTACTTCTCCAGCGCCTTGTAGGTGCCCTCCGGGTCCGGCGAGGTGACCCGGCCGCTGCCCCGGACGTCCTTGAACGCGGCGAGCAGCGCCTTCGGCGTGGCGCCCTGCTGCACCAGCAGCTCGGCCACCTGCCCGCCCTCGGCGGCCAGGCCGACCATCAGGTGCTCGGTGGAGACGTACTGGTCGTCGAGGTCGCTCGCGCGCTTGCCGGCCTCGGTGAGCACCGCGATGGTGTCCCGGGCGAGCTGCGGCGCGGAGACCGTCGAGCCCATCGCGCTGGGCAGCGCGGCCGCCTGGCGGCGGGCCTCGGCGTCGACCCGGGCGACGTCGGCGCCGACCGCCTCCAGCAGGGGCCGGGCGATGCCCTCGGGCTGCTCCAGCAGGGCGATCAGGATGTGCACCGGCCTGACGTCCGGGTTGCCGGCCGTGCCCGCCTGCCGGATCGCGGCGGACAGGGCGTCCTGCGTCTTGGTGGTGAACTTGCTGGCGTCCACTGCTGGGGGGTCCTCCCTGGTCGTCCTTCACTACTGCTACGTACAGCATGCACTAAGTTGAGTCTATTCCGCTCAACCCTTCCCGGACAGGGCTTCTTCAGGCCGGGGGAAGCCGGCGCGCCGCCGGACGCCCGACGGGCCGCCGGGTCAGCCCCAGCAGCTCCCGGGCCGGCCCGCTCGGCCGCTGCCCGGCCGGCCAGACCGCGCGCAGCGGCCGCCGCAGGTCCAGTTCCTCCACCAGCGGCACCTCGACCAGCCGCCGGGTGGCCAGTTCCTCCACCACGGCCAGCTCGCTCAGGCAGACCGGCCCCGCCCCGGTCATCGCCGCCGCCTTCAGCGCGGTCGACGAGGCCAGCTCCATCCGGGGCCGCACCGCGCCCCCGTACGGCTTCAGGGCCGCCTCCAGTACCTCCCGGGTGCCCGAGCCGGGCTCGCGCAGCACCAGCGGGACGGCCGCCAGCTCGGCCCCGGTCAGCGGGACGCGGCGGCGCGCCCACGGGTGGCCGGGCGCCACCACGACCACCAGCCGGTCCGCCGCCACCACCGCGCCGGCCAGCCCGGGCGGGGTGGACGGGCCCTCGACGAAGCCGAGGTCGGCGTCCCCGGCCAGGACGTGCCCGGCGACCTCCGCCGAGTTCGCCGTCCGCAGCGTCACCGCGGTGCCCGGGCTGGCCTCGGACAGGCCCAGCAGCCAGCCGGGCATCAGGTACTCGGCGACGGTCAGGCTGGCCACCACCCGCAGCTTGGCGTCCCGCCGCTCGCGCAGCGCGTCGATCCCGGCGTCCAGCGCCTGCGCCGCCTCCACCACCTGCCGGGCCCACTCGACCACCAGCCGGCCCGCCTCGGTCGGCCGGCTGCCCCGGGGCGAGCGGTCCAGCAGCGCGACGCCGATCTGCCGCTCCATGCCCTTGATCCGGGCGCTGGCGGTCGGCTGGCTGACGCCCAGCTCGGCCGCCGCCCGTCCGACGCTGCCCAGCCGGGCCACCGCGAGCAGCAGTTCCAGGGCGCCGAGTTCGGGGACGTGCGAGGAGAGGGGCATAGATCCAGGCTATGCCCCCATAGAAGCCCCGGCGCTACCGGCCGCCGGGCCCTCCGGGCGACGGTGGGAGCATGTCCACTCTGGCCGGTATCCGACCCCTCGCCCGCCCCGCCGCCCGCCGCCGGCCCGACCTCGCCCAGCTCGGCCCCAACTGGTACGCCGCCGTGATGGGCACCGCGATCCTGGCGAACGGCGCCGCCGTCCTGCCGGTGCGGCCGCCCGGGCTGACCGGCTTCGGCGAGGTGCTGTGGGCGCTCGCGCTGGCCGCCCTGCTGGTGCTGGCCGGGGCCCGGCTGGTCCACCTCACCCGGCACCGCGAGGCGGCCCGCGCCCAGCTGCTGGACAACCCGGCGACCGCGGTCTTCTACGGCTGTCCGCCGATGGCGCTGCTCTCGGTCGGACTGGGCACCATGCTGCTCGGCTCCCGGGTCATCGGCACCGGCCCGGCGGTCGCCCTGGACGCGGTGCTGTGGAGCCTCGGCACCGTGTACGCGCTGGCCGTGGCCGGCGGCATCCCGTACCTGATGATCACCCGGCACCGGGTCTCCGCCCTGGAGGCCAACCCGACCTGGCTGCTGCCGGTGGTCGCCCCGCTGGTCGCCTCCGCCTGCGGCCCGGCGCTCGTCCCGCACCTGCCGGCCGGAACGGCCCAGCAGGCCATGCTGTACGGCTGCTGGGCGCTGTTCGGCGTCGGCCTGCTGGCCACCCTGGTGCTGCTGCCGGTGGTGTTCACCGGGCTGTTCCACAGCAGGCTGCCCGCCCTGGCGCTCACCCCCACGCTGTTCCTGGTGCTCGGCCCGCTCGGCCAGTCCGTCACCGCGGTCCACCAGCTCGCCGACGCCGCCCGCCCGGTACTGCCCGCGCTGGCCCCCGCCATGACCGACCTCGCCGAGCTGTACGGCGTGGCGGTGATCGGCGTCGCGATGCTCTGGCTGGCCGTCGCGCTCGCCGCCAACCTGCGGGCCCGGCGGGCCGGGATGCCGTTCGCGATGACCTGGTGGGCGTACACCTTCCCGGTCGGCACCTGCGTCACCGGCGCCTCCGCGCTCGCCCGGCACACCGGCTTCGCGGGCTTCAGCGCGCTGGCCGTCGGCCTCTACCTGCTGCTCGCGTCCGCCTGGGTGCTCGCCGCGGGCGGCACCGCGGCCGGGCTCGCGCGGGGGCGGCTGCTGGCCCGCTGAGGGGCCCGTCGCCCGGGGCGGCCGTCGCCCGGGGCGGCCGTCCGCGTGGTGCGGGGCCCGTCCCCGCGCGCGGACGGTACGGCTCAGGAGCACGCCGCCGATGCAGGAACGTGCACGGCCGGGACGACCGCGCACGGCCGCCCGGCGGAAGTGCCGGTCGGCGCCGACTCCCCTTCCAGGCCCGGGTTCCCACCGGAATCCGCCCCACCGCCCGAACCGCCCGCGGCCGCGCCCGGATGCAGATAGCTGCAATTGCGCGAACATGCACTCGGGCGGCACTTGTTCACCGGCCGTCACGCTGTGAGGGTGGAGGCACGCCAAGTCGTCCAGGCAACCGCAGCCTGATGGTGGCGACTCGCTCTTCGAAACTGACCGCAGGTGCGACAACCCGCACCGGTGGAACGGGGGGGAAGGGCGCCGGCCGGGGCCATGTGTGGTGATGGCCTCCCGGCCGGACCCGTCGAGGCGTTGCTGCTCCGCCTCGACGGGAGCGCCTTGGCATTGGCGTACCGATGGCGGCCCCCGGACGACCCGGCGTGCGACGGCACCCGGGCCCGGGGGTCCGCCGTCCCACCCGGTACCGTGACCGCCTGATCCATGATCACGCCGTACCGCCCACCGGCACCGTGAGCCCGCCCGGCCCACCGGTGCCGCGGCCCGCGCGGCGAGGAACAGGGGCAGCACCAGGGGAGAGGCGTCCGGCAGGGAGAGTGCGACGTGACGGCGGAACCGGCGGTCACACCGCAGCAGGGACCGGTGGGCGAGGAGCCCGACGAGGCCGCCCGGCAGCTCTACCTGGCCATCATCGCCGAGGGCGGCCGCGTCCCCACCGGCGAGGTCGCGGACGCCGACCGGGGCGCGCTCCAACAGCTCATCGACATCGGCCTGTTGATGGTCAACCGGATGGACCGCTGCTACACCGCCGTCAGCCCGCGCTCGGTCAGCGACCGCCTCGGCGCCGAACTGCGCAGCGAGGCCACCCGGCTGCTGGTCCGCGCGGAGAACCTCCCGGGCGCCCTCGACGGCCTCACCCGGGCCTACGACGCGATGCCCCGGCCGACCGACCGGGCCGGCGGCGCCGTCCACGTCGAGGGGCACGTCCACATCCGCCAGCGGATCTCCCAACTGGTCTCCGACTGCCGCTCCGAGGTCCTCACCGCGCAACCCGGCCACCGGCCCGCCGACACCCTCCAGGTCGCCCTCCTCCAGGACGTCCAACTGCTCCGGCGCGGCTGCTCGCTGCGCACCATCTACCAGCCGGTCGCCCTCGCCGACCCGCCCGCCCTCGCCTACGCCGAGGAGGTCACCCGGCACGGCTCGCTCATCCGGGTGCTCGACGAGCCCTTCCAGCGGCTGATCGTCTTCGACCGGACCGTCGCCGTGATCTCCGCCAACGACGACAACAGCACCGCCGCCTTCATCACCGACCCGGCCACCATCACCTACCTGGTCGGCACCTTCGAACGCGACTGGGCCCGCGCCGACACCGCCGGCGCCGCCGCCCCCGGCCAGGCACCCGCCCGCACCATCCCCGACCGGGTCGGCCGGCTGCTCGCCCGCGGCCTCACCCAGCGCGCCGTCGCCACCCGGCTGGGCCTGAGCGAACGCACCGTCGCCGCCCACATCTCCCGGCTGCGCGACCGCTACGGCGCCCAGACCCTCTTCCAACTCGGCTGGCTGATGCGAGGCTCCCGCGATGACCGATGAGCCGGGCCCGGCCGAGCGGGCGCTCTACCTCACCGCCGTCCGGGGCGGCGGCCGACTGCGCCCCGAGGACCTCGCCCCCGCCGACCGCCCCACCCTGGCCGCCCTCGTCGCCCGCGGCCTGCTCACCCCCACCGCCACCGGCTGGACCGCCGCCAGCCCGCGCGCCCTCGGCGACCGGATCGGCCTCGAACTGCGCACCCGCGCCCTCCGCCTGCTACGGCACGCCGAGCGGCTCCCGGGCACCCTCGGGCCACTGGCCCGCGCCTACGACGCCGCCCGCCACCCGGGCGTCGACCTCCCGGCTGTCCACCCCGGTACGGGCGATCCCGGTACCGGCGATCCTGCGGCCGGCACCGTCGACGACGCCGCCGAAGTCCGCCGGCGGGTCGGCGAACTCGTCTCGGAATGCCGGGAGGAGGTCCTCGCCGCCCAGCCCGGACCGCGTCCCCTCGAAGCCCTCCGGATGGCCCTCGCCCAGGACCTCTCGCTGCTCCGCCGCGGCTGCTCGCTGCGCACCGTCTACCAGCCGGTCACCCTCGCCGACCCCGCCGCACGGAGCCAGGTCGCGCTGCGCACCGGGCACGGCGCCCAGGTCCGCGTCCTCGCCGAACCGTACGAGCGGGTAGTGGTCTTCGACCGCGCGGTGGCCGTCATCCCCGCCGACGAGGACCGCAACCGGGCCGCCTTCCTCACCGACCCCACCACCGTCGCCTACCTGGTCGCCCAGTTCGAACGCGACTGGGCCCGCGCCACCCCCGCCGACCGCCACCTCGACCCGCCGTCCGTCACCACCGTCCGGATCGGCCGACTGCTCGCCCGCGGCCTCACCCAACGGGCCGTCGCCACCCGGCTCGGCGTGAGCGAACGCACCGTCGCCGCCCACATCTCCCGGCTGCGCGACCGCTACGGCGCCCACAGCCTCTTCCACCTCGGCTGGCAGCTCCGCGGAGAACACCATGACTGACACCCCCGCCACCCCGCTCTCCGCCGCCCTCCCGGACGCCGCCGCCCGCGCCCTCTACCTCGCCGTCCTGCGCGAGGGCGGCCGGGTCCGGGCGGCCGAGGTCGGCGAGGAAGACGGTCCTGCGCTCCGACGGCTGGTGGAACTCGGGCTGCTGGTGCCGCAGTTGCAGGACGCGGCGTACAGCGCGGTCGACCCGCGGGCGGCCACGGAGCGGATCGGCACCGAGATCCGCCGACAGAGCGCCCGCCTGCTCGTGGAGGCCGAGCAACTGCCCGAACTGATGGGCGAACTGACCCGCGCCTACGACGCGACCCCGAAACGGCGGAGCGGCCCGGCCGGAGTCCGCTACCTCACGGCGAAGGAGGACATCCGGCACGAACTGGAACTGCTGGCCCAGGAGTTCCCCGACGAGACGATGACCGCCCAGCCCGGCGGCCCCCGTCCCGCCGAACTGCTACCCGACTCCCTCGACCGCGCCCGCCGCGTCCACGAGCGCGGTGGCACCGTGCGCTCGCTCTACGAGGCCTCGGCCAGACTGGACCCGCCGACCGTCCGCTTCGCCGCCGAGGTCGCCCTGCTCGGCTGCACCACCCGGATCCTCGCCGTCCCGTTCACACGCTTCCTGGTCTTCGACCGCACCGTGGCCGTCATCCCGGCCGCCGGTTCCGCCGACTCGCCCAGCCATCAGCAGATCGCCCGACTGCTCGCCCAGGGCCTCACCCAGCGCGCGATCGCCACCCGCCTGGGCCTGGGCGAGCGGACCGTGGCCGGCCACATCGCCCGGCTGCGGGAGCAGTACGACGCCGAGACGCTGTTTCAGCTGGGCTGGCAGATGCGGGGGGAGCGGCTGTGACCGATACCGGATTCGCCCTGCTCGACGACACCGCCCGCGCCCTCTACCTGGCCATCCTGCGCGAGGGCGGCCGGATCCGGATCGCGGACGTGGCGGAGGAGGACGCGCAGACCGTCCAGACCCTGATGGACCTGGGGCTGCTGAAGCCGTACGTCCTGGACGGCTCGCTCAGCGCGGTGGACCCGCGCTCGGTCACGGCCCGGATCGGCGCCGACCTGCGGGCGGCCGGCACGCGTCTGCTGACACGGGCCGAGGAACTCCCGGACGTGTTCGGCGACCTCACCGTCGCCTATGACGCGGCGTCCCGCCGCCGCGACCGTTCCGGGAGCACCCGGGTCGTCGAGGGCATGGAGAACATCCGGCACCAGGTCTCCCAACTCTCCGAGGAGCTCCGCCACGAGGCACTCTGCGCCCACCCCGGCGGCGCCCGGCCGGTGGACGCCGCCGACGACACCGTGAACCACGCCCGCCGCTTCCTGGAGACGGGCGGTTCGATCCGCACCCTCTACCAGTCCGCGGCCCGTCTCGACGCCTCGACCGTCCGACTGGCTGCCCGGCTGACCGGGATCGGCTGCCACATCAGGGTCGCGGCGTTCTCGTTCCCCAAGATGCTGATCTTCGACCGCACCGTGGCGGTGGTCGCCGCCGCACCGGGGGTAACCAGCGCGGCCGTCATCGACGACCCGGCCGTGGTCGACTTCCTGGTGCGGACCTTCGAACTGCACTGGCAGGACGCCGAGGGCGTCAACTGGGCCTCCCTGGCATCCGGTTCCAGCGAGCCGTCCGTGCCTGAGCAGGTCGGCCGGCTGCTCGCCCGCGGCCTCACCCAGCGGGCGATCGCCACCCGCCTGGGCCTGGGCGAGCGGACGGTCGCGGCCCACATCGCCCGGCTGCGGGATCAGTACGACGCCGAGACGCTGTTCCAACTGGGCTGGCAGATGCGGGGAGCCCACGATGCCTGACGCCGACCTGCCGGACGCCGCCGCCCGGGAGCTCTACCGGGAGATCCTCAGGGACGGCGGACGTCTCCGGCTCAGTGAGGTCCGAGCGCAGGACGAAGCGGGGGTCAGGCAGCTCGCCGACCTCGGCTTCCTGGTTCTGCACGCGGCGGACGGCGTCTACAGCGCGATCAATCCCCGGGCCGTGAGCGAGCGTCTGGGCGCCGACCTACGGGAGGAGAGCAGCCGTCTGCTCGCCAGGGCAGCCAGTCTCCCGGATCTGCTGGAGGACCTCACCCAGGCCTACGACGCGGCTCCGCGTCGTAGGGACGTGGCGAGTGGCGTCCGGCAGGTGGCGGGCATGGTGGAGATCCGGCACCTGCTCTCCCAGCTCATCAAGGACTATCCGCACGAGTGCCTGACCGCCCAGCCGGGCAGGTTCCATCCTCCGGCTCAGCGGGAGGACAGCCTCGCGCAGACGTGCCGCTACATCGAGCGCGGTGGCTCGGTGCGCACGATCTACCAACCGCAGGCCAGGCTGGACCGGGATCAGGTCGAGTACGCGGCGGAGACCACGAAGCTCGGTTCGCGGATCCGGGTCCTCGACGCGGCCTTCAGCCGGACCCTCATCTTCGACCGAACCGTCGCCCTGATCCCGGCCGCCCCCGACAACAGGGCCGCTGCGGTGGTGGAGGATCCCGCGACCGTCACGTACCTGGTCGGGGTCTTCGAACAACAGTGGCGGCAGGCGCAGGTCGTGGACTGGGCCGACCTGGCGGCCACGTCGACGGAACCCGCCGCCCACGAGCAGGTCGCGCGGCTGCTCGCCCGCGGCCTCACGCAGCGGGCGATCGCCAGCCGGTTGGGGCTGAGCGAACGCACCGTCGCCGGTCACATCGCCCGGCTGCGTGAGCTGTACGACGCGGAGACGCTGTTCCAGTTGGGCTGGCAGATGCGGGGAGCCCGGGCGGGGGAGCCCGGTGGGTAGCCGCTGCTCAGCCGGTGGCGGCGCCGGTCGGCCAGTAGCCGGGGACGGCGGGCTGCTGTCGGGGGACGTTGAACTGCTCGCCGGGGGCGGTCCAGAAGCCCTCGCGCAGGGAGAGCGCCATGCCGGCCCAGTCGAGCGCGGTCTCGACCGTGTGGTTGAGGGCCTCCTGCGACCAGGTGTCGTCGAAGACCAGCGGGAGGACGGGGGCGACCTGCTCGATGGTGGCGATCAGCGGGTTGTGGGTGATGGCCTCGTCGACCAGGAGGACGATCGGCTTGCGCAGCGCGGACGCCCAGCCGAGCTCCAGGCTCACGCCGGCCGAGAGCGGGGCGCCGACGTAGGCGAACACGAGGTCCGCGGACTGGAGGGCGCGGAAGTCGGAGGGGACGCGGGGCTCCGGCGCGCGGCCGGAGATGGTCCAGGCGTCGCTGTGGTGCGCGCTGTACACGGCGGCACCGCTGCGGAGGAGGGTGGTGCGGAGCGTCGTCAGCCGCGTCCGGCTGGCGAGGGTCACCACGCTGTCGGCCGGCCCGGTCAGTCGCATCAGCGGGGCGGCCAGGAACACACGTGCACGCCGACCCTCAGGGGCCTGGCTGTCGTGGTGACGCAGGTAGGGCTCGGTCATGTCGACTCCGGGGAAAGGCCGACCGGGTTAGGAAGTGGTGCCGGCAGGCGTGGAGAGTGGTTGTTGCTTCAAGTTGTTCGGTGCCCTGTTGTGGTCAAATTGACAGTACAGCAACAGAATTGGCGTCTGGTGCTGGACTATTGGGGGCGAACTGATCGTCCATCGCGCGGCCTGTCTCCGTCCAGGTTTGCGAGGTGGCATCTGGATGCCTGGCAGGGAGATTCCCAATGATGTTGTCAAGCCAGGGCGGTGACGCCTCGTGACTGCCTTACTGCGCTGGGGCGGCGTTCTTGGGCGCAACTGCAT
>NZ_JBIAXP010000019.1:0-203120 GCF_042896795.1 Kitasatospora sp. NPDC001261
CATGATGGCGGTGAACTCGCCCTGGGGGAACACGACGCTGACGTTGTCGAGGGCGACGACGCGGGTCTCCCCCTCCCCGTAGACCTTGTTCAGGCTGGTGGCTCGGGCGGCCGCGCGGCCGGTGTGGACGGCGGTTGCGGGGAACGTCACGTGGACTCCTCGGGCTGATTAACGGAATGTTTAACTCCGTAACATCATCCCAAGCTGTTCGAATGCGATTCGTATGCCACGCGGAGGGTCGGCCCCCGCCGACCCGGCGGGACGGCGGGGGGCCTTCTCCTCCTCAGGTATGACGCCGGACCCTGAGGACCAAGGGCCCCGGCAGGCTCCGGACGGTTCCGGAAGGGGCCGGGGCCCGGCCGACTACTCGACCGCCACGCCGAAGGCCGCCGCCAGCCCGGCCAGGCCGTTCGTCACCGCCCGCCCGGACGGGCTGAACTCCCAGCCGCCGGAGGCCCGGCGGAACGCCCCGAGCAGCATCGCGCTGTCCGGCACCCCGCCGGTCGGGCCCGCCCAGGCGTCCGGTCCGCCGGCGCCCGGCCCGTACGCGGCGGCGAGCGCCAGCCCGTGCACGTAGCCGAGCGGCAGCGCCGGGTGGTCCTCCTCCTCGGTGGAGACGGCGACCACCACCTCCTCGACGGCGGCTGGCAGCCGGTGCAGGTCCAGGGCCAGCCGGGCCGCCCGGGTCGGCTCGCCCGGCACCGAGCGGGTCGGGTGCAGCCGCACGGCGCCGTCCGGGTCCTGCGGGCTGTTGAAGAACACGAAGTGCTCGTCGCTCAGCACCCGGCCGCCGGCGCACAGGAAGGCGGTGACGTCCAGCTCCACCGCGTCCCCGCCGGCCGTCCGGCTCTGCCAGCTCACCGTGAGGGCGGTCTCGCGCGCCTCCTCGGACCGGTCGTTCGCGGCGGCCGAGGCGGCGGCGGAGGAGGAGCCGTCGCCGCCGAGCCGGCCGCGCAGGCCCTGCTCGGCGAGCAGGGCGACCAGCTCCGGGCCGCTCACCAGGGCCAGCGGCTTGCCCTCGATGTAGCTGTACGAGCCGCGGCCGAAGCCCGCGGTGGTGACCAGGATGCCCTTGATCGCACCGTGGTGGCGGACGGTCGACTCCAGGTCGCGCACCGCCGTCGGCGGGACGGTCTTCTTGTAGCGCTTCGCCTGGATCACGATCGTGCCGCCGGTCACCGGGTCCAGGTCCTCGGCCACCACGTCCACCCCGACGTCGCCGCTGCGGGCCGTGGTCATCACCCGGAAGCCGCGCAGCCGGAACAGCTCCGCGATCAGCTCCTCGAAGTCCAGCGGGTCCATCTCGAACAGGTCCGGCTCGTCCTCGCCGCCGTGCCCGGCCAGGCTCCCGCCGACGCTCTCCGGCCGCCGGTCCGGCCGCACCTCGTCCAGCCGCTCCGGGCGCGCCGACAGCCGGCCGCCCAGGCCCTGGAAGCACTCCACCGGGTCCACCCGGTCCAGCGCCAGCGCGGCGAAGCCCGCCCGGGTGGCGGTCAGGGTGGAGAGGAAGCGCTCGGCCTCCCGGCCGGTCGCCGGGTCGATGCCGAGCACGAAGCCGTTCAGCACCACCGAGTCCAGCAGCCCGTCCCGGTCCGCCCGGAACAGCTCCACCGCCACCCGCAGCGCCGACTGCGCCAGCACCTCCCGGTACAGCGCCTTGCGCTCCGTCGCCGGGCGGGCCACCTCGGCCTCGCGGTCGTCCGACTTCACGTACCGCACCCGGCCGGCGGCCGGCACCACGTCCGGCCCGGGCAGCTCCCAGTCCACCACCAGCTGCCGGCTCCCGGCGTCGAACGCCGCCGCCAGCCGGTGCGGGAAGCCCTCCGGCCAGGCCGCCGAGGCGTACAGACCGGCCGTGAAGTACTCCTGCACCGCCTCCGGCTCGCCCGCCCGCAGCCGGCGCAGCAGCTCCTCGGTCCGGGCGGCCAGCTCCTCCTGCTGCCGGCGGGACTGCTCGACCCCGGCCAGGTACTCCTGGTGGTACGCGGCCAGCCGGTGCTGCCGGTCCACCTCCCGGGCCTGCGCGGCGTACCAGTCCTGCTCGAACCGGGCCCGGGCCTGGGCCAGGTACTGCTCGTACTGCTGCCGCACCCCCGGGTTGCGGGCCTGCACCGGGTCCGGCGGCGGCACGAAGTACCGGGCCGAGGACTGGTCCGGCATCGGCACCGGCTCGCCCAGCGGCCCCGGATCGAAGGGCGGCACCGCCCG
This sequence comes from Kitasatospora sp. NPDC001261, assembly GCF_042896795.1. Taxonomy (NCBI): domain Bacteria; kingdom Bacillati; phylum Actinomycetota; class Actinomycetes; order Kitasatosporales; family Streptomycetaceae; genus Kitasatospora; species Kitasatospora sp. NPDC001261. Next base: position 2,209 of record NZ_JBIAXP010000019.1, read on the forward strand.
CGGCGCCAGCAGGGCCTGCGGGCCGAAGGCCGGCGCGGCCAGCCCGGCGGCCAGCAGCCCCCGCAACTCCTCGACCCGGGCGTCCAGTTCGGCCGTCCGCCGGGCCACCTCCGCCTCCCGCGACTGCTGGTAGGCGCGCTGCGCCTCGCGCTCGCCGCGGGCCGCCGCCTTCTGCACCTCCCGCTGCTCCCGCTCCCGGCGGCGCTGCTCCGCCGCCTCGGCGCGCCACCGGGCCTCCTCCCGGCGCTGCTGCTGTCGCTGCGCCTCCGCCCAGATCGCCAGCACCCCGCTGCTCCGCCGCCCCGACACCGTCCGCCCACCCCATTCGCCTCGCGCCCGATGCGGCCGCCGCGGCGCCGCCTCCCGACCGCGCCGCCGACCGCGCCCGCCACAATAGAACGTGAACACCCCGCCCGGCCAAGCGCCGGTGACCTGCGGGGCTTTCGGGCGGGGAGGAGGGGCCGGCCGCCACGGACCTGACGCCCTGTCGAGGGGGCCGGCGGGCGGGGTGGCAGGGGTGTGGCCCCGCCGGGCCGCCCGGCCTGTCGGTGGCACCGGGTAGTCTCGTCGGCTACCGACGGCCAGGAGAAACGTGACGATCCCCCCGCAGCCCCCGCAGACCCCCGAGCACCGGGCCCGCCCCGCCGGCTGGGTCTCCACCGGCCTGAGCTGGCGGGACGGCCGCGCCGCGCTCGGGGCCGCGCGCGGCGCGCAGGTGCACGAGCGCGCCGTGGCGCCGGGGGTGGAGGTCGGCTGGCTGCTGGGCGGCCCGCGCCGCTGCGTGGGGGCCTGGCTGGCCGGGGCGACGGAGCGCACGCCCTGCCCGCACCACGCGGTGACCGACCCGGGCGGCGGCGCGACGCAGTGCCCGGCCTGCCAGAGCGTGGACCGCGGCCTCGCCCTCGCCCGGGACCAGATCCTCGACGACGGCCGCACCTACCTGCTCTACCTCGCCTGGTTCGGCGAGGGCCTGCTCAAGGTCGGCCTGACCGCCGAGCAGCGCGGCGACAGCCGGCTGCTCGAACAGGGCGCGCTGGCCTACGCGTTCACCGCCCGCGGCGCTCTGCCGGCGGTCCGGCGCGCCGAACTCACCGTCGCCGCCTCGGGCCTGGCCCGCGAGCGGTACAAGTCCCGGATCAAGACCGAGCAGTGGTGGTCGCACGGCGACGTCCCGTACCGCCGTACGGTGCTCGGCGACGCCCGCGCCCGGGCGCACCGGCTGCTGGACGGCCACGCCGTGGAGCTGCTCGCCGACCGGCCGGTGGTCGACCACGTCGAGCGCTACGGGCTGGCCGGCGGCGCCCCGGAGGCGTACCGGGAGATCGCCGGGCTGGCCGACGGCGCGGTGCTCGCGGGCCGGCTCCGCGCGCCGGTGGGCCGGCACCTCTTCCTGGACCAGGCGGACGGCTCCGGCCCGCTGCTGCTGGACAGCCGGCTGCTCACCGGCTGGACGCTCAGCCCGGTCACCGGCCGCGGGTCCGAGGGCCTGGTCCTCCAGGAGCGTCTGCGCCCGCCGGAGCCGGACACCCAGGAGGCGCTGTTCTGAGACCGCCAATGACCGCTCCGACCAGCGTGGTTGCGTAATAAAACCGCAAGGCCTAGCCTCGGCCTTGCGGTTTTAAGTTGCTACCACCTTGGAGCGAGCCCGACCATGATCGCCGCCCACGAGACCTTCGACGGCACCTTCCCGTACCGGCCGCACTTCAGCACCGCCGCCGGCTTCCGCCAGCACTACGTGGACGAGGGCACCGGCCCCGTGGTGCTCTGCCTGCACGGCGAACCCACCTGGGGCTACCTCTTCCGCGACCTGGTCCGCCGCCTGGCCCCGACCCACCGGGTGGTCGTCCCCGACCACATGGGCTTCGGCAAGAGCGCCACCCCGGCCGACCGGACCTACTGGCTGCAGGACCACGTCGACAACCTGGAGGCGCTCGTCCTGGACCTCGGCCTGCGCGAAATCACCCTGGTCCTGCACGACTTCGGCGGGCCGGTCGGCATGGGCCTGGCCGCCCGCCGCCCGGAGCTGATCGCCCGGGTGGTGAGCGTCAACGGGCCCACGCCGTTCGGCCAGCCCGGCCTCGCCGCGGCGCTCGCCGCCAACGCGGCCGAGTCCCCGTGGTTCGGCTGGATCGCCCGGGCGCACGCCGACGGCAGCCTGGACGCCGTCCTCGGCGAACTCCGCCACACCGTCCTCAGCACCCTGAAGCTCAACGGCTTCGAGAACAACGCCCTGATCACCGACACCTGGCTGGCCGCCTACGGCGCGGCCTTCCCGTCCCCCGCGGAGGCCGCCGGGGCGATCGGCTGGGCGAAGGGCTTCGCCACCGGGGCGCACACCTTCGAGACCCCGGGCGCCGAGGCCCGCGCGGCGCTCGCCGCCCTGCCCGCGCTCGCCCTCTGGGGCGCGGCCGACCGCACCCTCGCCGCCCGGCACTTCCTGCCCCTGTTCGCCGAGGCGTTCCCGCGCGGCCGGGCCGTCGAACTGCCCGGCGTCGGCCACTACAGCCCCGAGGACGCCCCGGAGACCGTCGCCGAGCTGGTGGAACGCTTCCTCACCGAGACGGCGGCGGAGACGGGAGCAAGGGGTACGGCGTAGGCCGGCGCCCGCGAGTGGGTGGGCGCCGGCCGGTCGGTCAGCCGCTGAGCAGGGCCAGGAGCTGGTTCGCCAGGCCCAGCGCGGGCGCGGCGGCCTCGCCGACGCTCTGGGCCAGGCCGGCCAGCAGCAGCAGGGTGTTGCGCCGGCTCCTCGGCTCCTCGGCGGCGGGGCTGGTCAGCACCGGCAGGGCCTCGGCGAGGCTCTGCCGGTCCGCCTCGTGGAGCCGCCCGTCCCGGGCCAGGTCGGTGACCACGGCGGCGAGCCGCGCGAACAGCGCGGCGACCTCCGGCGGCAGCGCCTGGTCCCCGGCCGGCCCGTTGTTGTGCTGGATGCCGACGTTGCCGCTGCCGCCGTGGATGGTGACGCGGTCGCCGTACTGGACGTCCGGACGCTCGTTGTCGTTCACTTGCTGACTCCCGTGTTCCCCTGGCCGCCGTAGATGTTGACGCTGTCGCCGAACTGGTACTGCCGCAGGTCCACGCTGATGGTCTGGACGATCTGCTGGAACTCGGCCTGCGGGTTCTCGATCGCGCGGGTGATGGTGGCCTGCAGCTCGAACGCCGGCTCCGCGGTGAGCCAGGCCAGCACCGCGGTCGGCGGGCCGGCGGTGTCCACGGCCAGCACGTACAGGTCGGGCCGGCGCAGCACCGGCCAGGTGAAGATCAGGAAGTAGAGCGCCACGAGGATCATCGCGACGAGGAACAGCGTGCCGGACCCGGAGTCCGAGGACGAGCTGAACGAGCCCGACGATCCGCTGGTGGCCTGCGAGATCACGAGCACCGGCAGGAAGACGACCAGGCCGAAGGCGAGCAGCCGCAGGAGCGCGCGGCGCCGGCCGGGCACGATCAGGGAGGTGCCGACCCGGGCCACGTTGGCGAGCGGGTACGCGGCCTGCCCGATCCAGAGGATGCGGTTGGTGACCGCGACGCGGGTGGTGGTCGGGGTGCCGGCGGGACCGCTCGTGAAGGCCGGCGGCGGGGTGGTGGGCGGCGGCGGCCCGAACGGGGCCGGTGTCGGCGGCCCGCCGGGCGGAGGCGGCGGAACGAACGGGAAGGAGCCGGTCTGTCCGGCCCGGGTCGAATCGGAAGGATCGGTCGGCTGCATGGCCATGTCCCCCAAGGCTGTCGTGCGAGGGAGGACAATGTGCCAGCAGGCTCCGGGTCCGCACAAGTTCATTGTCGTGGCGGATAACTGACGAACCGTCGGTTCGTATGCCCCGGCCCTGGCCCCGCCGACCCGTCGTCCCGCGGGCCGTCAGCCCAGCTTGCCGCGCAGCACGCCGGGGCCGGAGCGGGCCCGGCGGGACCGCGGCGGGCGGGACGGGCGGACGTCGGGGCGGGCGGGCTGCTCGGCCGCCTCCGCGGCCCGCCGGGCCAGTGCGGCCCGGGCGGCGGCCAGCGCGACCCGGGCGAGCAGCGGGTCCTCCCGGACGCCGGCCGCGCGCTTGGCGCTCTGGCAGGCGGTGCACCAGACCGGCGAGGCCGGCCCGTCCGGGTACACCATCTCCTCGGGCGGCAGGTAGTGCCCACCGCACTCGACGCATTCGAAGACGAACCTCATCCGACGATCACCGTTCCGGATCCGTGGCACCGGCCGCAGGGCGACCAGAAGGTGTGGACACTGGGCACCATGCTTCCTTCCTCGTCCAGTTCGACCGTGGCCTCGGTCTTCTGGGTCCCCCCGGACCCGCCGCAACCGGAACAGGACTGAACCTCGGGCATATGCCGTCCTTCCGTAGCGGACACCACCGTAGCGCGATTCCCCGTCAGGAAGCACGGCCCCGGGCGATCCACCACCCGTACGGGTAGCGCGAACCGTCGCCGCACGCCCTGTTCCAGAACGGCGTCGGCCCCTCGCCTGAGCACCAGAGCGAGGGGCCGACCGTCGTGGGGGAGTCGTCAGCCGCGGGCGGCCCGCAGGAACTCCCGGTTCATCGCCGCGATGCTGGGCAGCGGGATGCCCTTGGGACAGGCGGTGGCGCACTCACCGGTGTTGGTGCAGCCGCCGAAGCCCTCGGCGTCCATGGCCGAGACCATGTCCCGTACCCGGGCGGCCCGTTCCGGCGCGCCCTGCGGCAGCACGTTGAGGTGCACCACCTTGGCGGAGGTGAAGAGCATCGCCGAGCCGTTCGGGCAGGCCGCCACGCAGGCGCCGCAGCCGATGCACTCGGCGTGCTCGAAGGCGGTGTCGGCGGTCTCCTTGGGGACGGGCGTGGCGTGCGCCTCGGGGGCGCTGCCGGTGGGGGCGGTGATGTAGCCGCCGGAGCCGATGATCCGGTCGAAGGCCGAGCGGTCCACCACCAGGTCCTTGACCACCGGGAACGCCGCCGCCCGCCAGGGCTCGACGTCGATGGTGTCGCCGTCCTGGAAGTGCCGCATGTGCAGCTGGCAGGTGGTGGTGCGCTCGGGGCCGTGCGCCTGGCCGTTGATGACCATGCCGCAGGCGCCGCAGATGCCCTCGCGGCAGTCGTGGTCGAAGGCGACGGGCTGGTCGCCGCGGGTGATCAGCTCCTCGTTGAGGGTGTCCAGCATCTCCAGGAAGGACATGTCCGGGCTGATCCCGCCGACCCGGTAGGTGGTCATCGAGCCGGGTGCGTCCGGGCCCGCCTGGCGCCAGATGCGCAGGGTGAGGTTCATGCGTAGCTCCGCTGGGTGGGGTGGACGTACTCGAAGTCGAGTTCCTCGCGGTGGAGGACGGGTGCCGCGCCGGTGCCGGTGAACTCCCAGGCGGCGGCGTAGGAGTAGTCCTCGTCGCGGCGGGCGGCCTCGCCGTCGGGGGTCTGGCTCTCGGTGCGGAAGTGGCCGCCGCAGGACTCGGCGCGGTGCAGCGCGTCCAGGCACATCAGCTCGGCCAGTTCGAAGTAGTCGACCAGCCGGTTGGCCTTCTCCAGCGACTGGTTGAGCTCCTGCCCGGTGCCCGGCACCTTGATCCGGCGCCAGAACTCCTCGCGCAGCAGCGGGATCCGCTCCAGCGCCCGGCGCAGCCCGGCCTCGTCGCGGGCCATCCCGCACTCGTCCCAGAGCAGTTCGCCGAGTTCGCGGTGGAAGGAGTCCGGGGTGCGGTCGCCGTCCACCGCGAGGATCAGGTTGAGCCGGTCCTCGACCTCGGCCTCCACCTCGGCGAGCACCGGGTGGTCGGCGGGCACGGCCGGCAGCGGGTGGCGGGCCAGGTAGTCGTTGATGGTGGGCGGCAGCACGAAGTAGCCGTCGGCCAGGCCCTGCATCAGGGCGCTGGCGCCGAGTCGGTTGGCGCCGTGGTCGGAGAAGTTGGCCTCCCCGATCGCGAACAGGCCCGGGACGGTGGTCTGCAGGTCGTAGTCGACCCAGAGCCCGCCCATCGTGTAGTGGATCGCCGGGTAGATCCGCATCGGCACCCGGTACGGGTCCTCGGCGGTGATCCGCTCGTACATCTCGAAGAGGTTGCCGTACTTGGCCTCGACGGCGTCCCGGCCCAGCCGGCGGATCGCGTCGGCGAAGTCCAGGTAGACGCCCTGGCCGCCGGGGCCGATGCCGCGGCCCTCGTCGCAGACGTTCTTGGCGGCCCGGGAGGCGATGTCGCGCGGCACCAGGTTGCCGAAGGAGGGGTAGATCCGCTCCAGGTAGTAGTCCCGCTCCTCCTCCGGGATCTGCCCGGGCGGCCGGTTGTCGCCCTTCGCCTTGGGCACCCAGATCCGGCCGTCGTTGCGCAGCGACTCGCTCATCAGGGTGAGCTTGGACTGGTGGTCGCCCGAGCGCGGGATGCAGGTCGGGTGGATCTGGGTGAAGCACGGGTTGGCGAAGTACGCGCCGCGCCGGTGCGCCCGCCAGATCGCGGTGGCGTTGGAGTTCTTGGCGTTGGTGGAGAGGTAGAAGACGTTGCCGTAGCCGCCGCTGGCGAGCACCACGGCGTCCGCGGTGTAGGAGCGGATCTCGCCGGTGACGAGGTCGCGGGCGACGATGCCGCGGGCCCGGCCGTCGACCACCAGCAGGTCGAGCATCTCGGTGCGCGGGTGCAGCTCCACGTTCCCGGCGGCGACCTGCCGGGAGAGCGCCTGGTAGGCGCCGAGCAGCAGCTGCTGGCCGGTCTGGCCGCGGGCGTAGAAGGTCCGGGAGACCTGGACGCCGCCGAACGACCGGGTGTCCAGCAGGCCGCCGTACTCGCGGGCGAAGGGCACGCCCTGGGCCACGCACTGGTCGATGATCTCCACCGACACCTGGGCCAGCCGGTGCACGTTGGACTCGCGGGCCCGGAAGTCGCCGCCCTTGACGGTGTCGTAGAACAGCCGGCGGACCGAGTCGCCGTCGTTGCGGTAGTTCTTGGCCGCGTTGATGCCGCCCTGGGCGGCGATCGAGTGGGCGCGCCGGGGGGAGTCCTGGAAGCAGAACTGGACCACGTGGTAGCCCTGTTCGGCCAGGGTGGCGCCGGCCGCGCCGCCGGCCAGGCCGGTGCCGACCACGATCACGGTGTGCTTGCGCCGGTTGGCCGGGTTGACCAGCTTGGCGTCGAACCGCCGCTGGTCCCAGCGCTGTTCGATCGGCCCGGCGGGGGCCTTGGCGTCGGCGACCGGCTCGCCGAGGGTGTACTCCAGGTAGCTCATGTCACCACTGCTCACTTCACGCCTCGGGCCACCACTGCTCACTTCACGACTCCGGTCATCACGGCCACGGGGACGGACAGGAAGCCGGCGGTCAGCACCAGCGCCAGGCCGTTCGCGACCAGCTTGAGCGCCCGGTCGCGGCGGGCGTTGTTGGCGCCGAGGGTCTGCGCGGCGCTCCAGAACCCGTGCCGGATGTGCAGGCCGACGGCCAGCATCGCGACGACGTAGAACACGTCGACGTACCAGCGGCCGAAGGAGGCCACGATGTTCTGGTACGTCTGGCCGTGATCGGTGCCCGGGTTCACGGTCAGCGTGGTGAGGTCGAGGATGTGCCAGACGATGAACAGCGCCAGGATCACCCCGCCCCAGCGCATGGTCCGCGTCGCGTAGCTGGCGCGGCGGCGCTTGTGCACGTACCGGCTCGGGCGGGCCGCGAGGTCGCGGCGGCTGAGCTGGTACGCGGAGACGCCGTGCAGCACCACGGCGGCCAGCAGGCCCGCCCGGGCGATCCACAGGAACCACTCGTGGCCCAGGAAGGGCTGTCCGATGGTGCGCAGCCAGGCCGCGTAGCCGTTGATGTCGTCCGGGCCGAAGAACACCTTGAGGTTGCCCAGCATGTGCGCGACCAGGTACAGCAGCATGGCCAGTCCGGTGACGGCCATGACCGCCTTCTTGCCGACGGTCGACCGCCACAGGGTCGCCAGGGTGGACGGATGCCGGGCCGTCCGAGTCGCGGTTGTCATGGCAGCAACGGTAGGGACGGCGGCGAGGGTACGTCCAAGACATGATGCGGCTCATGACGATAGGCATGGGCTATCGATGCGGCCTATCCTGGCCCTGTGCAGCTCCAGCAACTCCGCTACTTCCTGGCCGTCGCCGAGACCCGGCACTTCACCCGGGCCGCCGAGGCGGCACACGTCGCGCAGCCGTCACTCTCGCAACAGATCCGGGCCCTGGAACGGGAGTTGGGCGCGGAACTGTTCCACCGCACCCGGGGCAACATCGCGCTCACGGACGCCGGGGACGCCCTGCTGCCGCTGGCCCGGCGCATCCTCGCGGACACCGAGAGCGCCCGGCTGGCCGTGCAGGAGACGGTGCAGCTGCGCCGCGGCCGGGTCCGGCTGGGCGCACCGCCGAGCCTGTGCACCAGTCTGGTGCCGGACGTGCTGCGGGTCTTCCGGGACCGCTACCCAGGGGTGGCGCTGGTGGTCCGCGAGGGCGGCTCGCGCGACCTGGTCGGCTGGCTGGCGGCGGGGGAGCTGGACCTCGCGCTGACCATCACCCGGCCGAGCGGCGAGCAGGAGCCCGCGCTGGCGGTCACCGAACTGCTGCACGAGGAGCTGGTGCTGGTCGCGGCCGGGCGGCCGGCCCGGCGCAAGGTCCGGGTGACGGAGCTGAAGGGCCGGCCGCTGGTGATGTTCCGGGAGGGCTACGACGTCCGCGAGGCGACCCTGGCGGCCTGCCGGGCGGCCGGGTTCGAGCCGGAGTTCGCGGTGGAGGGCGGCGAGATGGACGCGGTGCTGGGCTTCGTCCGGGCCGGGATCGGGCCCGCCGTCGTCCCCGGCATGGTGGCCGCCCGCTCCGGCCTCGCGGTGACGGCCTTCGCCGGGCCCGGACTGGGCCGCACCATCGCCGTCGCCCACGGCCACGAGGTGCCGCTCACCCGCGCGGCGGAGGCGCTGCGGGACACCCTGCTGGCGCACCTGCGCGACGCCGCCCGGGACGGCGAACTACCGCCGGGAACGCGGCTGTTGCTGCCGTGAGCCCCGGTTCGAGCCTTTCAGCGGTCGGTCACGCGGTGGGCGACGGACCGCCCGCGCGCAGCGTGAGCAGGGTGATCTCGCTCGGGGCGAAGACCCGGAACGGCGGGCCCCAGAAGCCGGTGCCGCGGCTGGTGTAGAGCTGGGTCCGCTCCCCGTGCCGGCTCAGGCCGTGCACCACCGGCTGGTCGATCCGGACGAGGAAGTTGAACGGCCAGATCTGGCCGCCGTGGGTGTGCCCGGAGACCTGCAGGTCGATGCCGGCGGCAGCGGCCTGCGGGACGTACTTGGGCTGGTGGGCGACGAGCAGGACCGGCAGGGCCGGGTCCGCCCCCGCCAGCGCGCCGACCAGGTTCGCGCGGTGTCCGGCCAGGCCGGAGGACTCCGCGGTCACGTCGTCCACCCCGGCGAGCACGAGGGCGTCCCCGCCGCGCTCCACCACGAGGTGGCGGTTGTGCAGCGGCTCCCAGCCCAGGTCCGCCATCCGGTCCAGCCAGCCCTGGGCCTCGCTGCCGTACTCGTGGTTCCCCGTGACGTAGACCTTGGCCAGCCGGGACCGGACCGTCCCGAGCGGCGCGGACTGCTCCCGGCGCTGGGCCGGGGTGCCGTCGGCGATGTCGCCGGCGTGGACCAGGACGTCCGCGTCGAGCGCGTTGACCGCCTCGGCGACCCGCGCCGACCAGTCCGCCCGGTCGATCGGCCCGTAGTGGGTGTCGGCCAGCACCACGACCCTGGTCCCGTCCAGGCCGGCGCCGAGCCGCGGGAGGTGCACGTCCACCCGCTTCACCCGGGGCACGCGCATCGCCTCGTGGTGCCCCCAGCCCAGCAGCCCGGCCGAGACCACGGCGACGGCCACGGCCACGGCCCTGGCCCGGTCGGGGCCGCCGACGTCGAGCCCGGCCAGCAGCAGGTCCACCGAGCCGCCCAGCACCGACCAGGTGAACAGCACCCAGACCACCCCGAGGCTGGTGTCCGCGACGCGGGCGGCCCGGTCGCTGCGCCGCCGCCCGTGGCCCGCGACCATCAGGAAGGGGAAGGAGACCATCCAGGCCGCGAGGACGACCGTGCCGGCCAGGAGGACCGGGAACGGCCAGTCGGCGCCGGAGGCGAACAGGGTCCACCAGGGCGGGAGGCAGAGGAGGACGAGGACGAGCACCAGGACCGCCAGCCGCCGGACCAGGGAACGCCGGCGCCCCGCGCCCCCGCCCGGGGGCTCCGTGCCCGCCTCGGGCCGGGCGGCGGCCGCGACGGTCTCCGGGCCCTCGCGGTCCGCCGACCGGTGTCCCGACTCCAGCCCCATGGATTCGCCTGCTGTCACCGTGTCGCCCTCACATCCGCTGCCGTGCCCCTGCCCCCATCATCCGGCAGACCGTCGCCGACGGTCCCGCCCGGGTGCCGCCGCCGACCGGGCCGTGCGCCACGGGGCCCCGGCGAGTCGTCCCCGCCGGCCCCGAGCCAGGGGCTCAGCCGCCGCCGTAGGTGGACTGGGTGACCGCGAAGACGTTGCGCCCGCCCGTGGTCTCCTGCAGCGACCACAGCAGGTCGGGGCCGGTGGCGTCCTCCCAGTACGAGAGGCTCTCGCCGCCGCCCACCCAGGCGAAGGTCGAGGGGCCCGCGGTCGGGGTCCAGTAGTAGAGCTTCTTCTGCCCCGAGGAGTTGAACCACCACCGGCCGTTGTGGGAGGCCACGCCGTTGAGGTTGTACCAGGGCAGTTGGAGGGCCTGGCTTGCGGTCGTCGTCGCGGCGAAGGTCGTCGCCCCGGCGGCGAACGGGAAGCGGACGGCCCTCGGCGGGCGGTTCGGGTAGTCGACGCAGTCCGCCTGGCAGGTGTACTCCGTCATCACGATCGACCTGCTGACCCGGTCGAGGGAGACCGACGACCACACCAGCTTGGCTCCGGAGGCGGTCTGCGCGGTGACCGTGCCGATCTGGGGCAGCACGTAGGCGTAGTTGTGGGCGTAGTAGGCGCCTCCGGGCTGGCGGCCGATCTGGTCGGCGGTGCCGCCGGTGTCGGTGTTGAGGATCTTGCGCAGGTCGAAGACGCGCATGCCGCGGCCGGTGTCGGCGACGTAGAGGTGGTCGCCGTACCAGGAGACGCCGCCGGCGTGGATCGGGACGTCCTTGAAGTCCGGCGCGGCCGCGGTGCCGGTCGGCTCCACCAGGAGGATCTTGCGGTAGGTGTCGGGGTAGGTGGCGTCCCAGTCGACCAGGGTGATCCGGCTGCGCTGCTGGGCGCCGCCGCAGCCGTCCTTGGTGTACCAGCTCACCAGCACGAGCTGGTGGCCGTCGTAGTTGCCGCTGTTCGCGGTCCCCACGGCGTCCCGGCTCGTGGTGATGCCCTGGGGGAAGCTCTGGCAGTCGGAGTTGTCGCCGTCGTCGAACCGGAAGCCGGTGGTCAGGCCGGCCACGGAGAAGGACGCGGGGAGCGCCTGCCGGTCGTGGTTCGCGTGCTCCATCACCGTGTGCACGGCGGAGGTCCCGAGCGTCGTGGCGAGCGCCGAGTCGAGGGTGTCGTACTGGTGGTAGTCCGAGATGAGGGTGTAGTCGGACGCGGTCAGGGCCGTCGGCGCCGCGGCGGCCGCCGCCGGCGAGGCACCGGCCGGTGTGCCGGTGACGAGCAGGCCGGCCGCGAGCAGCGCCCTTGCCGCTGTTCTGACGTGACGGATCATCAGGGTGGGCCCTCCGTGGGCGATGGATCAACGGGGGCACACACGGTAGGGGCGCTTGGGCATGTCCGCAACACCCGAGGAAGGCCTTGCGTGCGCGCACGACGGAGGCCCGGGGCCGCGGCCCCGGGCCTCCGCGGTGCGTGTGGTCAGGCCGGCAGGACGGCCTCGAGCGCGGCGACCAGCTCCGGCGACTCCGGCTCGACGGGCGGGCGCAGGCGCGCGACGACGGTGCCGTCCAGGGAGAGCAGGAACTTCTCGAAGTTCCAGGCGATGTCCCCGGCCTGGCCCTCGGCGTCGGCGACCTCGGTGAGCTTGGCGTACAGCGGGTGGCGGTCCTCGCCGTTGACGTCGATCTTCTCGAACAGCGGGAAGGTCACGCCGTAGGTGGTGGAGCAGAAGGTGCGGATCTCCTCGGCGCTGCCGGGCTCCTGTCCGGCGAACTGGTTGCAGGGGAAGCCAAGCACGGTGAACCCGCGCCCGGCGTACCGCTGCTGGAGCCGCTCCAGGCCCTCGTACTGCGGGGTCAGACCGCACTTGGACGCGACGTTGACGATCAGCAGCGCCTTGCCCTTGTGGTCGGCCAGCGAGGTGGCCGCGCCGTCGAGGGTGCGCAGCGGGATGTCGTACAGGCTCACGGGGGTGGTCCTTTCGGGAAGTCGTCGGGCCGGGCCTCTTCGTGGGCCACGGTAGCGGCCGTCACCTGGTCAACTGCGGTCGGCGTGCCGATGTTCCGGGCGCGGGGGCGGGTGGGGGCGTGCGGAGCGGCTCGTCCGCCCCCACCCACCCGGCGCGGACGACCGGCGCGGACGGCCGGTGCGTGCGACCGGCGTGCGCGGCCGGTGCGTGCGCCGCGTTACGGCACCAGCGGCCGGATCGCCGTCGGCGCGTGCTCGGGGAGGGTGGCCAACTCCTCGAACTCGTTGACCTTGTCGATGTCGGCGGCGGCCATCGAGATGTTGGTGACCCGCTCCAGGATCGCCTCGACCACGACCGGGACGCGGAACTCGGCGGCCAGCTTCTTGGCCTCCTCGAAGGCGGGCAGCAGGCCCTCCGGCTCGGTGACCCGGATCGCCTTGCAGCCCAGGCCCTCGACGACCTTGACGTGGTCCACGCCGTAGACGCCCAGCTCCGGCGCGTTGACGTTCTCGAACTCCAGGTTGACCTGGTAGTCGATGTCGAAGGCGCGCTGCGCCTGGCGGATCAGGCCCAGGTAGGAGTTGTTCACCAGCACGTGGACGTACGGGATGCGGTGCTGGGCGCCGACCGCCAGCTCCTCGATCATGAACTGGAAGTCGTAGTCGCCGGAGAGCGCGACCACCTGCCCTCCCGGGTCGGCGGTGGCGACGCCCAGCGCGGCCGGGATGGTCCAGCCGAGCGGGCCCGCCTGGCCGCAGTTGATCCAGTGCCGCGGCCGGTAGACGTGCAGCAGCTGCGCGCCGGCGATCTGGGAGAGGCCGATGGTGGTGACGTAGCGGGTCTCCGGGCCGAACGCCCGGTTCATCTCCTCGTACACGCGCTGCGGCTTGAGCGGCACGTCGTCGAAGTGGGTGCGGCGCTGGAGCCGGGCCCTGCGCTCCTGGGCGGCGGCGGCCCAGGCGGTGCGGTCCTTGAGCGCGCCGGCGTCCCGCAGTTCGCGCGCCACCTCGACGAACAGCTCCAGCGCGGCCCCGGCGTCGGAGGCGATGCCGAGGTCCGGGGCGAAGATCCGGCCGAGCTGGGTGGGCTCGACGTCGACGTGGACGAAGGTGCGGCCCGCGGTGTAGACGTCCAGGCCGCCGGTGTGGCGGTTGGCCCAGCGGTTGCCGATGCCGAGGACGAAGTCGGAGGCGAGGAAGGTCTCGTTGCCGTAGCGGTGCGAGGTCTGGAGGCCGACCAGGCCGGCGTTGAGCGCGTGGTCGTCCGGGATGACGCCCCAGCCCATCAGGGTGGGGACCACCGGGACGCCGGTGAGTTCGGCGAACTCCCGCAGCAGCTCGGCGGCGTCGGCGTTGAGGACGCCGCCGCCCGCGACGATCAGCGGGCGCTCGGACCGCTGGAGCAGCGCGACCGCCTTCTCGATCTGGACGCGGTTGGCGGCCGGCTTGTAGACCGGCAGCGGCTGGTAGGCCTCCGGGTCGAAGTCGATCTCGGTCAGCTGGACGTCGATCGGCAGGTCGATCAGGACCGGGCCGGGGCGCCCGGAGCGCATCAGGTGGAAGGCCTGCTGGAACACGCCGGGGACCTGCGCGGCCTCCAGCACGGTGGTGGCGGCCTTGGTGACGGGCCCCGCGATCGAGGCGATGTCGACGGCCTGGAAGTCCTCCTTGTGCAGCCGGGCGACGGGCGCCTGGCCGGTGATGCAGAGGATCGGGACGGAGTCGGCGATCGCCGAGTACAGGCCGGTGATCATGTCGGTGCCGGCCGGCCCCGAGGTGCCGACGCAGACCCCGATGTTGCCGGCCCTGGCGCGGGTGTAGCCCTCGGCCATGTGGGAGGCGCCCTCGACGTGCCGGGCCAGCGTGTGCCCGATCCCGCCGGCGGCCTTGAGCGCGGCGTAGAACGGGTTGATGGCCGCGCCCGGCACGCCGAACGCGACCTCAACGCCTTCGAGCTTGAGGATCTCCACGGCCGCGCGGGCGGCTGTCATACGAGGCATCGGATCTCTCCTGCGTCGGCCCGCAGTGGCTCGGAGGGCTCATCTCCTGAATTCCACCATACGGAAGAACGGTTTCTGTATGTGGAAACACGGTAGGGCGGGGCTCATCGGGGCGTCAAGGGGACTTCAACAGAATGTGGAAGGCGGTGGGCGGACCGTCGGGCGGCGGGGATTCGCACGCCAGGACGGCGATCGCGCTGGTGTACCCGGGGAAGCGGACGCTCCGCGCCGGGAAGAGCGGCCGGTGTGCAGTGGCGGTGAAGGGACGGTGCCTGCTGTGGGCCCGCCCCGCCGGGCTGGGTACCGTCGGTGCCACGCCGGGCCCGTGACGTCCAACTGAGGCCGGCGGCAGGGGGGTTCGGGAGCACCGCGGAGCGGGGGAACTCCGCCGGTGGCCCCGTCCAGGACCAGCGCGCCCGGTCCGCCGCACCCGAGCGAGGGACGCACCCCCCGGCCGCACCGACCCGACACCCGCCGCCGCGCTCTGGTCCGCCCGGACCCGCGGCCGTACCGCTGTCGCCGCTGTTTCCCCTGCCCTCCCGTTCCCCGCTCCTCCTCCTGCTCCCCGCCCTTGCAACGGCGCGCCCGCTGCGGCGGACGCGCGGAAGGAACGTCCCCATGCGCTGCTGCACCCCTGCCCGGTCCCTGGCGGTGACCGGGTGAACCCGCCGCCCCACCGGAGCGACAGCCCGCCGGGCCGCCTCCGCAAGCACGGCCCGCCGGGCCGGCCCCGCACCCCGGCCGCCGTCCTGCGCGCCGTCCCCTGGCGCCACGACCTGCCGGCCTCGCTGGTGGTGTTCCTGGTCGCCCTCCCGCTCTGCGTCGGCGTGGCCGTCGCCTCCGGCGTCCCGGCCGAACTCGGGCTGGTCACCGGCATCGTCGGCGGCCTGGTGGCCGGTCTGCTGCCCGGCAGCAGCCTCCAGGTCAGCGGGCCCGCCGCCGGACTGACCGTCCTGGTCGCCGACGCCGTCCAGCGCTTCGGCGTCGGCGCGCTCGGCCTGCTGGTGCTCGGCACCGGCCTGCTCCAGCTGGCGATGGGCGCCCTGCGGCTCGGCCGCTGGTTCCGGGCGATGTCCGCCTCGGTGGTGCACGGCATGCTGGCCGGCATCGGACTGACCCTGGTGTTCGGCCAGCTCTACGCGCTCGCCGACCGCCGCGCCCCCGCCACCGGGCCGGAGAAGATCGCCGGACTGCCCGGCCTGCTGGGCGACGTGCTGACCGCCGCGGCCAACCCGAGCGCCGTCGCCCTCGGCCTCGGCACCTTGCTGGTCCTGGTCGCCTGGAAGTACCTGCCGGAACGGGCCGCCCGTGCCGTCCCCGCCCCGCTGGCCGCCGTCGGCCTGGCCGCCGCCGTCACCGCGGCCGCCGACCTGCCGGTGGCCCGCGTCCACGTGGCCGGGCTGCTCGACGTGGTGCGCCTGCCCGGCCGCGACGCCCTGACCGCCCTGGCCGGCCCCGCCGGGATCGGCACGGTCGTCGCCTTCACCCTGATCGCCTCCGCCGAGACGCTGTTCAGCGCCGCCGCCGTCGACCGGATGCACCACGGCCCGCGCACCGACTACGACCGCGAGCTCACCGCCCAGGGCATCGGCAACACCGTCTGCGGGCTGCTCGGCGCGCTGCCGATGACCGCGGTGATCGTGCGCAGCGCGACCAACGTCCAGGCCGGCGCGCGCACCAAGGCCTCGCGGGTCCTGCACGGCGGCTGGCTGCTGGTGTTCACCGCGCTGCTGCCGGGCGCGCTCGGGCTCGTCCCGCTCACCGCGCTGGCCGCCGTCCTGGTGCACGCCGGCGCCAAGCTGGTGCCGGTGCGCCGGATCGTCGCGCTCTGCCGCGGGCACCTGGGCGAGGCGGTGGTGCTGGTGGTCACGACCGTCGCGATCATCGCCACCGACCTGTTCGAGGGGGTGCTGATCGGCGTCGGCCTGGCGGTGGCCAAGTCGGCCTGGCAGACCTCGCACCTGCACATCGCGGTCGAGGAGCAGGAGCAGCCGGCCGGGCAGCCGCTGCACCGGGTGCGGCTGAGCGGCAACGCCACCTTCCTGCGGCTGCCCCGGCTGCTGGACACCCTGGAACGGCTGCCGGGGGACCGGCCGGTGGAACTGGACTGGTCGGGGCTGCGCCACCTGGACCACGCCTGCACGGTGGCGCTGGTCTCCTGGGCCGACCAGCACCGGGCCCGCTCCACCGCCCCGCTGGCCGTCGAACCGCCGCTGCCTTCGGTGGCTTGAGGTCCGGTCCGGTCGGGGGACGTCCAGCCCGGTCGCGGGACGTCTAGCCTGGTCGCGGTCCGGGTGCAGGCCCGGGCCGCGACCGGTGCCGTCGACCACAAGGAGCGCAGAGCCGTGATCGCAGCCTTTTCGGTGACCCCGCTGGGGATCGGCGAGGACGTGGGGGAGGCGGTGGCCGCCGCCGTCCGGGTGGTCCGGGAGAGCGGTCTCCCGAACCGCACGGACGCGATGTTCACCAGCATCGAGGGGGAGTGGGACGAGGTGATGCCGGTGATCAGGGCGGCGATCGAGGCGGTGAAGGCGTACGGCAACCGGGTGAGCACGGTCATCAAGATCGACGACCGGGCCGGGGTCACCGACGGCCTCACCGCCAAGGTCGCCTCGGTCGAGCGACACCTGGCGGCGGGCGGTCCGTCGGACCGTTGACCGGCCCCGGGCGGTGCGTCAGACCGCCGACGTCGGCCGGACCGCCGGTTCGGCCGACGCCGCCAGGGGCCGGCGGGTGAGCAGGCGGTCCACGGCGTACGGGCCGGAGCCGAGCGCCGCGATGGCCAGGAAGGCCCAGCAGAACAGCACCGAGGGCTCGCCCCCGTTCTGCAGCGGCAGCAGCGCGTGCTCCTGGTGGACGGTGAAGTAGGCGTAGGCCATCGAGCCGGAGCAGAGCAGGGCGGCCACCCTGGTGCCGGCGCCGAGCAGCACCAGGACGCCGCCGACCAGCTGGATCAGCGCGGCCCACCAGCCGGGCCACTGGCCGAGCGGGACGGTGCCGCCGCCCTTGGCGCCGCCGAGCACGCCGAACAGCGAGGCGGCGCCGTGGCAGGCGAAGAGCAGGCCGACGACGATCCGGAACGCCGTCAGCACGACGGGTCTGACGGCGTCGGCGGTCTGCCGGGAGTGGGCGGGACGGGGTGTGGACATGCGAAGCGCCTCCTGTGGGGGAAGGAGGTGGATGTGGGAGCGGTAAGGGTAGCCATGGTCTAGTCCACTTGGCAATGCTCCGTCAGAGATCAGGTCTGGACCACTGATCGCTCTTTCTTGACCGACCGATCCAGAAAGGGCTACTGTTCCCGGCGTGGCGCGAACGAAGGAATTCGACCCGGACGCGGCGCTGCAGGCGGCCCTGGAGCTGTTCTGGCAGCGCGGCTACGAGGCCACCTCGATGGCCGACCTGGTCGAGCGGCTCGGCATCGCCCGGGCCAGTCTCTACGCGACCTTCGGCAGCAAGCGCGAGCTGTACCTGCGGGCGCTGGAGCGCTACTGCGAGCAGAGCGACGCGGCGCGGCTGGACGACCTGTCCCAGCCGGGCCCGGCGCTGCCGGCGGTCCGTGCGCTGGTCCGCCAGTACGCGACGGCGGAGGAGGGGGAGCGGCGGCTCGGCTGCTTCGTCACCAACACGGCGGTGGAGCTGGCTCCGCACGACCCGGCCGCGTCCCGCCGGGTGGAGGCGAGCTTCGACCGCCTGGAGACGCTGCTCGCCGCCGCCCTGGCGCGGGCCGCCGCGCAGGGCGAGCTGCCCGCCGGGCGGGACCCGCGGGCGCTCGCCAGGATGCTGGTGGTGCTGCTCCAGGGCATCCGGGTGGTGGGCAAGACCGCCGACGGCGCGCCCCTGGCGCGGGACGCCGCCGAACAGGCGCTGGCACTGCTGGACTGACACCCGGCCGGCTCGGGCCGGGTCTTCTGCTGGGCTCATACTGGACCGAACGGTCTACATAGGGGGGAGGGTTTTACATGCCTGTCATCGCTACCGGCCGGTACGGCTTCGCGCTGCTCGGCGTCGTCCAGGCGGTGCTGATCTTCACGATCATGATCCTGACCGTGCCGCTGCCGCTGGTGGCACGGGAGTTGGGGCTCGGCCCGTCCGGGGTGCTGCTGCTCAGCGCCGCCTACGGCCTCTCCTTCAGCTCCCTGCTGCTGCTCGGCGGACGGCTGACCGACCGTCACGGCGGGCGCCCGGTGCTCCGCGCCGGCCTGGCGCTGCTCGCCGCCGCCTCGATCGCCTGCGCTCTCGCGCCCGGCTACCCCGTCCTGCTGGCGAGCCGCTTCGCGCAGGGCGCGGGCGCGGCCCTCACCGCCCCGGCGGCTGTCGCCGTGGTCCGGGTGCTGCACCCCGAACCGGCCGCCTACCGCCGGGCGATGGCCACCTGGGGCGGCCTGTCGGTGCTCGGCGCCACCGTCGGCAGCGTGGTCTCGGGCGCGGTCGCCACCGCGGTCTCCTGGCGCTGGCTGTTCGCGGTGCCCGTCGTGGTCGCCCTGGCCGGGCTCGCCCGCTCCGGATCCCTGCCCGCAGCCCCTGGTCATGCCCCCGCCGTCCGCCGACCGGCCCTCGACCTGCCCGGCGCCGCCCTCGCCACCGCCGGTGTCTGCGCGGCGAGTTACGCCCTGGTGGCCTCCACCGAGCAGGGCTGGCGCAGCCCCGGGACGTACGGCCCGCTGGCCGCCGGACTCGCCCTGCTGCTCGCCTTCGCCGTCGTCGAGCGCCGCACCGCCGACCCGCTGCTGCCACCCGGCTTCCTCGCCGACCGGCGCCGCGCCACCGCGCTCGCCGCCGTCATGGCCACCGCCGCCGGCACCGCGCTCACCTTCGTCCTGCTCTCGCTCTACCTCCAGCAGCTGCGCGGCTGGAGCGCCGCGGCCACCTCCGCCGCCTTCCTGCCGTACGCGGTGGTCCTGCTGCTCTCCGGTCGGCTGGCCGGCCCGCTGACCGTCCGGTACGGACCGGTGGCGGTCACCGCCGGCGGCCTCGCCGTGGCGGCCGCCGGACTCGGTCTGCTGGCCGGGCTCGCCCCCGGCAGCGGCTACGCCACCGGCCTGCTGCCCGGACTGCTCCTGCTGCCCGCCGGCGCCGCCGCGGCCTTCGCCGGGGCGGCCGTGCTCGCCACCGGCGGGGTGCCGCCCGAGCGCACCGGGCTGGCCGCCGGAGTGTTCAACACGGCCATGGAACTCGGCCCCACGGCCGGACTGGCCGCCCTGATGGCGCTCGCCGCCACCCGCCCGAGCGTCGTCGGCGGCTACGCCGCGGCCTTCGCGGCGGCCGCCGCGGGGCTGGCGCTGACCGCCGTCGCGGTCGCCGCCCTGCCCCGCGCCACCCCTACCACCAGCACCACTGCACCCGAACACGCCACCCGGATCAAGGAGTTCACCTCATGAGCACGCGTTTCGCCGACAAGTCCGTCCTGGTCACCGGCGCGGGCAGCGGCATCGGCCGGGCCATCGCGCTCGCCTTCGCCCGCGAGGGCGCCCGGGTCGCGGTCGCCGGCCGCACCGCCGGACCGCTCGCCGAGACCGTCGAGCTGATCGAGCGGGCCGGCGGCAAGGCCGCGGCGCTCACCGGCGACGTGACGAACGCCCAGGACGCCGCCCGGCTGGTCGGTGAGACCGTCGAGCTGTTCGGCGGCCTGGACGTCGCCGTCAACAACGCCGGGGTGTTCGGCGCCGCCGGTCCGGTCGCCGACATCGACGAGGCCGAGTGGCAGCGGGTGTTCGGCATCAACGTCACCGGCACCCTGCTCGCCATGCAGCCGCAGATCGCCCACATGCGGGCCCACGGCGGCGGCGCGATCGTCAACGTCTCGTCCAACCTGGGCGCCCACAAGCGGCTCGCGGGCGTCGGGGCCTATGCCGCCAGCAAGGCCGCGGTCACCGTGCTGACCAGGGCCGCCGCCCTCGACCACATCGCCGAGGGCGTGCGGATCAACACCGTCAGCCCCGGCGCGGTGGACACCCCGATGTCCTCCCGGCCGGGCGAGGACGCCGCGACCAAGGCCGGGCGGATGAAGGCCGAGGTCCCGGTCGGCCGGGCCGGGGCGACGGAGGAGGTGGCCGCCGCGGTGCTGTACCTGGCCTCGGACGAGGCGGGCTACACCGTCGGCAGCGACCTCGTCCTGGACGGCGGCTCCTCGGCCTGACCGCCTGACCGCCCGATCGCGTGACCGCCTGACGGCCTGACCGCCCGATCGCGTCATCCCCGCCGGGCTACTCGTCCGGCGACTCCCCGGGCACCACCCCGTAGAACGCGTCCAGCGCCTGCGGGGTGCGTGCCCGGACCACCACCCAGGCCTCCTCGGCCACCCCGACCAGCACCTCCGGGCCCTGGTACCAGCGGAAGTGGCGGCCGAGCGCCGGCAACTCGCCCAGACCGTCCGGCAGTTCCTCGTCCCAGTCGAGGAAGTCGGTCAGCTCGTGGTCCTCCAGCAGCTTCTCCATCAGCGCCATCGCCGCGGCCGTCGCCGAGAAGCGCTCGTCCCAGGGCTCCCACCGCTCCTGCGACTTGTCCGCCAGGTCGAGCCGGAACACCGTCGGCGGATCCTCCCGGTCGAGGCCGTCCAGCGGCACGCCCCAGTGCGCGCAGCCCTGGTTCTCGGCCCGGAACACCAGGGCGCCGTCCAGCACGTGCAGCTCGTCCGGCGTCAGCAGCACGTCCTGGCTGCTGGTCAGGTCCGCCCGGCGGCCGAACAGCCGGTACGCCTCGCGCAGCGCCACCGGCAACCGCAGGCCCAGCCGCCGCTCGGCCGCGTCCAGCTCCGCGTCCGTGAAGCCGTCGCCGGGCCCCAGCGGCTCGCCCCAGTACGCGGCGAAGCCCCTGACGAGTGCCCAGGCGCCCGCGCGGGAGCGCACACTTTCGGCCATTGCGGCCGGGATGTCGAATTCCGTTTCGTCCACCCGCGCACCGTACGCCACCCCTCCGACAGCGCGGTGGACCGCCCAACTGGCCCTCTGCCGCCGGTTCGCCGCCCGTCCGGGCACGACCGGCCGGATCTGACGCGAACGCGTAATCCCCGCGACACCCGTTGATCACCGCGGGGTTTCCGCGCCGTCGTTCGGGCAAGACACGGTTTCGGCCGGAACCGACATCACGAAAGGCGGACGCGCGACACATGCCGACCGCACCGCACACCGGGCCCCTCCCGGCCCGTCGAAGCCGCTGGGGAGAACACGGGCTGGCCTGGGCCTTCCTGCTGCCCTCCCTGGTGGTCTTCGTCCTCTTCATCGGCTACCCGCTGGGACGGACCCTCTACCTCAGCGGGCACGCCAACGACCTCTTCGGCGCGCCCTCCCGCTACGTCGGGTTCAAGCACTACACCGACCTCTTCGCCTCGGCCGACTTCGTCCGCACCCTCACGACCACGGCACTGTTCACCCTGCTCACCGTGGTGCCCGGGGTGCTCGGCGCGCTGGTGCTGGTGCTGCTCCTGGAGAACCGGATCCGGGGCGTGCGACTGCTGCGCTCGGCCTTCGCGCTGCCCTTCGCGTTCTCGGTGGCCAGCGCCTCGGTGGTGTTCGCGGTGTTCTTCAACCCCGCCAGCGGGGTGCTCAACGGGCTGCTCTCGCACGTGGGCCTCGGCCCGATCGGCTGGCTGACCGACTCCCGGTACGCCCTGCTCTCGGTGGCCGTCACCACGGTCTGGATGAACCTCGGCTACAACGTGCTGGTGCTCTCCGCGGGCATCGGCTCGATCCCGGGGGAGATCCTGGAGGCGGCCCGCATCGACGGCGCCTCCGGCCTGCGGCTGGCCCGTTCGATCACCGTCCCGATGCTCGGTCCGAACCTGTTCTTCCTGACCGTGGTCTCCACCGTCCACGCGCTCCAGAGCTTCGGCCAGATCCACATCCTCACCAAGGGCGGGCCGGACGGCTCCACCCGGACCCTCGTCTACTCCGTCTACGAGAAGGCCTTCGCCTACGGCTCCAGCGACTTCGGCACCGCGAGCGCCCAGGCCGTGGTGCTGCTCGTGGTCGTCCTCGCCTGCACGGCCGTCCAGTTCGGCGTCCTGGAGCGGAAGGTGCACTACGCATGACCACCCTCACCACCGAGGCCGAGCCGAAGGCCGGGGCGCCCCGGCCGCCCGCCCGCGCCCGCGTCCTCGCCGGGCGCTCCGCGCGCGACCTTCTCGGCCGCGCCGCCGTCTACCTGCTGCTCGCCGTCGCCGTCGTCACCGTGGCCTTCCCGGTCTACTACGCCGTCGCCGGCGCCTTCATGGGCCCGTCCGAGCTCTCCTCCTACCCGCCGGCCCTGGTGCCGCACTCGGTCACCGGACGGAACTTCTCCGGCGCCGTGGACGCCATCCCGCTGGCCCGCCAGTACGCCAACTCGGCGATCGTGGCGACCGTCATCACCCTCGCCCAGCTGTTCACCTCGGTCCTCGCCGCGTACGCCTTCGTCTTCCTGCCGATGAAGGCCCGCGCCGTGGTGTTCGGGGTGTTCCTGGCCACCCTGATGGTCCCGTGGGAGGCCATCATCATCCCCAACTACCTGACGCTGTCCGGCTGGGGGCTCGGCAACACCTACTTCGGCCTGGTGCTGCCCTTCCTGGCCTCCGGCTTCGGTACCTTCATGCTGCGCCAGGCCTTCCGCCAGCTGCCCGGCGAACTGCGCGACGCCGCCCGGATCGACGGGGCCGGCCACTGGCGCTTCCTGTGGCGGATCGTCGTCCCGCTCAACAAGCCGGCCCTCGCGGCGCTGTCGATCTACGTCTTCCTGTCGGCGTGGAACCAGTACTTCTGGCCGCTGATCATCACCCGCACGGCGAACATGCAGACCCTCCAGATCGGCCTCACCTCGCTGCGCGACGCCGAGATGGCCGACCCCGGGCTGATCCTGGCCGGCGTCGTGCTCTCCCTGCTGCCCACCCTCGCCCTGGTGGTCTTCGGCCAGCGCTTCATCGTCCGCGGCCTCACCGCGGGCGCGGTCCGCTGACCGTGCCCCTCCCGCTCCTCCTGTGTCCCCCCTCCTCGAACGCTCGAAAGAGAGAACCCTCGTGAAGAAGAGTGCGCGCGCGCTCGCTGCCCTGCTGGTGGCCGGCCTGTCCCTGACCGCCTGCAGCTCCAGCGGCTCCGGTTCCGGCTCCGGCGGCTCCGCCGACGCCGGCGCGCCCGGCGCCCAGGCGCTCGACCAGGCCTCCGGTGTCACCAGCGTCGAGTTCTGGCACTCGATGACCGGCAAGAACGCCGAGGTGCTGAACGGGCTGGTCGGCCAGTTCAACGCCGCCCACCAGGGCAAGATCGAGGTCAAGGCGCAGTTCCAGGGCAAGTACGACGAGCTGGTCACCAAGTACAAGGCCGCGGTGCAGCAGAAGGGCACCCCCGCCCTGGCGCAGGTCTACGACATCGGCACCCGGTTCATGATCGACTCCAAGCAGACCGTCCCGGCCCAGGCCTTCGCCGACAAGGACGGCTACTCGCTGGACGACCTGGACGCCAACATCCGCAACTACTACTCGGTCGGCGGCAAGCTCCAGGCGATGCCGTTCAACTCCTCGATGCCGCTGCTCTACCTGAACACCGACGCCTTCAAGGAGGCCGGCCTCGACCCGGCCCAGGCCCCCAAGGACCTGGCCGAGCTGGGCGAGCTGGCCAAGAAGCTGACCAAGAAGGACGGCGACGGCAAGACCGTCCGGTACGGCTTCGGCGCCGCCATCTACGGCTGGTTCGTCGAGCAGCTGCTCGCCGAGTCCGGCACCATGTACTGCGACAACGACAACGGCCGCGGCAACAAGGCGGGCAAGGTCGTCTTCGACTCCGCCCAGGGCGCCCAGATCGTCCAGTGGTGGGCCGACCTGGTCAAGGGCGGCTACGCGGCCAACACCGGCCGCACCACCGACGACGCCCAGGCCGCGTTCAAGGCCGGTACGGTCGCGATGCACCTGGAGTCCACCGGCGTGCTGCGCGGCTACACCGAGGCCGCGAAGTTCGGCGTCGGCACCGCGGCCTTCCCGAAGGTCACCGCCGCCGACCAGGGCGGCCCGGTGATCGGCGGCGCCTCGCTGTGGATCAGCGGCCCCGGCCACTCCGACGCCGAGAAGCGCGCGGCCTGGGAGTTCGAGAAGTTCGTCTCCGCCCCCGAGCAGCAGGCCGTCTGGCACACCGGCACCGGCTACTTCCCGGTCAACACCAAGGCCCTGGACGACCCCAAGGACAAGGAGTGGGTGGCCAAGTACCCGCAGTTCCAGACCGCGATCGACCAGCTGAAGGCCACCAAGCCGACCCCGGCCACGGCCGGCTGCCTGCTCGGCGTGATGCCGCAGGCACGCAAGGGCGTGGAGACCGCGATCGAGCAGACCATCGCCGGCACCAAGCCCGCCCAGCAGGCCCTGGCCGACGCGGCCAAGGAGCTCCAGCCGGCGATCGAGAGCTACAACAGCTCGGTCGGCTGACCTCCGGGACTACGACGACGGCCCGCCCCGCGCACCACGCGCGGGGCGGGCCGCCGCCGTTCGGGCGGGTCCGCCGCGGGCGGGCATGCGCGGGCTAGGCAGAGAGCGCCTCGCCGTCCTCCGAGGGGGCGCACGCGGCCGCCAGTTCGTCCAGGGACAGGTCGAGCGCGAAGGCCAGCGCCGCGATGGTGAAGAAGGACGGCGTCGGCGCCCGGCCGGTCTCGATCTTCCGCAGCGTCTCCGCCGAGACGCCGGCCACCGCCGCCACCTCGACCATGCTGCGCTCGCCGCGCGCCTCGCGCAGCAGCGCCCCGAAGTGCTCGCCGCGCTCGCGCTCCCACGGGGTCAGCGGAGTCCTCACCATGCCGACGAGTCTAGGGCCTGTCTTCAAGCTCCCGTCTGCGGGGCGCCGCCGGGGCACGCACCTCGCCGCATTGTCGTCGGTCGCCAATGCTCCGCAGTGGCTCCCTCCTCCGCCTTGCGATGCACGCACCCCAACGCCGCCCCGCCCGCCCTCCGGGCGGACGACGGGAGCTTGAAGACAGGCCCAGGCCCTCCCGCCCTGGGGCGTCCCACCCCCACGACCGTGATACAAATACCGGTATAAGAATTGGATCCAGGGGAGAGAAGCACCATGGTCGAACTCAAGTCGGACGCCGGGCTGGCCGCGATGCGCGAGGCCGGGCGGGTGGTGGCGGACGCGCTGGCGGCCGTCCGGGAGCAGGCGGCGGTCGGGGTGAGCCTGCTGGAGCTGGACGAGGTGGCGCGGGGCGTGCTCAAGGCGGCCGGGGCCACCTCGCCGTTCCTCGGCTACCGTCCGGCCTTCGCGCCCGTCCCGTTCCCGGCCGTCATCTGCGCCTCGGTGAACGACGCCGTGGTGCACGGCATCCCGGACGGCTACCGGCTGCGCGACGGCGACCTGGTGAGCATCGACTGCGGCGCCCTCCTGGACGGCTGGGCCGGGGACGCGGCGGTCAGCTTCACCGTCGGCACCGCCCGGCCCGAGGACACCGCCCTGATCGAGACCACCCGGCGCGCCCTGGAGGCCGGCATCGCCGCCGCCGTGGTCGGCAACCGCACCGGCGACATCGCCCACGCCATCGGCGCCGTCGCCCGCGCCGGCCGGTACGGCCTGCTGGACGGCTACGGCGGCCACGGCATCGGCCGCCGGATGCACGAGGACCCGCACGTGCCCAACGAGGGCCGCCCGGGCCGGGGTTACCCGCTGCGCCCCGGTCTGGTGCTGGCGATCGAGCCGATGCTGCTGGCCGGCGGCCGCGACGACCACCGCACCGACCCGGACGGCTGGACCCTGCGCACCGTCGACGGCGCCCGGGCCGCCCACGTCGAGCACACCGTCGCCATCACCGAGGACGGCCCGCGGATCCTCACCCTGCCCTGATCCGGAAGGACTTAGGCTCGGGCCATGACCAAAGCTGTGATGTTCGACTTCTCCGGCACCCTCTTCAGGGTCGTCTCCACCGCCGAGTGGCTGGCGGCTCACCTCGCCGCCACCGGCCTCGCCCTGCCCGCCGGGGAGGAGGCCGAACTGATAGCCCGGCTGGAGGAGTTCGGCGCCCTGCCCGGCGGTGTGCCGCCGCGCCGCATCCCGCCGGAGGTCCAGCAGGCCTGGGACACCCGCGACTTGACCCCCGAGCTGCATCGCACCGCGTACACCGCGCTGGCCCGCGCCGCCGAGCCGCCCGCGGCCCTCGACGTGGACGCCCTCTACGAGTCCCACCTGGCGCCCGCGAGTTGGCGCCCGTACCCGGACGCCGCCCCCGTGCTGCGCGAGCTGCGCCGCCGGGGCGTGCCGGTCGCCGTGGTGAGCAACATCGCCTGGGACCTGCGGCCGGTGTTCCGCGCGTACGGCCTGGAGGAGCTGGTCGACGTCTACGTGCTGTCGTACGAGGTCGGCGCCCAGAAGCCCGACCCGGTGATCTTCGAGACCGCCTGCGAGCGGCTCGGCCTCGCCCCGGCCGACGTCCTGATGGTCGGCGACGACCGGACCTGCGACGGCGGCGCGACCGCGCTCGGCTGCGGCTTCCACCCGGTCGAGCACCTGCCGGTCGACCGGCGGCCGGACGCCCTCACGCCGCTGCTGGCCGTCCTGTCCGGGTGATCCGGGTGATCCGGGTGGGACGGGTGACGGAGGACACGAGGTGGTGCCCCGGGGGCCCGGAGTACCGTGCGGGGCATGAGTGATCAGGACTTCACCACGCACATCACCGTCCGCGGGTACGAGACGGACTCCCAGGGGCACCTGAACCAGGCGGTCTACCTCCAGTACGCCGAGCACGCCCGCTGGGAGTACCTCCGGGCGGCCGGGATCCGCCAGGCGGACCTGGTCGCCAAGGGGGTCGGCCCGGTGGTCCTGGAGACCACGGTCAAGTACCTGCGGGAGCTGCGCGCGGGCGACTCGGTGGCGGTCAGCTGCTCGTTCACCTGGCGGGATGGCAAGACCTTCCAGGTGGTGCAGCGGCTGGTCCGCGAGGACGGCGTGCTGGCCGCCGAGATCACCGGTGTCGGCGGCATCCTCGACCTGGCGGAGCGCAGGCTGGTCGCCGACCCGCGCGAGCCGCTGCGCGCCCTGGCCGCCGAACCGGGCCTGCTCGGCCTCTGAGCCGGACCGGACCCCGCCGTACCGCTCCCACCACCCCCACCCCGCGCGGCCGGAGACCGCGGCCGGAAGCGGTCTCCGCCCCCTCCCCGGTGCCCGGGGGATTTCCCCACCCCCGACCGGCCCGCTGCCCGCATGGTTCCAAGTCCCGTGCCCCAGCAGACTCTTGGGCATGACGAAGCCCACCCGCACCACACCCACCCGCACCACACCCACCCGCACCACACCCGCCCGCACCACACCCGCCCGCACCGTCACCGCCGTGTTCACCGCGGCCGCCGCCTTGGCCGTGACCGCGCTGAGCGCCCTGCCCGCCGGTGCGGCCGAGAGCGCGAAGCCCGGGCGGGACGGCCTCGCCTGGGCCGCGTGTCCGGGCGCCCCGGCCGACAGCCCCCAACGGTGCGCCGAGGTCACCGTCCCGCTGGACTACGCCGATCCGGACGGCGCCCGCGTCACCCTCGCCGTCTCCCGGATCAGCGCCGCCGACCCCGGCCGGCGCCGAGGCGTCCTGCTGGCGGTCCCCGGCGGACCGGGAGGTTCCAGCCTCGACCTCGTCCACGGCATGGCCGGGCGCCTGCCCCAGTCCGTCCGGGACCGCTACGACGTGGTCGGCTTCGACCCGCGCGGCGTCGGCCGCTCCACCCCGGTCAGCTGCGGTCTCGACCCCGCCGACCTGTCGATGGTCAAACTGCGTCCCTGGCCCGCCGCCGACGGCTCGATCGACGGGAACCTGGCCACCGCCCGCCGCGTCGCCGACGCCTGCGCCCGCAACGGCGGCCCGGTGCTGCGCAGCATCTCCACCGCCAACGAGGCCCGCGACCTCGACGGCATCCGCCGCGCCCTCGGCGAGCGCCGCCTCTCGCTCTGGGGCGTCTCGTACGGCACCTACGCGGGCGCCGTCTACGCCACCATGTTCCCGGAGCGGACCGACCGGGTCGTGCTGGACAGCAACGACGACCCGGACCCGTCGCGGGTCGGGCGCGGCTGGCTGGACGCCTACGGCCGGGGCGTCGAGGACCGCTTCCCGGACTTCGCGAGGTGGGCGTCCGCGCCGGACAACCCGGACCGGGTCGCGGACACCCCCGAGGAGGTCCGCCCGCTCTTCCTCGACCTCGCCGCCCGCCTCGACCGGGCCCCACTGCCCTGGCCGGGCGCCAACCCGGCGGAGCTGAACGGCAACGTGCTGCGCCAGACCCTGCTGGACAGCATGAACGCGGACGCCCGCTTCCCGGACGTCGCGGGGCTGATGCTGGCCGGTCTCGGCCGCCGTCCGCTGCCCGCCCCGGTGGTGCCGCCGGAGGCGGCGGTGCAGAACACCATCGCCGTCTCGGTCGGGACCCTCTGCAACGACGTCCGGTGGCCCGCCGACCCGGCCGGCTACGCCAAGGCCGTGACCACCGACCGCGCCGCCCGCCCGCTCACCGCCGGCCTGCCGGTGAACGTGATGCCCTGCGCCTTCTGGCCGTTCGCGCCCGCCGAGCCGCCGGTGCGGGTCACCGACCGGGGCCCGTCCAACGTGCTGCTCGCGCAGAACCTGCGCGACCCCGCGACGCCGTACACCGGCGCGCTCAAGCTGCGTGCGGCGTTCGGGGACCGGGCGCGGATGGTGACGGTGGACTCGGGCGGCCACGACGTGTACCGGGCCAACGGGAACGCCTGCGGCGACGAGGTGGTGACGGACTACCTGGTCACCGGCCACCGCCCGGCCCGGGACGTCTTCTGCCCGGCCGGCTGAGCGGGTTCGGCTGAGCGGAACCGGCCGAGCGAGGTCGGCCGGGCGGCGCGCGGGGCAACGGGCCGTGGACGAACGGTCCTTGCCCCGTCGTGCACGCCCGTTCGACCCTCGGGAATGAGTCGAATCCGTCGCGATTTTGTGACAATCCTTCGCCAACACCCGCTCCCCACGGCCTGTTCACGGCCGTAATGTTCGATCTATGTCACCGAAGAGCCGCATACCCGCCGCTTCGGACCCGGGCGACACCTGGGTGCCGCGACCGAGGCGCCGCGAGACCCCGATCGGCTTCCTGGGCCACGCGGCCACCTTCCTCGGCTCCAGCGTGCTGGGTGGGGTGCTGCTGGCGGGCCTGATCCTCCCGGCGGCCGGGGCGGTCGGGCTCGGCGCGAAGAACGGCGCCGAGGGCTTCGAGAGCATCCCCGACGACTTCAGGACCCCGCCGCTGAGCCAGGCGACGCAGATCTTCGACGCCAACGGCGGCCTGATCGCCAAGGTCTACGAGCGCGACCGCACCGTCATACCCGCCGACCAGATGTCCCCGCTGATCCGCACGGCGCAGGTGGACATCGAGGACGCCCGGTTCTACGAGCACGGCGCCGTCGACCTCAAGGGCATCCTGCGCGCGATCACCAAGAACGCGGAGAGCGGCGCCGCCGTCCAGGGCGCCTCCACCCTGACCCAGCAGTACGTGAAGAACGTCAACGTGGAGAAGGCCGGGGACGACGCGGACGCGGTGCGCGAGGCGCAGCGCAAGACCCTCGGCCGCAAGATCCAGGAACTCCGGTACGCCATCAAGCTGGAGGAGGACCTGAGCAAGGAGCAGATCCTCACCAACTACCTCAACATCACCTTCTACGGCCACCAGGCGTACGGCATCCAGGCCGCCTCCCAGCGCTACTTCAGCAAGGACGCCAAAGACCTCAGCCTGCCCGAGGCGGCGATGCTCGCCGGGCTGGTGCAGAACCCGTCCCAGTACGACCCGAAGCTGCACCCGGTGGCCGCGCAGAAGCGCCGCGACACCGTCATCGACAAGATGGTGGAGAACAAGCACATCACCGCGGACCAGGCCAGGGAGGCGAAGGCCGCCCCGCTCGGCCTCAACTACCGGGACCCGCAGAACGGTTGCATCACCGCCAAGGCCGGCATGGGCTTCTTCTGCGACTACGTGCGGCACGTGGTCAAGCAGGACCCGGTGTTCGGCAAGAGCTCGGCCGAACGCAAGAAGCTGTGGGACACCGGCGGCCTGAACATCTACACCACGATGGACCCGGACAAGCAGGCCGCCGCCCAGAACGCCGTCTCCACCAAGGTGTACGTCACCGACCCGGTCTCGGCCGCGATGACGATGGTCGAGCCCGGCAGCGGCAAGATCCTGTCGATGGCGCAGACCCGCCCGTACGGCCTGGCCAAGGAGAAGAACGAGACCGTCGTCAACTACAACGTGGACGCGGCGATGGGCGGCGGCATCGGCTTCCAGCCCGGCTCCAACTTCAAGCCGATCGTGGCCGCCGCGGCCCTGGAGGCCGGCCTGTCGCCCACCCAGCGGTACGACTCGCCGAACCGGATGGACTGGCCGACGATGAAGACCTGCGACGGCACCTGGAAGAACCTCAGCAAGGGCAAGAAGGAGGGGACCATCCCCAACGAGAGCGCCGGTGAGGTCGGCCCGTACGAGCTCAAGCAGGCCATGGCGCTCTCCGTGAACACCTACTTCGTGCAGATGGAGCAGGAGATCGGCCTCTGCGCGGTCAAGCAGATGGCCAACAAGCTGGGCATGGAGGGCAAGGCGAACGGCGAGCCGCTCCAGGAACTGCCCGCGCTCGGCCTCGGCACCCAGGAGGTCAGCCCGCTGACCATGGCCAACGTGTACGCGACCTTCGCCGCCCGGGGCACCTACTGCGCGCCGCTGGCGATCAACAGGATCACCACGGTGGACGGCACCGACGTCCCGGTGCCCCCGGTCCACTGCTCCCCGGCGATGTCCGAGGACACCGCCGACGTGATCAACAGCGTGCTGCTCGGGGTGACCGAGAAGGGCGGCACGGCGCGCGACCTCGGCCTGGACGACGGCCGCCAGATCGCCGGCAAGACCGGGACGACGGACGAGAAGAAGTCGGCCTGGTTCACCGGCTACACGGGCAACCTGGCGGGCTCGGTCTGGCTGGGCAGCCCGGGCACCAAGGTGCCGATGCGCAACATCCGGATCGGCGGCAAGTACCAGGCCGAGGTCTTCGGCGCCACCGGCCCCGGGCCGATCTGGCAGCAGGCGATGAGCGACGCCGTCCGGAGCATGCCGGAGAAGCCGTTCGCCACCGTCCGCATCCCGGACCCGCCCCGGCGGGACGCCAACTGCACCACCGCCAGCGGCTCGCCGGGCTCGGTCACCTGCAGCGGCGCGCCCGCCACCGGAGGCCCGGGCAACACTGGCCGGCCGCGCGACACCGGCCCGACGGCCGGCCGCACCGCGCCGTCCGTCCCGCCCGGCACCACCGACCCGTCAGACCAGTGACCCCGACGACCGGTGAACTGCCCGGCCCCGCCTGAGTACCCGTACCCAGGCGGGGCCGGCTACCGTGCCTCGACCGGTTCGCCGCTGTCCTGGTCGAGGTTGAACACCCGCCGGTAGGAGTCGGTCACCACGGTGATCTGCGAGCGCCCGGTCCAGCTCGCCTCCACCAGCCGGGCGTCGCCCGGGCGCCGGCCGATGTCCGCCAGCGACCAGCGCCGGGCCGACCAGCCCTCGCCGCTCTCCAGCAGCACCTGCCAGCGCTCGTCCGGGCCCGGCCCGGTGGCGTACGAGCGGTGCACCACCACCAGGGCCCGCTCGGCCCCGGCCGGGGCGTCCTCCCGGCTGCGGGTCTCGGCCGCCGACACCTTGTGCGCGGCCAGCACGCCGAGCAGGAACACCACCCCGGCGGTCACCGTGACCGCCCGGGTGGCCGTCCGCACGGCGGCGCGCGGGTCACTCAGCCAGGCGGCCGCGATCAGCGCCGCCAGCGCCCCGCCGATCAGCAGTTCCGGCTGGTTGAGCAGGTCGGCGACCAGCATCAGCCCGCCCGAGCGGCTCTCCCACTGCCCCTCGGTGTAGAGCAGGACGGCGGCCAGCCCGCTGCCCGCCAGCAGCCGGACCAGGACGCGCCTGGTCCGGGACGTCCGTCGGTTCATCGTCCCCCGGTTCATCGTCCCCGCGCCCCCGTTCCCCCCGTCGCCGCGGTCACAGCCCGGCGAGCAGTTCGCGGCCCTCCGGCCAGTCGCCCAGTCCGGAGTCGGAGTTGAGGTGCCCGTACGCGCCCGGCTCGACGTACCGGGCGCCCCAGGCGGCGGCGAACGCGCGGGCCCGCTCGGCCGAGACCCACGGGTCGTCGGTCGAGGAGACCACGACGGCCGGGAACGGGAACCGCTCCAGCGCCACCGGGCGGAAGTTCACCAGTTCCGGGACCTCGGCGGTGTCGACGTCCGCCGGGGCGACCAGCAGCGCGCCCCGGACGGCGGCGGTCCGCTCGGCGGAGGCGGTGGCGACCCAGTGGGCCGCGGTGACGCAGCCCAGGCTGTGGGCGACCAGCACCACCGGGCCTTCGGCGGCGGCCGCGGCCACCGCGGCGTCCACCCGGGCCACCCAGTCCGTCCGCTCCGGGTGGTCCCAGTCCGCCTGCTCGACCCGGCGGAAGGACTCCGGCCCGGCCGCCTCCCAACGGGTCTGCCAGTGCTCGGGGCCGGAGTTCTGGTAGCCGGGGAGGACGAGGTAGGTGGTGCGGTCGGGCATGGGCTCCTCCGGGAGCGGGACGGTCGTGGGCAGCAGGAGTCTAGGACGCGGGCCGCCGACCCCCGCAGCCGGGCGCCCGACCAGGCGCGCACTCCCCGCAACCGGCGCGCGTAGCTCCGTATGCGCCGTCGTACGCCCGGTGCGCCCCGTTGCCAACGGTGTCGCCGGTACGGGAGGTTGGACCGGGCCCGGGCCGGCCGCCACCGCCCGGCGCCCGTACCCGATCCGAGGCTCGACCACGTGGAGGGATGTCGGCGATGACATCGAAGATCCTGCTCGTCACCGGGGACGCCGCCGAGTCACTGGAGGTGTTCTACCCCTACCAGCGGCTGCGCGAGGAGGGCTACCAGGTCGACATCGCGGCCCCGACGAAGAAACGCCTCCAGTTCGTGGTGCACGACTTCGTCGAGGGCTTCGACACGTACACCGAGAAGCCCGGCTACACCTGGCCCGCCGACGTGGCCCTCGCCGACGTCGACCCGGCCGACTACGCGGCCCTGGTCATCCCCGGCGGCCGCGCCCCCGAGTACCTGCGCAACGACCCGGACGTGCAGCGGATCGCCCGGCACTTCTTCGCCGAGGACAAGCCCGTCGCCCAGATCTGCCACGGCCCGCTGATCACCGCCGCCGCCGGCCTGCTGGACGGCCGCCGCAGCTCCGCCTACCCGGCGCTGGCCCCGGACATCAAGGCGGCGGGCGCCGAGTTCGTGGACGGCGAGGCGGTGGTGGACGGCGTCGTCGTCTCGGCCCGCGCCTGGCCCGACCACCCGGCCTGGCTGCGGGCCTTCATCGAGGTCCTGCGCACCAAGGCGCCGCTCGCCTAGCGCTGATCCCGGAGCCGGACCCCGAGGCGTCTCGGGGTCCGGCTCCGGGATCCCTCGGGGGCGGGACCCCCTCCCCAGGCGGACGATCCGGCCCGGCCGATCCGGCAAGGTGTCAGGTGAGCACCAGCCGACCGGAGTTGCCTACTCCGCCGACCCCGGACCAGGGAGGACGGCATGACCGCCGACCCGACCGCCCCCGCCCGCCGCTGGACCGCCCTGCGCGTCGCCGTCGCCGCCGCCGTGGGCGCGGGACTGCTCACCACCCTCGCCCCGACCGCCGTCGCCGGGCCCGCCGGCCGGCCGCCGGCCCCCGGCTGCCACGGCGCCGTGCACCTCGCGGTCACCGGCGGCACGCCCGGCGATGGCACGGGCACCGACGGCGCCGGCGAACGGCGCGGCGACTGGACGGCCGCCGACGCCGCCCTCGCCGGGATGACCGACCCCGGCTACTCGACCTCCGCCCTCGCCGCCGTCCGCGAGAACGGCCGACTGGTCTGGCGCAACGCCACCGGCGTCGCCGAACGCGGCACCGGCGAACCCGCCGACCCGGAGGGCGCGTTCCGGATCGGCAGCGCCACCAAGACCTTCGTCGCCACCACCCTGCTCCAACTCGTCGGCGAGCACCGGCTGGACCTCGACGACCGCCTGGAGTGCCTGCTGCCGGGCATCGTCCCGAACAGCACCGCGATCACCGTCCGGCAGCTGCTCGACCACACCAGCGGCGTCGCCGACTACACCCGGGACCGGGCCTTCGAGGTCGACCGGGACTGGCTGGCCGACCGCCGCTACAAGTCCTACCGGCTGCGGGACCTGGTGGACCTCGCGAACACCTACCCGCCGGACTTCGCCCCTGGCGAGGGATGGCAGTACTCCAACACCAACTACATCCTGGTCGGGATGATCATCGAGAAGCTCACCGGCCACAGCTGGAACGACGAGGTCACCCGCCGGATCATCCGCCCGCTGCGGCTCACCGGCACCTGGATGCCCGGCGACCTCCCGTTCATCCCCGGCCCGCACGCCCACGGCTACGTCAGGACGGACACCGGTCCGGCCGACGTCACCGTGCTCAACCCGTCCATGGCCGGCTCGGCCGGCGGCGGCATCTCCACCACCACCGACCTGACCGCCTTCCTCGACGCCCTGCTCGGCGGCCGCCTGCTGCGCCCGGCCGAACTCGCCGCGATGAAGCGGACCACCGACCACGGCGAGGGCCGGACGTACGGCCTCGGCCTCCAGCGCCTGGACACCCCCTGCGGCCCGTTCTGGGGCCACGCCGGCGGCATCCCCGGCTACAGCACGATGATGCTCGCCGCCCCGGACGGCAGCCGCTCGTTCGCCGCCGACACCACCTTCTACGACGCCCCGGACCCGGACGCCGCCAACACCGCCTGGCGCAAGGTGACCACGACCGCCCTGTGCGGCGCCCAGGCGGCGGCCGCGGCACCCGACCTCGCCCGCATGGCACCGTGACCGACCCCCTACGCTGACCGGCGACAGAACCGCCGACCGTCACAGGAGGACGACCCATGGCAGAGCCGCTGATCGCCGCAGTCGGGGGCCGGGTGCCCGCCGTCGACCCGGGCGCCTTCGTGGCGCCGAACGCCGTCGTGGTCGGGGACGTGGCCGTCGCCGCCGGCGCGAGCGTCTGGTACGGCGCGGTGCTGCGCGGCGACGCCGAGTCGATCAGCGTCGGCGCGGGCAGCAACATCCAGGACAACTGCACCCTGCACGCCGACCCCGGCTTCCCGCTGGTGGTCGGCGAGCGGATCTCGGTCGGCCACAACGCCGTGCTGCACGGCTGCACGGTCGAGGACGACGCCCTGGTGGGCATGAACGCCACCGTGCTCAACGGCGCCCGGATCGGCACCGGCTCGCTGGTCGCGGCCGGCGCGGTGGTGCCGCAGGGCATGGTCGTCCCGCCCGGCTCGCTGGTCGCCGGCGTCCCGGCCAAGGTCCGCCGCGAGCTGACCGAGGACGAGAAGACCGGCATCAAGGCCAACGGCGCCGGCTACCAGCTGCTCGCCGACGCCCACCGGGAGATCTAGCGGCTTCCCGGCTAGGCCGTGGTCATCGCTGCCGCGGCCGCCGGTTCCGTCGCCACCGGGGCGGGCCGGCGGCGGTCGGCCGCCCAGGCGAGCACCGCGACCACCGCGCCCGCGGCCGCCAGGACCGCGCCGACCAGCGTCGGCGCGGTCCAGCCGAGCCCGGCGTCCAGCGCCAGCCCGCCGAAGTACGCGCCCTGGGCGTTGGCCAGGTTGAAGGCGCCCTGGACGGTCGCCGAGGCGAGGGTCGGCGCGCTGCGCGCCTTCTGGAGCACCAGGGTCTGCACGGCCGGCACGATCGCGAAGCCGAACAGCCCGATCAGCACCACCGTGACGGCCGCCGACCAGCGGGCGTGCGCGGTCAGCGCGAACAGCGCCAGGGTGGCGGAGAGCAGCACGAAGGCCGCGCAGACGGTGGGGCGCAGCGCCCGGTCGGCGGCGAACCCGCCCAGCACGTTGCCGATCGTCATGCCGACCCCGAACAGCGCCAGCACCAGGGTCACCGAGCCGGTCGCGTACCCGGAGACCTCGGTGAGCAGCGGCGCGATGTAGCTGTAGCAGGCGAAGAAGCCGCCGCAGCCGAACACCACGGTGGCCAGCGCCAGCCAGAGCTGGCCGCTGCGGAAGGCCCGCAGCTCGTGCCGGAGGCCGGACTGGCCGGAGGAGGGGAGCGCGGGCACCAGCCGGGCGATGGCGACCGTTCCGGCGGCCGCGATCAGCACGACCACCAGCATGGTCGCCCGCCAGCCCAGGTGCTGGCCGAGCAGGGTCGCGGCCGGGACGCCGACGATGTTGGCGACGGTCAGTCCGGAGAACATCACGGCCACCGCCCGGGCCCGCCGGTCCGGCGCGACCAGCTCGGCCGCCGCCACCGCGCCCGCCCCGAAGAAGGCGCCGTGTGGCAGCCCGGTGATCAGCCGGGCGGCGGCCAGCGTCCAGAAGTCCGGGGCCACCGCGCACAGCAGGTTGCCGGTCGCGAACAGTGCGGCCAGCGCCACCAGCACCGCCTTGCGCGGCCGGCCGGCGGCCAGCGCGGTCAGCAGCGGCGCGCCGACCACCACCCCCAGCGCGTACGCGGAGATCAGCCAGCCCGCCTGCGGGATGGAGACGTGGAGACTGTCGGCGACCTGGGGGAGCAGCCCCATGGCGGCGAATTCGGTGGTTCCGATGGCGAACGCGGTGACGGCCAGCGCGAGCAGCGCGAGAGGCAAGGGGGTGACTCCGGAGTGATGCCGACGGACCGGGGAAGCGCGCGGCGGGATGAAGGCGGGAAGGACGGCGGGATGAATTCGTTCGTCCGGAATCCTAATCCGGCCGGATGACGGCGCCGTGAGGTGCGTGTGACGAAAGGGCGTCGCCGGCTGACGAAAGGGGGTCGCCGACGCGGCTCCCACGCGCGAGACTGGGAGCATGTGCCGCAACATCAAGACGCTGCGACCTCCCGTCACGCCCGACGCCGACGAGGAGGACTTCCACGCCGCAGCCCTCCAGTACGTCCGCAAGGTGTCCGGGTTCCGCGCCCCCGCGGCGCACAACCGGGAGGCCTTCGACCGGGCGGTGGACGCCGTCGCGGAGGCCACCGCCCGGCTGCTCGCCGAACTGGAGGTCCGCGGCCCGCACGCCCGGGCCGCCGTGCCGGCCGAGGTCGCCGGGTAGGCAGGAGCAGCTGTGATGAGCCACGCCGAGCGTTACGCCCTCACCTTCCCCGGCACCCCGGGCACCCAGGCCCCGCAGGACGTCGTGGTGGTCACCCGCACCGACGCGACCGGTCCGGGCGGCCACCCGGTGTACGAGGACGAGAGCGGCATCGTCCGGGCGGAGATCAGCGACGCCGGCGAGGTCCGGATCCTCGCCAGCGGCGGCCACCAGAGCCCGCACCTGCCGGTGCACGCCCACCCGCTGCCCTGACCGCCCGGAACCCTGGGCGGGCACTCGGAACCCCGGCGCGGATTCCGTCCGTCGGGCACAATCGCGGTATGACCACAGCGAGTTGGCAGGGCGTCGTCATCGCCGAGAGCGACGACACCGTCGTCGTCGAGGGCAACCACTACTTCCCGGCCGAGGCGGTGCGCACCGAGTACCTGCGCCCCTCGGAGACCACCACGGTGTGCGGTTGGAAGGGCACCGCCGGCTACTACAGCCTGGAGGTGGACGGGCGGACCAACCCGGACGCCGTCTGGTACTACACCGACCCGAAGCCCGAGGCCGAGCACGTGCGCGGCCGGGTGGCCTTCTGGCGCGGGGTGGTGGTCGCCGAGTAGGCGGCCCCGGGCCGTGCCGTCCTCGCGAAAGGGGTACCGGAGCCC
Organism: Kitasatospora sp. NPDC001261; assembly: GCF_042896795.1. Taxonomy (NCBI): domain Bacteria; kingdom Bacillati; phylum Actinomycetota; class Actinomycetes; order Kitasatosporales; family Streptomycetaceae; genus Kitasatospora; species Kitasatospora sp. NPDC001261. Next base: position 40,119 of record NZ_JBIAXP010000019.1, read on the forward strand.
ATGGCAGTCTTCCGCAGGCCGGACCGCTTCCGGCCGCGTCCCGGATCCGCCCCGGCCGAGCCCGACCCGAGCGGGCCCGCCCCGGCCGAGCCCGGCCTGGGCGAGCGGCTCGCCGAACTGGTCGAGGAGTCCGAGCAGCCCGTCGGCCGGGGCCCGGTCGCCGCGTACGCGGCGAGGCAGCGCGGCCGCGGCCGGGCCGTGGTCCTGCACACCGCCCGGCTGCTCGGCCACGGCGGCCGGGTCGCCGCCAAGGGGGCGGCCAGGGGAGCGGCCAAGGGCGCCGCGTTCGGCGGCAAGGCGCTGACCGACCAGCTGGTGCGGACCGCGCCGCGGATCCCGGTGCGCGACCTCGCCACCCTGCGGGCGCAGCACCCCGACGCGGCCTTCCCGGAGCAGCTGGCCGACCTGCTGGTCACCGGCGCCGTCCGGGCCTCCGGCGCGCTCGGCGCGGGCGTCGGCGCGGCGGCGATGCTGCCGGTGCCGCCCGCGATGCCGCTGGAGATCGCGGCCGAGACGCTCGCGGTCGCGGCCGTGGAGATCAAGCTGATCGCCGAGCTGCACGAGGTCTACGGCACCCCGGCGCAGGGCACCGCCACCCAGCGGGCCGGCGCCTACCTCGGTGCCTGGGCCAACCGCCGCGGGATCGACGCGGGCCTGCTGGTGCGCCCGGCCGGCTTCGCCGCGCTGGCGATCGGCTCGGAGGTGCGCCAGCAGGTCCGCCGCCGGCTGACCCGCAGCTCGCTGCGCCACCTGCCGGCGGTGACGCCGCTGCTGGTCGGCGCCGGCATAGGCGCCACCATGAACCGCCGCGACACCCGCCGGCTGGCCGGCGAGGTGCGCGAGGACCTGCGCGGGCGACGCCCGGCGGACGGCGCCTACTGGGCCGCGGCCGCACCGCCGCCGAAGGGGGAGACGGCTCCGCGGCCACCGGGGGAGGAGTGACAGGCGCGCCCGGGACCGGTGACGGTCCCGGGCGCGCCTGTCGCCGGAGGCTCGGGAACCCCGGGCGTCGAGGGGCCTGGGGTTCCTGGTGTTCCTAGGGTTTCGGCGGCGCCGGGGCACCCGCGCCCCGGCCGGCCTTGACGCCGTTCACCATCGCCTGGTGGATCGCCCGAGCGGTGGTCTCGTCCTGCGCCGGCACCGGGCTGCCGGTGACCGTGTACCAGTCCAGCGCGCCGGTGTACTGGACGGTCAGCCTCGCCTCGCCGTCCACCCAGGTGGTGTGCACGGTGAGGTCGCCGGAGATCGGGCCGATCTCGGTGGTGGTCACCCCGCCGGGGCCGCTGATGATCGATTGGGTGGTCCAGGTCGCCCACGACGTGCGCGGGTCCGCGGGCGGCTGGGCCTGGCGGTTTCCTTGGTCGTGTTCGGTCATGCGCCTATCCTCCCCCGCGGGTGGCCCGCCGCCGGAGCAGCGACACCTGCGGTCGCGGCGACCGCCCGGCGGCACCGGGCGGTCGAGTCGGTACGGCGGACGGTCAGCCGGGCTGGCCGGGCTCGTCCAGCATGGGGGCGCCCTCCGCCTGGGAGGTGTCCTGTGCGTGCAGGTTCTGCATCGAGGGGATGCCCTCCTCGGGGTCCGCGGCGCGGATGTCCTCGTCGTCCTCGGTACTCACCTTGGACCGCTCACTCATGTCGGTCATCGCGGGCTCCGTCTCCTCGGCCGGTCCTGGCGCGCCCGGGCCGGAGGCGCGGCGGGACCGGTGGTGGCTCTTCGCCCCTCCAGCCTGCCTCCGCCCCGGCGCGAGGGCCAGCCGGGTGACCCGGGAAGCGCCCCGCGGACCCCACCCGGGCGTCAGGAGACCCCCGGGCGTCACCAGGCGACGGGCAGCGACCGCATGCCGTAGATGAACGCGTCGGTGCGGAACGCCAGCTCGTCGCGCGGGACGGTCAGCCGCAGCCCGGGCAGCCGCCGGAACAGCGTGGCCAGCGCGATCTGGAGCTCGGCGCGGGCCAGCGGCTGGCCGAGGCACTGGTGCACGCCGAAGCCGAAGGCCATGTGCCGCCGGGCGTCCCGGTCCAGGTCCAGTTCGTCGGCCGGCAGCCGGTCGGCGCCGCCGAACACCGCCTCGTCCCGGTTGGCGGTGGAGAGCATCGCGACCACGCCCTCCCCGGCCCGGACGGTCGTACCGCCCAGCTCCACGTCCTCCAGCGCCACCCGGAGCACCCCGGTGTGGATGATGGTGAGGAGGCGCAGCAGCTCCTCCACCGCGCCGGGCACCGCGGCCCGGTCGGCCAGCCTGGCGATCTGCTCGGGCCGGTCCAGCAGCAGGGCGGTGGAGAGCGAGATCATGTTCGCGGTCGTCTCGTGCCCGGCGACCAGCAGCAGGAAGCCGGTGCTGGCGACCTCGCGCGGGGTGAGGTCGTCCCGGACGGCGAGCCGGCTGAGGATGTCGTCCCGCGGCTCCGCCCGCTTGCGGGCGGTCAGCGCCTCCAGGTACTCCAGCATCTCGTCCCGGGCCGCCAGGAGCTCCTCGAAGGGCCTGGTGTTGCTGAGCAGCGTCCGGCTGATGCCCTGGAAGAACTCGTGGTCCTCGTACGGGACTCCGAGCAGCAGGCAGATCACCAGCGAGGGGACGGGCAGCGCGAAGTCGGCGACCAGGTCGGCCTCGGCGCGGCCCGCGGTCATCCCGTCCAGCGCCTCGTCCACGATCCGCTGGATGTCCGGGCGCATCGCCTCGACCCGTTTGACCAGGAAGTCCCCGGTGACCATCCGGCGCAGCCGGGCGTGCTCGGGGTCGTCGAGGTTCAGGAAGTTCGGGTTCTCGCCGATCCGCTCCCGGCTGCCGGCGATCAGCAGCGGGAAGGTCGGGTGGCGCAGGTCCGCGCTGAACCGGCGGTCGGACAGGATGGCGCGGACCTCGGCGTAGCCGGTGGCCAGCCAGCAGGACTCGCCCCCGGGCAGCTCGGCGCGGCTCAGGTTCGCGGTGGCGGCGGCCTCGGTGTAGGCGGGCGGCGGGCCGAACGGGCAGCCGGCGGAGTGCCGGGCCGGCAGCGGGACGGCGGGCACGGTGGGTGTGCTCGTCAAGGCGGGGTCTCCTTGCGTCGCGATGGTTCTCCGGTGGGGGGTGGGGTTGCCGGACGCTCGCCGGTCCCGGGTGCGGTTCCGGTCCGCGGCCGGCCCGGACCGGCGTACGGTCAGCCGTCGACCGAGGCGGCCCCGGCCTCCGCCGACCCGTCCTCGACCACGGTGATGGCGCCGCCCGGGCAGAGCTGGGCGGCCAGTCTGAGATCCTCGAACTGGTCGGGCCTGAAGGCGGTCTGACGGAGCCTCACCAGACTGTCGTCGTCGTCCTGGTCGAAGACCTCGGGAACGTTCGTGACGCACATCCCGGAGCTGCAACAGCGGTCCCGGTCGACACTCACCCGCATGGTCGGGCACCTCTCGCCAGTGCGCCGCCGGCTGCCCGGCGGCCGCCTCTCGTTGTCATTGCCAACCTAACCGCCGCTACTCCGTCCACGGAGGGCGCGGTGGCGGGATCGCCGAGAATGGCCGATTCGGCTCCCGTCGGAACCGCCGGAGCGGCGCAGGAGGTTTGAACCGGCATCACCCCAACAAGGCTGTACCGTACGGTGGTTCACGGCCTCCGGGCGCTGCCCGTAGCCGCCCGCTCCCGGCTCAGAGCCCCTCGGCGGCGGCGATCTCCCGCACGGTCGCGACGGTGTCCGCCTCGGCGGCGTCCTTGTCCGGCCGGTAGCGCACCACCCGGGCGAACCGCAGGGCGAGTCCGGCCGGATAGCGGGAGCTGCGCTGCACCCCGTCGAAGGCGATCTCGACGACCAGTTCCGGCCGGACCCGCACCGTCCAGGCGTCCCGTCCGGTCTCCCGGGCCAGCAGTTCGACGGTCTGCCGGGCGAGCGTCTCGTCGGTCAGGCCCTTGAAGGTCTTGCCGAGCATCACCCACGGGCCCAGCCCCGGCTCGCCCGCCGCCCGGGCACCCAGGTGCAGGTTGCTGAGGAAGCCGCGCCGCCGCCCGCTGCCCCACTCGGCGGCCAGCACCACCAGGTCCAGGGTGTGCCGGGGCTTCACCTTGATCCAGCCCGCGCCGCGCCGCCCCGCCGCGTACGGGGCCGACGGGTCCTTCACCAGCACGCCCTCGTGGCCGAGCGCCAGTGTGTCGCGGAAGAAGGCCAGCGCCCGGTCGCGGTCCCCGGTCTCGGTGCGGGCCACCCGCAGGCCGTCCGGCACCGCCCCGGCCAGCGCCGCCCAGCGCTCCCGGCCGGGACGGTCCACCAGGTCCTCGCCGTCCCGGTGCAGCAGGTCGAAGAAGTAGGCGTCGAGCGGGACCTCGGCGCGCAGCCGGTCCGGGTCCCGCCGGGAGGCGGTGCGCGCGGCGGTCTCCTGGAACGGGCGCGGCCGGCCGCCCGGACCGAGCGCGATCGCCTCGCCGTCCAGCACCGCCGAACGCAGCGGCAGCGCCAGCGCGGCCTCGACCACCTCGGGGACGCGGGCGGCGATGTCCTCCAGACCGCGGGTGAACACCGCGACCTCCCCGCCCTCCCGGTGCACCTGCACCCGGACGCCGTCCAGCTTCCACTCCAGCGCGGCCGGACCGGTGCGCTCCAGCGCCGTCGCCACGTCCGGAGCCGAGGCGGCCAGCATCGGCCGCACCGCCCGCCCCACCTCCAGCCGGAACGCCGCCAGCGCCGCCTCCCCGCCGGTCAGCGCCGCCTCCGCCACCGCGCGCGCCGACCCCCGGAACATCAGCGCCCGCCGCACCGCCGCCGACGGCACCCCCGCCGCCCGCGCCACCGCGTCCCCGACCACCGCGTCCAGCGCCCCCTGCCGCAGGTCCCCGACCAGCACCGCCCGCAGGAACCCCTGCTCCTCCGCCGTCGCCCGCGCGAACAGCCCGTGCAGCAGCCGCCGCCGCTCCGCCTGCGCCCCGGCCCCGTGCACCCCCGCGATCCGCTCCAGCTCCCGCTCCACCTCCCGCACCCCGAGCGAGGCCTCCGCCGCGGGCCCGGGCAAACCCCGCAACGCCGCCGGCCCGATCCCGGTCCGCAACCGCTGCGACTCCCCGGACAGCAACGCCACCGCCGCCGCCCCCTCCACCGGCCCCAGCCCCCGCAGACACCCGGCCAACAGCCCCGTCTTCGCCCGCCGCCCCGCCTCCGCCGCCACCTCCCGCGACACCGACGCCAAGCTCGACAACCCCGCCACACCACCACCTCCACCCTCCTCAGCATCCGCCCCCACCCCCACCCCTGCACCCGAGCAGCCGTCGCCCAGCCGGGCCCGGCCCCCGTGTTCACCCGCTCGCGTGCCGATCGGGCCGGTGTCCGAGGCCGCCCCTGCCCCCGCCCCGGGCGGGTTGGGCTGATCGGGGCGGTGCTGCGTCCGGGGGTCCTGGCCGGGGAGGCAAGGCGCCGGAGTGGCGTAGCGGGTACGTGCTCTTGGCCGGGGCGGTGATCCGCGGCGGGGCGACGGGGCGTCATGCTGGGTGGCTCGTACCGCCCCCTGAGTGATGGAGACCGAGATGAACGACACCTCCACGGCCCGTTGGAGCGTCGGCGTGCCCGAGGCCGGTGACTACCCGGCCTGGCGTGAACTCTTCCGTGGGTACTGCGAGTTCTACCGGGTGCCGATTCCGGAGGAGAAGGCCGAGCTGGTGTGGTCCTGGCTGATGGATCCGGGGCACGAGGTGGCGGGGCTGCTGGTGCGGGACGGGGAGGGCCGGCCGGTCGGGCTGGCGCACTATCGGCCGTTCTCGCGGCCGCTGCACGGGGCGGTCGGGTGCTTCCTGGACGATCTGTTCGTGGCGCCGGAGGTCCGCGGCGGCGGGGCGGTGGACGCGTTGTTGGGCCGGCTGCGGGAAATCGCGGCGGAACGCGGGTGGAACACCGTCCGCTGGATCACCTCTGAAGACAATTACCGGGCCCGTGGAAAATATGACAAGGTCGCCAATCAGACCAGGTTCATCACCTACGACATGGCTCCGGAGGCACCGGCCGGCTGAGACCGCGGCCTGGCCTCCGGACATTCGTTCGGAATTTCTGTTATCGGCGCCCCGCCGGGAGGTCTCCCATGTGTCGACACCCGACCAGTCGACCCGGAACAGAAAGCGTGGCCACGTGAACAGCGACGACAGGACGACCATCCTCCCGGCGAGCGGGGGCGGCGCCGGCAGCGACAGCGGGCACGGGGACCGCGGCCGCTCCGGTGGCCGGGCGGCGCGGCGGGCTGCCGAGCGGCACACCGGCCGGGGCCGCCGGGCGCGGCGGGGCGGCGGGATCGTGCCGGTGACCGCGGTCGTCGTCGCCGTGGCCGGGACGGGGCTGTTCGCCGCGCTGGCCGGCGCGGGCTACGCGGCGTACGGCGGCAAGCAGACCGACCGCGACATGGCGGGCCAGTCGCTGGCCGCCGACATGCTGATCTCCGCGGAGCTGGGCACGCACGACGGCATCCAGGTGCCCGGCGCCGGGGGGACGAACCCGGACGTTCCGCTGCCGGCCACCCCCACCGCCGCCGACCCGGCGGCCACCCAGGGCGCCTCCGCCACGCCGACCGCTCCGGCCTCCCCGACGGCTTCGGCCGCCGCCTCCCCGACGGCCGTCCCCACTCCCACGGCCTCCGCCGTCAAGGCGACCCCGACCGCCGCCGGTGCCTCCACCGCCGGCCAGGGCACCGCCAAGCGGGGCATCCCGGGGATGCCGGGGGGCGGCAGCTTCCCGGGGAGCGGGGGCATGCCTGGGGGAGGGGGCGTGCCGGCCGGCGGAGGCGCGGCCCCGTCGTACGCCCAGCAGGTCGTCGACCTGGTCAACGTCGAGCGCGGTAAGGCCGGCTGCGGGCCGGTCAGCGCCGAGCCCCGGCTGACGAGTGCGGCCCAGTCGCACAGCGACGACATGGCCGACCGCAACTACTTCGACCACGCCAGCCCCGAGGGCAAGCACGCCGACTACCGGATCGAGGCCGCCGGGTACAGCTGGAGCACCTGGGGCGAGAACATCGCCCGCGGCCAGAAGGACCCGGCCGCCGTGATGGACTCCTGGATGAACAGCCCCGGCCACCGGGCCAACATCCTGAACTGCGCGTTCAAGCAGCTCGGCGTGGGCGTGCGGACCGGCAACAACGGCCCGTGGTGGACCCAGGTGTTCGCCTCCCCGGCGTGAACCGTCCCTGAACCGTCCCTGAACCGACCCTGGTCCGGCCTCCGTTCGGCCCCGCTCCGACCGTGGTCCACGCCTGATCGTCCCGGCTTCCGCTCCTGCCCAGGCCCGGTCTGACCCTCAGACCGGGCCCGCCGATCCGGGCCGATTTTCCGATTCCGTGCACATTGTTGTTATCTGATCACTCCCCACGGGTCTCCGAGGAGGCAGCGGCGGACGGATACACGGCAACACGGAGTGCGGACCATGAACGCTGAGGTGCAGAACAGGACCGGGACCACCCTGGTGCTCGCGGCGCAGGCAGGTGACCGGCAGGCCCGGGAGGCGCTGGTCGCCGCCTGGCTGCCGCTCGTCTACAACGTGGCCGGCCGCGCCCTCGGCGGCCACGCCGACGTGGACGACGTCGCGCAGGAGACCATGATCCGGGCCCTGGACGGCCTGGACGGGCTCCGCGACCCGGAGTCCTTCCGGTCCTGGCTGGTCGCCATCACCATGAACCAGGTGCGCCGTCGGCACGCCGCCGGTCAGCAGCAGCCGACCGTCGGCGGCCTGGACGAGACCTGGGAGGTCGCCGACCCCCGGGCCGACTTCACCGACCTCACCATCCTGCGCCTCGGCCTGTCCGGCCAGCGCCGCGAGGTGGCCGAGGCCACCCGCTGGCTGGACCCCGACGACCGCGAGCTGCTCGCCCTCTGGTGGCTGGAGGCCGCCGGCGATCTGACCCGCGCCGAACTCGCCGAGGCCCTCGACCTGAGCCCGCAGCACACCGCCGTGCGCGTCCAGCGGATGAAGAAGCAGCTCGAAGCGGGCCGCATCGTCGTCCGCGCGCTCTGCGCCTACCCCCGCTGCCCCGGACTGACCGAGCTCACCGCGGGCTTCGACGGCACCCCGAACTCGGTCTGGCGCAAGCGCATCGCCCGTCACATCCGGGACTGCGCGGACTGCGGCGGCCTCGGCCGGGACCTGTTCCCGGCCGAAGGACTCCTGGCCGGCCTCGCCCTGGTGCCGATCCCGCTCGGCTCGCCCGTGCTGCTCCACTTCCAGCACACGGCAGCCGCCGTCGCCTCCTCGGCCGCCACCGGAGCGGGCTCGGGCGCGGGAGCCGGGGCCTCTACCGGTACCGGCGCGCACGCGGCGGCGGGAGGGCACGGCGGCTGGGCCGGCACCGCGGCCCGCAAGGCCGTCCTGGTGAGCGGCGCGGCCGCGGCGGTCGCCGTGACCACCCTCGCCCTGGTCTGGCCGCAGGCCGGCGAGCCGCCGCAGCCGACGGCACCCGAGCCCACCGCCCCGGCCGCGGCCCAGGACGTCCCGACGGCCGCCGCCGCACCCGCCGCCACCGCCCCGACACCGGTGCCGACCCCGCTGCCCGCGGAGAGCCCGACGCCCACGGCGACGGCCACACCGACCGCGACCCGCACCGCCACCGCGACACCGCAGCCCAACCCGGAGCGCCAGCTGGTGGACCTGGTCAACGCCGAACGCGCCAGGGCCGGCTGCGCCCCGCTGCGGATCGACCCCCGGCTGCACGGCTCGGCCCAGAAGCACGCGGACGACATGGCCATCCGCGGCTTCTTCGACCACGTCAACCCGGACGGTGTCCGGACCGAGGCCCGGATCACCGCCGCCGGCTACCGCTGGTCCCAGTGGGGCGAGAACCTCGACCGGGGCCCGACCACCCCGGCCGCCGTCTTCGCCCGCTGGATGGACGGCGGAATCCACCAGTCCAACATGCTCGACTGCGGATTCAAGGACATCGGCGTCGGCTTCGCCACCAACGCGGCCGGCACCCCCTACTGGACCCAGGACCTCGGAGCCCCGATGTCCTGAGCCATGGGCGGGGACTACGCCGGAGTGGCCGCCACCAGGCCGTTCGCCGACCCGGTCACGTAGCCCGTGGCATCCCCGAGGACGCCGCCCGCGTCACCGACCTGCCCGGGCACCAGGTCCGGAGCGCTGCTCAGCGGCCCGGGCAGTCCCTCCTGCCCGCCCACGGCACTGGCGTGCGCGCTCGGCGCGGTGAGGGAGGCCACGACACCGACGGCGATCGAGGCGACGGCAAGCATGCTGCGCTTCTTCATGGCCGGTCCAACGACGCTGCGCCGGAAGGGTTACGGCCAGGCGTGCCCGAGCGGCGTGCCCCACCGGCGGTCCTCAGTGGTGCCAGGGCAGCTGGACCGGATCAGTGGGGACACGCCCGGCCACCAGCTCGGCCGCCAACCCGGCCAGGCCGAGCGGGTAGACCGTCTCGCCGGTGGCCGCGAGGTCGGTGACGGACCACCAGCGATGGCCGGCGTGGTACGTGCGCTCGTTCGCCTCCTGGCCGCTGACGTCGACCTGGTGGCCCGTGACGCGAAGCCGGAAGAAGACGTCCCGGAAGATCCCTTCGGCCCAGCCGACATCCGCGTATCCGGAGGTCTCCGCGACGGCTGACCGCAAGGCCTCCGGCTCCACGGACAGGCCGGTCTCCTCGCGAAGCTCGCGGGCTGCCGCCTCTGCCAGGGTCTCCCCGTCCTCGACACCACCGCCGGGCGTGCACCATCCGTGACCGCTCTCGGGAGCGTCCGGGTCGACATGGAACTTCAGCAGGAGCAGGCGGTCCAGCTCGTCGATCAACAGGACACGGGCGGATTCGCGGCGGTAGCTTCCCTGATCGGACATGCCGGCAGCGTAACCCTGGACGGCCCGCGAGCCGACCGGGACTCTGCCGGGCGGCGGGCGGGCCGTGGGAACCACCATGGCCCCACCCGCCCCTGCCGGTCAGGGGCGTGCGAGCCGCGACCGGACGCACGGCGGCGCGCCGGGCGTGCACCAGCAGTCCCAGCCGCGCCGTCAGAGCGTTCCGGAGCCCCGCGCCACCGCGGGCCCGCCCGCCACCGCGGCCCCACCCTCCCAGAGCGACGCCCCGGGAACCGGCGCCCCGGGAGCCCCTGGAGCCGCCCCCGCCAGGCCCACCGGGCCCACCACCCAGTCCGGGTGACCGGGCATCGGCGGCGTCCGCAGCCCGTACAGCCAGTCGTCGAGGAAGCCCCGCAGGTCCTGGCCGGACACCGCCGAGGCCGTCCGCACGTAGTCCTCGGTGGTGGCGTTCCCGGACCGGTAGGTGCGCAGGAACGCCCGCTCGATCCGGTCGAAGGCGGCCGCCCCGACCTTCTCCCGGAGCGCGAACAGCACCAGCGCGCCGCCCGTGTACCGCTGGCTGTCGAAGAGGTCGGCGGCGGTGGGGGAGGCGACCGGCCCGGAGTCGTGCCGCCACTGGTCGCCCAGCCCGTAGAGGTAGCGCATCCGGTCGGTCAGCGTGGTGTGGCCCCAGGCGTCCGGCCATCCGCGCTCGTAGCGGTACACCAGTCCGTAGAAGTCGGCGTGGCCCTCGTTGAGCCAGAGGTCGGACCACCTGGCGGGGGAGACGCTGTTGCCGAACCAGGAATGGACCAGCTCGTGCATCATGTGCGAGCCGATCGCCGGCTCCGCCTGCCGCAGGAAGTTCGGCTTGTAGAGGGTGAGCGTCTGGGTCTCCAGGCCGGTGAAGGCGAACGCGGCCGGATCGTCCGTGTTGGCCGGCAGGAGCCCGTACGTCTCGAACGGGAAGGGCCCCAGGTGCGCTTCGGCCCAGGCGAGCTGGCCGGGGGTGAGGGCGAGCGCGGGTTCCAGTTCGGCGGCGCGCGCGGTCGGTACGACGTCGCGCAGCGGCAGGCCGTGCGGGCCGGTGCGCTCGCGCACGATGTAGTCGCCGACCGAGACCTGGACCAGCTCGGTGGCCATCGGCTCGCGGGACACGTACCGGCGGGTGGTGCGGCCGTCGCCGCGCCGTTCGGTGGCCGTCAACTCGCCGTTGGCGACGCCGAGGAGAGCGTCCGGGGCGGTCACGGAGATGGTGAACCGGGCCTTGTCGCTGGGGTGGTCGTTGCACGGGAAGACGGTGTGCGCGCTGTTCGGCTGGCCGGCCACCGCGAAGCCGTCCGGGGTGGGGACCCAGCCGGTGTGCGGCAGCGCGGCGCGCGGGTCGGCGGTGTACTCGACGGTCAGCCGGGCGACGGCGCCCGGGCGGAACGGCCTGGCCGGAGTGACCGTCAGCTTCTCGTCGTGGGCGGTGAAGCCCGCCGGCTGCCCGTCGACCCGGACGGCGCGCACGGCCAGGCCGAGCGCGTCCAGGTCCAGCCGGGCGAGCGTGCGGTCGGGCCGGACGGTGAGCACGGCCGTGCCGTCCACCGTCCGGGGCCCGTCCCGGTAGTCGAAGGCCAGGTCGTACCCGAGCACCCGGTACCCGGTGTTCCCGAGCGAGGGGAAGACCGGATCGCCCAGCCCGTCGGCGGCGCCGGCCGTCGGCACGCTCGCGGACAGCAGCACCGCGCTGAGCGCGAGTGACGGGACGAGCCGGGCGCGGGGCCTGAGAAGCCTGAAGGGCCTGAGGAGGCCGAGGGGCCTGGACAAGGGTGATCACCGCACTTCACGAGCGGGAGCGGAGGCGGAGCCCCCGGGGCGGGGAGAGCCTGGCCCACGGATGCTAGTGGACCGTCGGGCCGGCGCGGGCGCGATAGGTGCGGTCCGACGGCGCGGCGTGGTGCGACGGCGGAGCTCGGTCCGGCGACACACCGTGTCCCCCGGACGGCCCACGGTGATGGCGCGGCGCCCGTACGCGGTCTAACGTCAGGAGTGCATCGTCCCCTGACGGACGAGCCACGGCCGTCGGAAAACCTGGCCAGGTCCGGCGGCCGTACTTTCCTGCCCGGGCGCCGTGCGCCCGGAGGCACCCCGTAGGCTTGGCGGTCGAGACGACGCCCGCGTACCGGATGCCAGGAGCCGCCGTGACCAGCCCAGCCTCGCCCGTTCTGGTGATCGGCGAGTGCGTCGCCGACATCGTCCGAACGAGTGACGTCCCGGACCGGGTGCACCCCGGCGGCAGCCCCGCGAACGTCGCGTACGGCCTCGCCCGGCTGGGCCGCCCGGCCACCCTGCTCACCGAGCTGGGGCCGGACGCCAACGGCCGGCTGATCCGGCGGCACCTGGAGTCGGCGGGGGTGCGGGTCCGGGCCGCCGAGGTCGCCCGGACGCCCTCGGCGGTGGTGGAGCTGGACGGGCAGGGGCGGGCCCGCTACACCTTCGACATCCACTGGACGCTCCCGCCCACCGAACTCGCCGAGCCGCCCGCCGCGATCCACCTCGGTTCGATCGCCGCGGTGACCGAGCCCGGCGCGGGTTCGGTGCTGGCACTGGTGGAGCGCTGGCGCGGGCACGCGCGGATCAGCTACGACCCGAACGTGCGCCCGGCGCTGATGGGCGACCGGGCCGGGGCCGTCCGCCGGGTCGAGCGCTGGGTGGCGCTGAGCGACCTGGTCAAGGTCAGCGACGAGGACCTGGACTGGCTCTACCCGGGCGAGCGGCCCGAGGCGGTCGCCGAGCGCTGGCTGGCCCTCGGCCCGGCCGTGGTCGCGGTCACCCTCGGCGCCGAGGGCGCGTTCGCCCGCACCGCCGGGGGCGGACGCGCCGAGGCCGCGGCCCTTCCGGTGCCGGTCGCGGACACGGTCGGCGCCGGCGACGCCTTCATGGCCGCCTTCCTGCATGCCCACGCGGCGGCCGCCGATCTCGCGGCCTGCCTCACCCAGGCGGTGACGGCGGCGGCGCTGACCGTCGCGCGCCCGGGCGCCAACCCGCCCTCGGCGGCCGAACTCGCCGCCGCCCTGACGGACTGACCGGAGCCCTGCCGGCACGTCGGCGCGGTGTGAACCCGGTCCGTTCCCTCAGCGGCGATGCCGCTACTCGACGGGCGCGAGGTCCTTGCCGTACCAGACCTGGGCGTACGGCCCGCTGCTGTAGGCGGGGATCTCCCGGTACCCGTTGCGCAGGTAGAGCGCGCGGGCCTCGACCAGGTCGAGGCGGGTGTCGAGGACGATCCGCTCGGCGCCCAGGGAGCGGGCGGCCCGGTCGACGGCGGCCAGCAGCACGGCGCCGCCGCCGGTGCCGCGCAGGCCGGGGCGGACGAAGACCCGGGTGAGTTCGACGGTGGCGGCGTCGAGTCGCCGCAGGCCGGCGCAGGAGTGGGCGGCGCCGTCGTGGCGGCCGATCAGGAAGTGGCCGTCCGGGGCGGCGAGGTCGTCGCTGGGGGAGTCGGCCAGGCCGGACTCCAGCTCCTCGGGGGTGCCCTCCCGGTCGAAGTGCAGGCGGTAGTAGCGGTTGGCCACGTCGTAGTAGTACTCGCGCAGCAGGTCCAGGGCCTCGGGGGCGGTCACGTCGGCCGTGGTGACGGTCCAGAGGTCGGAGCGGCGGGGCGCGGTGTTCGTCATGCGCGCATGATCCAATTCGGGGGCCGTCGCCGCAATCGGTTTTCCCGGCGGCCCCGCCCGGCCCGCTCCGCCCCGGCCGTCGGGCCGACGGTCACCCGGTCGCCCCGCCACCCGGGCAAAGGAACGGCAAGGACCCGGTGCGTCGCTGCCCCGCACGGGTGACGCGGGGATTGGCGGTGGTGCACGGCAGGGGAGCAGTGCACCCATGAACAGACCATCAGTTTGTCGTAATAATGGGGGTTTGAGGGGAAGCCAGCACCACCGGGGCGGTGTACGGACCGGCCTGCTGGCCGCCGTCTGCCTCTCCGCCGTCCTCGCCGGCTGCGCCGCTCCGGCCGCTCCCGCCGGGCCGAAGGCCGCCCCGGCGCCCGAGGCGAACGGGGCGCCCGAGGCGAACGCGGCGCCCGCCGCCCCGGACGCCGACCACGCCGGCACCCCGCCCCTGGCGGAGGAGGCGAACAGCGCCGAGGCCGTGGCCCGTCAGGAGGCGGCCGCCCAGCACTGGGGCCTGGAGCGCCCGCCGCTGAAGGCCCCGCCGCGTCCGGCGACCAAGCCCGAGCTCACCCCGGTGCAGGGCGTCAAGCTCGCTGACGGTCGCCCGCCCGTCGTCTTCCGGGTGCCGACCGACGACAAGGTGGTCTTCCTGACCGTCGACGACGGTGACGAGAAGGACCCCGAGTTCTCCCGGATGGCCGCGGACCTGGGCATCCCGCTCAGCACCTACGTCTCCGACTACCTCGCCCGCGAGAACTACGGCTACTTCCGCGACCTGCACGCCCAGGGCGTGGAGATCAACAACCACACGATCAACCACCGCAACCTGAAGGTGCTGGACTACGACACCCAGCGCGAGGAGATCTGCACCCAGCAGGACCAGCTGGAGAAGCAGATCGGCGTCCGCCCCCGGCTGTTCCGGCCGCCGTACGGCGAGTACAACGACGACACCCTGCGCGCGGCGGCCTCCTGCGGGGTGCAGGCGGTGCCGATGTGGAACGAGGAGGCCTTCCCGGACCACATGGAGTGGCGCTACGACGACCGGAAGCTGCACCCGGGCGACATCATCCTGACCCACTTCCGGGGCACCGACATCTGGAAGGCCTCGATGCCGGACCTGCTGCGCAAGGTCGTCAACGACGTCACCGCGCAGGGCTTCGCGCTGGCCCGGCTGGACGACTACCTGTAGCGGCGGCCCGGAGCGGCCACCCGACCGCGGCCGCCGCGGGTCGGGTGGCTCAGCCGAGCGAGAGGGCGTCCAGGTACACCCAGGCGCCCTCGTGCCGCACGAAGCGGCTGTTCTCGCTGAGCACGCCCTCCTCGCCGCCCTCCGTCCAGTGCGCCCGGAAGGCGACGGTGCCCTGCGCGTGGAAGGCGCCGCCCTCGGTGGTGTCGACCACCTCCAGCCCGGTCCAGCGCAGCCCCGGGTCGAAGTCGACCTCGGCCGGCCGGGTGTCCGGGTGCCAGGTGCGCAGCAGGTACGCCTCGTCCTGCGCGGCGAAGGCGCTGAACCGGGAGCGCATCAGCGACTCGGCGGTGGTGGCCGCCGACTGGCCCCGGTGCAGCCGGCCGCAGCAGTCGCCGTAGGCGGCGGGCAGGCCGCACGGGCAGGGGGACGAGGGCAGCAGCCGGGGCGCGGCGGCGCGGGGCGCGGAACGACGTCGGGACATGCCGCCATTCTCCCCCACCCGTCCGGCGCCTCCCCGGCGGCCCCGCGGACGGCGGGTACGGGCCCGTCCGCGTCGTCGTGGAACCCGTCGCCGGGGAGCCCGTCCGCGGGTGCCCGTCCTCAGGAGGAGGCGGCGCCGAACCAGGTGCGCAGCGCCCGGGCCAGCCCCTCCCGGTCCGCCCGGTCGGGCCCGGTCGCCCAGGCGACGTAGCCGTCCGGGCGCAGCAGCAGGGCGCCGGCCGGCGGCTGCGGGCAGTCGGCCGTGACGAGGTCGACCCGGTCCTTCCAGCCCGCCGCCGGGTCCGCGAGGCCGAGCCGGCCGCCGGTGAGGTCGACGATCAACGGGCGTCCGGTGCGGGCGAGTTCGGCGATCCGGGCGGGGCCGTTCGGGGTGGTCGCCGCGAGCTCCGGCACGAACCGCCCGGCCAGCGGGTGCGGGCAGCCGACGTCGTGGCGGACGTCGCT
The DNA here is from genome assembly GCF_042896795.1 of Kitasatospora sp. NPDC001261. Classification (NCBI taxonomy): domain Bacteria; kingdom Bacillati; phylum Actinomycetota; class Actinomycetes; order Kitasatosporales; family Streptomycetaceae; genus Kitasatospora; species Kitasatospora sp. NPDC001261. The sequence continues at coordinate 55,635 of NZ_JBIAXP010000019.1, forward strand.
GCCGGCCATCAGCGCGGCGATCCGGCCGAGGTTGTCCGGGTGCGCCAGCAGCTCGTCGAACAGGGCGCGCACCGCGGTGGTCCCGGGGCCGGGGGCCATCAGGGCGGTCTGGGCCTGGGAGTGCATGAACACCCGCTCGCCGACCGGGCGGCGCTCGTTCTGGTAGCTGTCCAGCAGGCCGGGCGGGGCCCAGCCGTGCAGGTCGGCGGCGAGCTTCCAGCCGAGGTTGGCGGCGTCCTGGAGGCCGAGGTTGAGGCCCGGGCCGCCGGTCGCGGCGTGCACGTGGGCGGCGTCGCCGACGAGCAGGACCCGGCCGTCGCGGTAGCGCTCGGCGAGCCGGGTGTTGTGGCCGACGGTGCGGCGCGGGGTGAACGGTCCGGCGGTACGGGCCGGGGCGAGCGGCAGGTCGGCGCCGGTCACCCGGCGGACGCTGGCGCGCAGCTCGTCCAGGGTCAGCGGGGTCCGCTGGTCCACCGGCGGGCCGCCCCACTCCATGGTGGCGATCATGACGGCGTCCGGGCCGAACGGGGAGATGACGAACACGCCGTGGTCGGTGCGGGTGTGGGTGTAGACGCGGAACGGGGTCGGGCAGCCGGGCAGCAGGACGTCGCCGTTGTCGGTGGTGCGCAGCCCCTCGGGCGGCAGCACGTGCGCGATGCGGGAGACGGGGTCGGGCGAGGTGACGCCGGGGAAGCCGATCCCGGCGAGTTTGCGGACGGTGCTGCGGCCGCCGTCCGCGCCGACCAGGTAGCGGGCGCGCAACTGTCCGGCGCCGTCGGGTCCTCGGACGTCGACGGTCACCCCGGTCGGGTCCTGGCGCAGGCCGGTGACCTCGCGGTCGCGGCGCACGGTGACGCCCAGGTCGAGGAGGCGTTCCTCCAGTACCTCCTCGATCCGGTGCTGGGGTACGGGCACGGCGTGCAGCGGGTTCCGGTCGAGCCGGTGCAGTTCCAGCGGGAAGGCGCCGAACACGAAGCGCGGTACGGGCCGCGGCGCGCCCGGGACGCCGCTGAGCGGCTGGTACAGGCCGCGGTGGTCGAGCAGCCGGAGCACCTGGCCGACCAGCCCGTTGGCCTTCTGCTCGCCCGAGCGCGCGGGCAGCCGGTCCAGGACCACCGGCCGGATTCCGGCCAGCGCCAGTTCACCGGCCAGGAACAGCCCGACCGGGCCGGCGCCGACGATGACGACATCGCTGTTCATCTCAAGTCCCCGTTCATGTCGAATGCCCCTCGGATGCGGCGGGTTCACCGTGACGAAGGATCGGGCAGCCCGGCCGCCAGCTGGCGCAGCGCCTCGGTGAGCAGCGGCTGGAACGGCACCACCGGGTCGGCGGCCAGGTAGTGCTCGTTGGCGGCCTGCAGCGCGGAGAGCGCGGCCGAGGCGACCAGGTTCGGGTAGAGGTCCCGGTCGGCGTCGGTCCCGGTCCGGGCGGCCACCGCCGCCGCCAGCTCCCTCCGGACCCCGGCGCTGTCGCGGAGCAGTTCGGCCTGGAGCGCCGGTTCGCGCAGCAGCAGCCGCACGGCAGCGGTCCAGCGCGGGTCGGGTTCCTCGGGCGCGCCGACGTACGGTGCGACGAGGGAGCGGGTCAGCGCCTCCCACAGCGGCTCCTGCGCCGGGCGGGCCCGCAGCTCCCCGGCGGCCTGCAGGACCCGGTCGCGGTGCCGGGAGACGATCGCCTCGGCCTTGCTGGAGAAGTAGTTGTTGTAGGTGCGCGGGGAGACCCCGGCCGCGGCCGCGATGTCCTCCACCCGGACGTTCTCCAGCCCCCGCTCCACCGCGAGCCGCAGTGCGGCCCAGCCCAGTGCCTCCCGCGTCGCGGCCTTCTTCCGTTCCCGCAGGCCGGGCTGGTCCTTCGTCATGGCCACCACTGTCCCGCGAAAGGTGCGCGGTGCGCAATAGTGCGCGGCACGCAAGTTTTTCCCGGCCGCGCGGGCTGTGGCGAGCCGCCCGCCACCTGCGGTTTGTCGCTGGTAGTAGTTGCCTGGTCGCGGAGCGATCCCCGTCGGGAGCCCGACCCCGCAGGCTTTCCGGCGGGACGACTCGACAGGACTGGAGGAGCGGTCATGGGTGGCAGACAGCGTCCGCCGAGAGCGCGGACGCCCCGTCAGGGCAGGCCCGCCGGCGTCGGTGCCCGGGTGAACTCCCGGGCGGAGTTCGCCCGCATCGAGGGGTTCCTGGCCTGGGAGGCGGAGGTCGCGGCGGCCGAACGGGACGCCCGCGCGTTCGTCGCGCAGTTCCCGTGGCTGCCGGCGGCGGAGCGGGAGAGCCTCGAACAGGCCTACGCCGCCGACCGGTTGCGCTACGCCGAGGAGGTCGTCGACCGCGCGGTCGAGCGCTGCCGCCGGCTGGCCGCCCGGTACCGCGTCGAGTGCCGCCGGATCTGCGCCCGCTGGGCGGCGCTCTGCCTCTCCGTCACCGTGACGGCGGCGCTGTTCGCCGTGGTCCCGGCCGTCCTGCGCGGCTGAGCGGCCCGGGCCCGCCGTCGACGGGCCCCGGCACGACGAGGGCCCGCCGCACCGTTCCCGGTGCGGCGGGCCCTTTCCAGGTGCGGGAGGGGATCAGTGGTGGCCGTGGCCGCTGCCGATCTCCTCGTGCTCCTCGACGGTGGGCTTGGCGATCTGGCTGTACTCGCCGTAGAAGCCGCGGGAGAGCTTGACCCGCGCGCGGGTCCACAGCCCGGCCTTGCGGGCCACGCCGTTCTCGTCCACCTCGGGCGGCAGCTCGGAGGGCTGCGGCTGGTCGTGCGAGGTGAGGGTGTAGAGCCGGCCCTTCGGCAGCGGGGCGTGCACCTCGACGAACTCGCCGTGCTGGAGGCGGTTGATGACGCCGGTCTCCCGGCCGTGCAGCACCTTCTCCTTGTCCCGCCGCTGGAGGCCCAGGCACCAGCGCTTGGTGATCACGAACACGACGACCGGCACGGTGAAGAAGCCGATCCGCACCGCGTAGGTGATCGCGTTGATCGAGAGGTGGAAGTGGGTGGCCAGCAGGTCGTTGCCGCCGCCGGCCAGCAGGATCAGGTAGAGGCTGATCCAGGCCGCGCCGAAGGCGGTGCGGACCGGGGCGTTGCGCGGCCGGTCGGCGATGTGGTGCTCGCCCCGGTCCCCGGTGATCCAGGCCTCCAGGAACGGGTAGCACCAGATGGCCAGCAGGACGGTCGGGAAGACCATCAGCGGGACGAACACCCCGAGGTTGAGGGTGTGGCCGCCCCAGACGCTGATCTCCCAGCCGGGCATCACGCGGATCAGGCCCTCGGAGAAGCCCATGTACCAGTCGGGCTGGGCGTTGGTGGTCACCTGGTCCGGTCGGTACGGGCCGTACATCCAGATCGGGTTGACGGTGGCGATCGCCGCCATCACCGAGACCACGCCGAAGACCAGGAAGAAGAAGCCGCCCGCCTTGGCGGTGTAGACCGGCAGCAGCGGCATGCCGACCACGTTGCTGTTGGTCCGGCCGGGCCCGGCGAACTGGGTGTGCTTGTGGTAGAAGACCAGGATCAGGTGCGCCGCCAGCAGGCCCACCATGATCCCGGGGATCAGCAGGACGTGGACGGTGAACAGCCGGGGGATGATGTCGTGCCCCGGGAACTCGCCGCCGTACAGGAAGAACTGCAGGTACGTCCCGACGATCGGGACGGCGAGGACCGCGCCCTCCATGAAGCGGATGCCGGTGCCGGAGAGCAGGTCGTCGGGCAGCGAGTAGCCCATGAAGCCGTCGAACATGCCGAGGATCAGCAGGAGCGCCCCGAAGACCCAGTTGATCTCGCGCGGCTTGCGGAACGCGCCGGTGAAGAAGACGCGCATCATGTGGGTCAGCATCGAGGCGACGAACACGATCGCGGCCCAGTGGTGGATCTGGCGCATCAGCAGGCCGCCGCGCACGTCGAAGCTGATCTTGACGGTAGAGGAGAAGGCCTCGGACATCGGGATGCCCCTGAGCGGGACGTACGACCCGTCGTAGACGACCTCGCCCATGCTCGGCACGAAGAACAGGGTGAGCCAGACGCCGGTGAGGATGATGATGACGAAGGTGTAGAGCGCGATCTCGCCCAGCATGAAGGACCAGTGGTCGGGAAAGATCTTGCGCAGGTTGGCCTTGGCCAGGGAGTAGATGCCGAGCCGGCCGTCCGCCCAGTCGGCGAGCGCCTCGGCCTTGTTGGCGGGGTCGGCGCGCGTGGTGGTCACCGGTCCCGGCTGCGACTGCTGGTCGGCTCTCACGACGGGCTCCCCGGCGTCCGCGGCGTACCGTGCCGGAGGCCCGCCGGCGGGAACGGCGGCCGGCGAAGTGTTGTGATCATGGGACCTCTCGATACGGGCCCGCCGGCGGGACCGGCGCGCGGACCAGCTGTTCCGCTGGGCCCGTTGCTCAGGGTGATGGAGCGCTTACTCTGTCATGCTGTCGGCAGGGGGCCGACTGTGCACGTCCATCGGCCCGTCCGGCCGTGCGTGTCGGGCCGGACGGGGGTTCCTGACGCCCGATCGGCTGGCCGCCGCTCGGCCCAACGGGTGCCGATGCTGCGGTCGGGTGCCGCTGAAGCGTTTCGGCGCGCGCCGCGTCCGGGGGTCGCGAGGTCCGGGGCCTACGCTGCGCCAATGGTGGATCACCGTGAACTCTTCGAGGACGTCACCGAGGCCCTGGCCCGCGCCGGGTTCGACACCGGACCGGGCCCCTCACCGCTGTGGATCGACCGCCACCCCGAGGGCGTGGTGGTCGGCTGGACGCCGGGCGCGGAGCCGGGCGGGCCGCCCTCCCGGGAGGCGCTCGCGGCGCTGAGCGGCGCGGCCGCGGTCGTGCTGCGCGAGTGCGGCTACCTCGTCGCCGGAACGGAGGAGGGTGATCTCCTGGTGCGTTGCGCCGAACCGGTGACGGTGCCGGAGTCGCCCGAACCGGAGGCGGTGCCGGAGCAGTGGTGGGGGTGACCGGGGGCTCCTGACGATCCCTCCGGCCTGCGGGTTTGGTCAACACGAGGGCGAGCTCATACCGAACCCTTACCCGAACCGGGGGTGCGGTTGACCTGCACGGCTCTAAGGTTTGCCTAAGCTAAGCCGTGGCGCCCTGGACCGCAGTGTCCGGGGCGTTCGGCTGTGCCGCCCCGCCGCCACCGCGGCGGGGTCGAGGACAGGTGAACGACCCGGGCCGGCCCGGGGGAGGAGCCCGCCGCATGTGGGATGAGGCGTTTCCCAGCTTCCTGATCGGTCTGCGCGAGGGCCTGGAAGCCGGACTGATCGTGTCGATCCTGGTCGCCACGCTGGTGCGGGCGGACCAGAAGGCCCGGCTGCCCCAGGTGTGGTCGGGCGTCGCGGCGGCCGTCGCGCTCAGCCTGAGCTTCGGCGCGGTGCTCACCTTCACCGCCGCCAACCTCTCCGGCCACGCCCAGGAGGCGTTCGGCGGGGTGCTCAGCCTGATCGCGGTCTGCTTCGTCACCGCGATGGTGTTCTGGATGCGGCGCTCGGCGCGCACCCTCTCCGCCGAGATCAAGGAGAAGGTCCAGGCCTCGCTGGCGATGGGCGCCGGCGCGCTGGTGCTCACCAGCTTCCTCGCGGTCGCCCGCGAGGGCCTGGAGACCTCGCTCTTCCTGTGGACCAACGTGCGCACCGCCGGGGAGTCCACCGGGCCGCTGATCGGCGCGGCCGTCGGCCTGGTGCTCTCGGCCGGGCTCTGCTGGGGCCTGTACCGGCGAGCCCTGAAGATGAACCTCACCCGGTTCTTCACCATCACCGGCGTCGGACTGATCGTCGTCGCGGCGGGCGTCCTCGGCTACGGCCTGCGGGACCTCCAGGAGTCCGGCCTGGTCGGCGGCGGCACCTCGTACGCCTTCGACCTGAGCGGGCACCTGGACGCCTCGTCCTGGTACGCGACGCTGGTCCAGGGCACCCTCAACCTGACCGTCACCATGACGGTGCTCCAGGTCGTCGGCTACGTCGCGTACCTGGGCGTCGTGATGACGCTGTTCGTCGAGGGGGTCCGCAGTGGTGGGCGCGCCCAGGCGGCCCAGGCGGCCCAGGCCGCCGCTCCCGCCGAGGCGAAGCCCGCCGCGGGCGGGGCCGAGGGCGAGGGCGGGGGTACGGCCGGACCGGTGCGGGCGGGCCGGCCGCGCTGGGTGCTGCCGACCGCGGCGATCGCCGTGCCGGTGGTGGTGGCCGGCGTGGTGATCGCGGTCAGCGAGGGCAAGCAGGGCGGCTCCGCCACCGTCGCCGTCTCCGAGCAGGAGTGCGGCAAGGGCTTCGCCGACCCGCGGCCCGGCCAGCAGGTGTTCCAGATGCGCAACACCGGCGACAAGGTCGCCGAGGTCTACCTCGTCGACCCGGGCAGCGGCGCGGTCTACGGGGAGATCGAGGGCCTGGCCCCCGGCACCACCCGCGCCCTGACCGCCACCATCGGCTCCGGCGACTACGCCTGGCGCTGCGTGCCCACCGGTGGCAGGTCCGTCACCTCGGCCGCCGTGCACGTCAGCGGCGCCGCCGTGGTCAAGGCCGTCAAGCCGGTCGCCGAGGAGGACCTCAAGGCCCCGCTGGACAGCTACAAGGAGTACGTCGACCAGGGCCTCGCGACGCTCGTGACGGAGAGCCGGAAGCTCCAGGCCGACGTGCGCTCCGGGGACCTCGCCACGGCGAAGGCCGACTGGCTCACCGCCCACCTCCAGTACGCCTCGCTCGGCGCCGCGTACGGCACCTTCGCCGACCTCGACGGCAAGATCGACGGCCGCCCGGACGGACTCGCCGAGAAGGAGCGGGACCCGGGCTTCACCGGCTTCCTGCGACTGGAGTACGGCCTCTGGCACGACCAGTCCGCCGCCGAGCTGACGCCCGTCGCCGACGACCTGGCGCAGAACGTGGAGAAGCTGGCGCACGACTTCCCCGGCCAGGACTTCGCCCCCGGCGACCTGCCGCTGCGCGCCCACGAGATCCTGGAGAACACCCTCCAGTTCGAGCTGACCGGCGACACCGACATGGGCAGCGGCACCAACCTGGCCACCGCCCAGGCCAACCTGACCGGCACCCAGGAGCTGCTGACCCTGCTCCAGCCGCTGCTCGACGAGCGGGACCCGCAGGTGCTCGTCAAGGTGAACGCCGGGATGAAGCGGGTCGGCGACCTGGTCGCCGCCGCCCACCGGCCCGAGGGCTGGACCCCGGTCGACCGGCTGCCCGCCGACACCCGCCGACAGCTCAACGGCGCCACCGGTGAACTGCTCGAAGACCTCGCCCCCGTCCCCGCCCTGCTCGAGATCCGGAAGGCCGCCTGATGACCGACCACACCGCAGCCACCGGGTCCTGCCCGTTCCCGCACGCCGCTGCCGCCGCCACCGAGGCCGCTGCCGCCACGGAGGGCGGCTGCCCGGCCGGACCGGCCCGGCGCAGCTTCGTCCGGGCCGCGCTCGGCGCGGGCGCCGGAGCGGCCGTGCTGGCCGGCGGCGGCCTCGCCCTCGCCGCCGGACCGGCCGCCGCCGGGGACGGCACGCAGGAGAAGGCCGGGGCGGTGCCGTTCCACGGGGCCCACCAGGCGGGCGTCACCACGGCCGCCCCCGGCTTCGCGGCCTTCGTCTCCTGCCAGGTGATCGCCCAGGACCGCAAGGGCCTCGAAACGCTGTTCCGGACCCTGACCGAGCGGATCCGCTTCCTCACCGCCGGCGGCACCCCGCCGGACCTCGGCGTCGGCGCGCCGCCCTCGGACAGCGGCATCCTCGGCCCGACCGTCCCCGCCGACCACCTGACCGTCACGGTCGGCGTCGGCGCCTCGCTCTTCGACGACCGCTACGGGCTGGCGAAGGCCAAGCCCGTCAGGCTCGCGCCGATGAAGACCTTCCCGAACGACAACCTCCAGGCCGCCGAACTGCACGGCGACCTCTCGCTGCAGATCTGCGCCGACCGCCAGGACACCGTGCTGCACGCGCTGCGCGACATCACCCGGCACACCCGGGGCGCGCTGCAGATCCTCTGGCGGATCGACGGCTTCCAGAACCAGTCCCGCCCGGACGGCGCCCAGCGCAACCTGCTCGGCTTCAAGGACGGCATCGTCAACCCGGACACCGGCTCCGTGCGCGAGATGGACCGGCTGGTCTGGGTCACCGACGGGACGGGCGAGCCGGCCTGGGCGACCGGCGGCAGCTACCAGGTGATCCGGATCATCCGGATGCTGATCGAGTTCTGGGACCGCGTCACCCTCACCGAGCAGGAGAAGATGTTCGGCCGCCGCCGGGACACCGGCGCACCGCTGGACGGCGCCCGGGAGACCGACGCGCCGGACTACGCCAAGGACCCGGACGGCAAGGCGATCCCGCTCGACGCCCACATCCGGCTCGCCAACCCGCGCACCGCCGACACCGACAACTCGCGCATCCTGCGCCGGGGCTTCAACTACGACCGGGGCGTCGACCGGGCCGGGAACCTGGACATGGGCCTGGTGTTCTGCTGCTACCAGCAGGACGTGGTGCGGCAGTTCGAGGCCACCCAGACCCGGCTGATCGGCGAGCCGCTGGTGGACTACATCTCGCCGACCGGCGGCGGCTACTTCTTCGTCCTGCCGGGGGTGAAGGACGAGGCCGACTGGCTCGGGCGGGGGCTGCTGGCCGCCGTCTGACGGTCGGTTCCACCGCGGGCCCGGCGCTGCCACGCGCCGGGCCCGTCCGCGTGGTCAGCCGTCGGGCCCGTCCGCTCCGCCGGCGCCGAGGGTGAAGCCGATCACCGCGCCGCCGCCCTCGCGGTTGGCGGCGAAGGCCGTACCGCCGTGCGAGCGGGCCACCTCGTGCACGATGGCCAGGCCCAGCCCGGAGCCGGGCAGGCCGCGGGCGGCGGTGGCCCGGTAGAAGCGGTCGAAGACCCGGTCGAGGTCGGCCGCGTCGATGCCCGGGCCCCGGTCGCGCACCTCCACCCGCGGGCCGCGCACCACCACCTCGATCGGGCCCGTCCCGGCGGGGTCGAACTTGGCGGCGTTGTCCAGCAGGTTGCCCACCGCGCGGGCCAGCGCGTCCGGCCGGGCGGTGACCACGGTCGTGTCCGCGTCCACCACGACCTCCCGGTCGCCGCGCCGCCGGGCCTGGGCGGCGGCCTGCCGGACCACGTCGGCGAGCAGCACCTCGGTCGGCTGCTCGTCCGCCCTGCGGTCCGCCGCGAGCGCCACCAGCTCCTCCACCAGCTGGGTCAACTCGCGGGTCTCCTCGACCAGATCGGCCATCAGCGCGGCGCGTTCGGCGGGCGGCAGCCGGTCCAGGCTGGGGAGCACCGAGAGGTTGGTGCGCAGGCTGGTCAGCGGGGTGCGCAGCTCGTGCCCGGCGTCCTGGACCAGTCGGCGCTGGTTCTCCTTGGCGGTGGCGAGCCGGCCCAGCATCCGGTCGAAGGCCCGGCCGAGCCGGCCCACCTCGTCCGTACCGGCGGCGGGCACCGGGACGTCCAACCGCCCACTGGCGGCGACCAGTTCGGCCGCGTGGGTGAGCCGGACCAGCCGCCGGGTGATCCGTCGGGCGAGCAGCCGGCCGGCCCCGCCGGCGAGCACCGCGACGATCGCCACCAGGGCGACCGTACGGGTCCGCAGGGTGGTCAGCAGCTTCTCGGTGGGCCCGACCTGCTGGATGATCTGGACCGCCCCGCGCCGGCCGCCGAGCGAGACCACGCCGACCCGGTAGGCCTCGCGGTGCTCGTGGCGCAGCCCGATCGAGGTGCGGCCCGGCTGGTCGGCGTGGGCGAGCTCGTGGTCGGACGGGCTCGGCGGCAGGTCGAGCCGGGCGGTGCCGGGCAGCACCGCGCCGTCGGGGTCGAGCGACTGCGTGGTGACCCGGATCGGGCGGACCAGGTCGGCGCTCAGGCCGCTCGGGCCGGCGAAATCGCCCGGGAAGAGGACTTCCCGCTGGACCTGGCGGCCGACGGAGTCGACGGCGGCGCCGAAGTCGGCGGTCTCGTCGTCCCGGATCAGCCGCGCGGCGGCGTCGTAGCCGAGTGCGCCGATCAGCACCGCGACCAGCGCGGCGATCGCGGCGAAGGCCAGCGCGAAGGTGGTGGGCAGGCCGGGGCGCGGCAGCCGGGGGAGACGGGGGAGCCTGCCGGTCGGGCGCGGCGGCCGGGGCGCGCGGCGGGCCGGGCGCGGGAACCGGGGGAGGCGGCGGGCCGGGCCGGTCACGGCTCGCGCAGCGTGTAGCCGACGCCGCGGACGGTGTGGATCAGCGGCGCCAGGCCGGGGCGGTCGAGCTTGCGGCGCAGGTAGCCGATGAACACCGCGAGGTTCTTCGAGCCGGGGCCGAAGTCGTAGCCCCAGATCCGCTCGTACAGGGTGGCCTGGTCGAGGACGGCGCCGGCGTGCCGGGCGAGCAGCTCCAACAGGTCGAACTCGGTGCGGGACAGTTCGAGCTCCTGGGCGGCGCGCCAGGCCCGGCGGGCGGGCGGCTCGATCCGCAGGTCGGCGACGGTCAGCACCTCGGTGGCGGACTCCGGCGGACGGCGGCGCAGCACGGCGCGCAGGCGGGCGAACAGCTCGTCCACGTCGAAGGGCTTGACCAGGTAGTCGTCCGCGCCCGCGTCGAGGCCGGCGATCCGGTCCGGCACCTCGACCCGGGCGGTGAGCATCAGCACCGGGGTGCGGTCGCCGGCCGCGCGCAGCCGGCGGCAGACCTCCAGGCCGTCCGGCTCGGGCATCATCACGTCGAGCACCAGGACGTCGGGGCGCTGCTCCGCGAGGACGGCCAGGGTCTGGGTGCCGTCGGCGGCGACCCGCACCCGGTAGCCCTGCAACATCAGCGCGCGGGCGAGCGAGTCGCGGATGGCCCGGTCGTCCTCGGCGATCAGCACGGTGTGGGTCATGGCGGAGATTCTCCCTGGCGTGCTCACGGCGGTTCCGGGCGGGGGCGGGGTGTCCGGGCCCGCTCCGCAGCCGCTCCGGGGCGGTCCGTGACGGCCGGGGCTGTCGCGCGGTGCTTCGCGGGCGTACGGTGGCCGTACGGTGGCGCGCCGCCGGGTGGGCCGCCTGATCCGAGTCGGCACGCCCTGCCGGAGGCCGCGATGGCAGACCGGATGGCCTTCTTCACCACCCCGCGCGAAGAGCGGGTGCGGCGTGATGCGCGGGAGCGGCTGGGGGACTGGCGGGAGGTGTACCGGCCCGGCCCGCTGCTGCCGGTGGTGGGCGGGCAGGCGGGGCGGTGCATGGACTGCGGGCTGCCGTTCTGCCACAGCGCCTGTCCGCTCGGGAACCTGGTGCCGGAGTGGAACCGGCTGGTGGCGGAGTCGGGGACGGGTTCCGGGGAGGGGGCCGGAGCGGGCGCGGAGGTCGGAGCGGAGGTCGGCGCGGCGGCCGGCGCGGATTGGCGGGCGGCCGCGGCACGGCTGCTGGCGACCAACAACTTCCCGGAGTTCACCGGGCGGCTCTGCCCGGCGCCCTGCGAGAGCGCCTGCGTGCTGGCCATCGACGGCGCGGCGGTGACGATCAAGAACGTGGAACTGGCGATCGCCGACCGCGCCCTGGACACGGGCTGGGACGGGCCCCGGCCGCCCGACCGGGCCGAGCGCTCCGGTGGGCGGCGGGTCGCGGTGATCGGATCGGGCCCGGCCGGGCTGGCCGCCGCCCAGCAGCTGACCAGGGCCGGGCACGCCACCACGGTGTACGAGCGGGCCGACCGCGCGGGCGGGCTGCTGCGGTACGGCATCCCGCCGTTCCGGCTGGAGAAGCACCGGCTGGAGCGCCGGCTGGACCAGCTGCGGGCCGAGGGCACCGACTTCCGCACCGGGGTGTGGGTCGGCCGGGACGTCCCGGGCGAGGAACTGCGGGCCGGGTACGACGCGGTGGTGGTCGCGGTGGGCGCGACCGCCTGCCGGGAGCTGCCGGTGCCGGGGCGGGACCTGACCGGGGTGCACCAGGCGATCGAGTACCTGACCTGGGCGAACCGGGTGGACGAGGGCGACTGCCCGGTCTCGCCGCTGTCCGCCGAGGGGCGGCACGTGGTGATCGTCGGCGGCGGCGACACGGCGGCGGACTGCCTCGGGACGGCGCTGCGCCAGCGCGCCGCCTCCGTCACCCAGCTGGACATCAACCCGCGGCCGCCGCGGGACCGGGCCGACGGGCAGCCCTGGCCGGTGTACCCGAAGGTGTACCGGGAGACCACCTCGCACGAGGAGTCCGGTGCGGCGGAGGCCGGGCCCCGGGTGTTCGCGGCCACCACCGTCGGCTTCGAGCCAGGCCCGGACGGCCGGCTGGCCGCCGTCCGCTTCGCCGAGGCCGAGCCCGCCGACCGCAGCCCACGGGCGGGCACCGAGCGGAGGCTGCCGGCGCAGCTGGTGCTGCTCGCGCTGGGCTTCACCGGGCCGGACCCGGACCGGCCGCTGTTCGCCCAACTCGGCCTCGCCACCGGGCCGGAGGGCACCCTGGCCAGGGACGACGGCTTCGCCACGGCGGCGGAGGGCGTGTTCGTCGCGGGGGACGCCGGGCGCGGGCAGTCGCTGATCGTCTGGGCGATCGCCGAGGGGCGGGCGGTGGCCGCGGCGGTCGACCGGTACCTGCGGGGGTGGACGGAACTGCCGGCGCCGATCCGGGCCTCGGCGCGGGCGCTCACGGTGTGAGACCGGGAGCACCCGCGCCAGTCGGGGGTCGGTGTGGGAGTTCGCTGTCAGAACAGCGGGAGGCGGCGGAGGAACACGTCCTCGGCGTTGTTGGTGTCCCCCGGGACGAGGGTGCCGTCGGACGAGGTGAACACCACCGCGGTGCCGAAGGCGTCGGGGAACGGGGCGTACGAGGAGCCGGTGGTCTGGGAACCGTCGCCCGCCACGCTGACCCGCTCGGTGCGGCCGGTCCACAGGTCGCGCCGGAACACGTCCTCGGCGTTGTTGGTGTCGCCGGGGACGAGGTTCTCCGCCGCCGAGCTGAAGTAGACCCACCGGCCGTCCGCCGTCAGCCGGCCGCCGAAGGAGTCGAGGGTGGTCTTCGTCCCGGGCAGGCCGACGCTGACCAGCGTCTCGGTGCCCTGCCGGAGGTCGCGGACGTACAGCTCGAAGTGGCGGTCCCAGGAGGTGTCGCCGTGGACGACCCAGGAGGAGTAGACGGCGTAGCGGCCGTCCGGGCTGATCGACGGGTCGGCCGCGCCCTTGTAGCCGCCGTCGGGGGCCGAGGAGGCCAGGCTGGTCCGCCCGGCGCGCAGGTCGCGGGCGTACAGCGGGTAGAGGCGCGGCTTGAGGAGCTCCGGGCGGGTGTCCGCGCGGGCGTCTGAGCGGGTGTCCGGGCGGGAGTCTGAGCGGGCTTCCGGGCGGAGGGAGTCGGCGGCGAACTCCTCGTCGGAGCCGGCCCTGAGCTCGGCGACGGCGGCCGGGGAGAGGGTGTCGGGCCGGCCCGGGCCGATGAGGTTGGTCGCCTTGGAGATGAAGACGACCGTGCTGCCGTCGCCGCTGATCTCCGGCGATGCGGAGGAGGCGTCGGCCTCCTTGCCGTCCGCGCCGACGCTGACCAGGCGGGTGTCGCCGGTCCAGAGGTCGGTGACGTAGATGTTGCCGCCGAACCAGGTGACCGTGCCGGGGGCGAGGTCGCTGCGGTTGGACTGGTAGGCGACGTAGCGGCCGTCCCAGCTGATCGAGGGGACGTCGGACACCCGGTCGGTCTGCGGGGCTCCCGGCGCCTTGCCGACGCTGACCAGCCGGGTCTCGCCGGTCCAGCGGTCGTGGACGTAGACGTCCTGGTAGCCGCGGTTGGCGCCGGGGGCGAGGTTCGTGGCGCTGGAACCGAAGGCCACGTAACGGCCGTCGCCGCTGATCGCGGCGTGGTGGGCGGCGCCGTCGGCCTGGACGCCGCCCGGACCGGTGTCGACCCGTTCGGTGCGGCCGGTCCACAGGTCGCGGACGAAGACGTCGGAGGTGCCGTTGGTGTCGCCGGGCACCAGGTCGGCCGCCTCCGAGGTGAAGACGGCGTAGCGCCCGTCGGCGCTCAGGCCGTGGGCCTGCGAGGCGCCGGTGGCCTGCGCCTGGCCGGGGCCGACGGAGACGCGTTCGGTGCCCGTGCCGCCCGGCCAGGCGGACGGTCGTGTGGTGGACGGAGCCGCCTGGGCGGGGGCGGCGACGGTGATGGAGACGGCGGCGGCCAGTGCGGCGGCCGCGAGGGTGCGGGCCGCGCGCAGTGGGCGGCGGATGCGGGTCATCGGGTTCCCTCCCCTGGGATCGGGCCGTGCCGCGTCGGCGGTGGACGCCGAACTCCCCGGCGGCCGGCTCGGGGTGAGCCAACCGCCGGGCGGGGTGGTCGGTCAACGGGTGGGTGCCGGGAGCGGCGCATTCACGCCGGAGGGCCGGGAGGCCGTGGACGCGGTCGCATCGGGTACGTACGGTCTTTGCTACGATCCGGCGAAGCTGGTGTCAGGAGTTGTGCGTACATGGGTCGGAGGGTGTGGGACGTGGGTTCCGACGAGCGGGCGGTGACGTCGGTCGAGGTCCGCTACACCCCGACGGCCGAGGACTTCCGGGAGGCCTTCGCGGCGTGGGAGCGGTGCACGGCGGCCGGACGCCGGTCGCGGCTGGCCGTGTACACGGTGGCCGTCGGCGGGACGGCGGTCGTCGGGCTGCTCGCCGTCCTCGGCGGGACGGTGCTGCGGTTGCTCGCCCTGCTGGTGGCGGTCGTGCTGCTCGTGGTTCTCGCGGGGCCCGCGACGCGGGTGCGGCGGGTGACGAGGACGGCGAGGGAGAAGGGCGAGTTCAGGGTCCTGCTGGACGACCAGGGGGTGGTCGTGAGCACCGAGGCCTCGGTCACCGAGTTCGCCTGGTCGGAGCAGCGGTACTACCTGGAGACGCCCCGGCTGTTCCTGCTGTTGAAGGGCAGCGAGGAGACCGGTGTGCTGACCATGCTGCCCAAGCGCGGGGTCGACGACCTCCGGGGGCTGGACGAGCTGATCAACCGGCACGCGACGGCGCTCGTCCGGGACTGAGCAGTCGTGGGGTGGGTGCGGCGGGCGCGTCACGGGGTGGGCTCCGGCGCGGCCGGCCCGGTGCGGTGCGCCCGCTGGTCGTAGCGCCAGAGCGCGGGGAGCGCGGCGGACACGGCGGCCGAGCTGCCGAGGCAGAGCAGGCCCCCCGTGCGCAGCGCGGCCCGGATGCCCTGGCGGGCGGCGAGCCCGCCCGCCCGCAGGTCGCCCAGGGCCGGCCCGGCGGAGCCGATCAGCATCTCCAACCCGGCTGCTCGGCCCCGGAGTTCGTCCGGAATGGACTGGTTCCAGATGGCGCTGCGGAAGGTGTCGCCGACCCAGTGCGCGCCGCCCGCGACGGTCAGGCAGAGCAGGACGGCCCACAGGCCCGGGGCGAAGGCGGCCGCCGCCGTCGCCGCGCCGACCAGGGCGGCGGAGAGCAGGACCAGCCGGCCGTGCCGGTGCACCCGCTCCGCCCACCCGCCGGTCGCGGCGGCGATCAGGCTGCCGGCCGCACCGGCCGAGTAGAGCAGGCCGAGCGCCCAGGTGGCATCCAACTCCGCGGCGAGGAACGGGAAGAGCGCGGTGGGCAGGGCGAAGACGGTGGCCGCGAGGTCGGCCAGGTAGGTGCCGACCAGATCGGGCCGCCGGGCCGCGTACCGGGCGCCGTCGAGGAACTCGGTGAGCTGCGGCGCCTCGGCGTCCCGTTCCGAGGGGACCGGCCGGACCCGGGCGAGCAGGGCGATCGAGAGCAGGAAGGTGCCGAGGTCGACCAGGTAGGCCGCCGGGACGCCGGCGGTCGCGATCAGCAGGCCGGCCGCCGCCGGGGCGGCCACGCCGCCGATGCTCCAGCGCAGGGACAGCAGGGCACCCGCCGCCACCAGCTGGTCCTGGGGCACCAGGCGGGGGACCATCGCCTCGACCGAGGGCTGCTGGATGCCCTGGATCGCCGCCGCCACCCCGGCGGTGACGTAGAGCGGCCAGACGGCGGGGGTGCCGAGCAGCGCGTTGGCCAGCAGTAAGGCGCTGAGCGCGGCCAGGGCGACCTCGGTGGCCAGTGCGACGGTGCGGCGGTCGGCGCGGTCGGCGAGGACGCCGCCGTAGAGGCCGAACAGGATGACGGGCACGAGCTCGACCGCGCCGACCGCGCCCACGGCCAGCGGCGAGCCGGTGAGGTCGGCGATCTGGAGCGGGATCGCGGTCATGGTGAAGATCGAGCCGAGCAGGGTGACGGTGCCGGAGGTCCAGGTCAGCCGGAAGTCCCGGGAGGAGCGCCAGGGGGCGGTGTTCGGCAGCAGGCGGGACCAGGGGCGGTCGGGGCTGGAGGTGGGGTCGGGTCCGGAGGTGGGGTTCGGGTTGGAGGTCACGAGGGGTGGGATCCCTTCGCGGTCGTCGGCGTCGCGACGGCCGTCCTTATCGCTGATAAATTCCAGCTCGGGAACTTATCGGCGATAAGGTGGGTCTGGCAAGCGGATAACCCAGGAGGGCGATCGGATGGCGCTGCAACGCGACGAGGTGGTGCGCACGGCGCTGCGCCTGCTCGACGAGGAGGGCATCGACGGGCTGACCACCCGCCGGCTCGCCCGTGAACTCGGCGTCCAGTCACCGGCGTTGTACTGGCACTTCAAGAACAAGCGGGAACTGCTCGACCTGATGGCCGAGGCGATGCTCGCCGAGGCCCTCCCGCCCGACCGCGAGCCGGACCCGGCGCACTGGCCCGAGTGGATCGCCGCCGACGCCCGCGCCAAGCGCGGCGCCCTGCTCGCCTACCGCGACGGCGCCCGGGTGCACGCCGGCACCCTGCCCAGGGAGGATGAACTCCCGGCGGTCGAGGCCCAGTTGGCCGCCCTGTGCGGGGCCGGGCTGCGCCCGCGCACGGCGCTGCGGCTGCTGCTGACCGTCGACCGGTACATCATGGGCTGGGTCACCGAGGAGCAGGCCTGGCGGCAGGACACCGCGGACCGCGACCGGCCGCCCTTCCCGGACGAGGCACTGCGCGAACTGCCGCTGCTGCGCGAAGCGGTGGACGTGCTGCGGATGACCGACCACGACGCGGACTTCGAGTACGGGCTGCGGGTGCTGATCGAGGGGTTCCGGGCGGAGATCGCGCGGGAGGCGGGGGAGGGTGCTCCGGTGGCGGGGGAGGGCGTTCCGGTGACGGAGGTCCGGGCCTCGGAGGGTCGGGCCCAGGGGGGGCGGTCGTAGGATGGGCCGGTCGTCGGACGGGCCGGCGTGACTGGACTAGCGTGACGTCCATGACCACCCTTGATCCCCGCAGTACGGCCCTGGTCCTGATCGACCTGATGGACCGGATCGTCGCCAACCCGCTCGCGCCGCGCACCGGTTCGGAGGTGGTGGAGGCCTCGCTGGAGCTGGCCCGGGAGTTCCGGGCGGCGGGCGCGCCCGTGGTCGCGGTGCGGGTCGAGCGGCCGAACGTCACCGAGCAGCCGCCCGGGAGCGGGCTGGTCGCGGAGGTCGCGGCGGTGGCCGACGAGGTCGTGGTGAAGCGCACCATCGGCGCCTTCCAGGGCACCGGCCTGGACGGGCTGCTGCGGGCGCGGGGCGTGGAGACCCTGGTGTTCACCGGGATCGCCACCAACCTCGGCGTGGAATCCAGCGCCCGGGCCGCCGGCGACCACGGGTACCGGCTGGTGTTCGTCGAGGACGCGATGGCCGCGCTCACGGCGGAGGAGCACCGGGCGTCGGTGGAACTGGACTTCCCGCGCCTCGGCGAGGTCGTCGTGGCGGCGGACGTGCGGTTGGGGTGAGTCGGCGGGGGCGGGGCTACGGCCGGGCGGGGTTTTGGCCGGGCGCGGTGCAGGGCTGTTACGGCCGGGCGAGGCGGAGGGCTTCGCGCAGCCGTCCCTGCGAGGCCGTGAGCAGGCGCGCGGCGGTGGGGGCGTCCACGTCCGCGAGCAGGGAGAGGATGGCGTCCTTGACCCGGCCGCCGGTCGCGCTCAGGGCGCGGTCGACCGCGGTCCCGTCGGCGCCGGTCGCCTCGGCGACGATCCGTCGGGCGCGGTCGCGCAGCTTGTCGTTGGTGGCGCGGAGGTCGACCATCAGATTTCCGTACGTCCGGCCGAGCCGGACCATCACGGCCGTGGACAGCAGGTTGAGCACCAGCTTCTGCGCCGTGCCCGCCTTGAGCCGGGTCGATCCGGCCAGCACCTCGGGGCCGACCTCCACCTCGATGCCCAGCTCGGCCGCGGCCGCGAGCGCCGAGCCGCGGTTGCACGCCAGCCCGACGGTCAGCGCCCCCGCCGCGCGTGCGGCGCGGACGGCGGCCAGCGGGTAGGGCGTACGGCCGGAGGCGGAGACGCCCACCAGGGTGTCGGCGGGGGTGAGGGCGAGTGCGGCCACATCGGCCTCGGCGAGGTCGGTGCGGTCCTCGGCGCCCTCGGCCGCCGCCGTGACGGCCGGGCGCCCGCCCGCGATCAGGCCGACGACCAGCGCCGGATCGGTGCCGAAGGTCGGCGGGCACTCGACGGCGTCCAGCACGCCGAGCCGCCCGGCCGTCCCGGCGCCCGCGTAGACCAGCCGGCCACCACGCGCCATCCGGGCGGCCACGGCGTTGACCACGGCGGCGATCCGCTCCAACTCCCCGGCGACGGCCTCGGGCACCGTACGGTCCTCGGCGTTCATCAGCCGGAGCAGCTCGACCGTGGGCAACTCGTCGATCGCGGCCCACTCGGGGCGGATGGTCTCGGTCGCGGGAACGGTGTCACGACTCATGCGCCCGCCTCGCTTCGCGCGGCCGTGGCATTCGCCTGGGCACATCGTCCGATGATTCGCTCGTTCATGCGGCCAGCCTCCCCGGGTGCGGGGTGCCCGAATCCGGGCAAGCGTGGATGGCGGGCATGAGGGGGCCGGCGCGAGGCGATGGCGGTCTGGCCCTCGCTGCGGCCGTACTTCGACGAGCGGGTGCCGGCGGAGGCCCGGACGCTCGGGCTGCCGGGTGAACCGGCCGCACTGGGGGCGCTGGTCGGGCCGGCGGACCAGGCCCGGTTGGCGGCGGCGCTGACCAGGGCGAGTCTGGCGCACGTGGGCGCCGGCTGAGGGGCGGGTCGTCCGGAGAGTGGGTGGGGGTCAGGCCATCCAGAAGAAGACCGCCGTCATCCGCCGCTCGGCCAGGTCGGTGCCGTAGTAGCCGGTGGCGCTGTGGATCAGGTTGGCGTGGTAGAGGAGCAGCTGGTTGTAGCGGTTGGGGACGCGGACGTCCTCGGTGAAGTGGTCGCCGGGAACATGGCGGGTGCCGAGTGCCTCGACCAGGTTGTTGTGCGGGGCGTTGACCAGGTTGCCGCCGAGGCGGCCGCCGGGGAACTGCTGGCGGTAGAAGCTGGTGCCGGCGTCCTTCGGGGCGCCGGGGCTGAGGTAGAGGACGGCGGCGTAGCGGCAGAGCGCGCGGGAGTCGGTGTGGGGGCGGGATTCCGATTCCCCGGCGCCGACGACCTGGACGCAGTTGTGGTTGAGCGTGCCGCCGCCCGGGGTGCTCTGCACCCAGAGCCGGGAGGCGCCGGTGGCCTTGCGGACCAGCGACTCGACCCGGGCCAGTTCCCCGGGGTCCAGGCCCGGCATGGTGCGCAGCCCTGGCCAGGTCTCGGGGCGGTGCGGGTAGCCCTCGGTCCAGTCCCCGCGGGCCAGACAGCGCTCCCGGACGGCGTCCGGGTCGGGCAGCACGTTGTCCAGGACCCAGTAGTCCCGGCCCCGGGTGGGCTTGCGGTAGGGCAGGACCGGCAGGGCGGTGGGCCTGATGGGCTGTGAGGGCATGGGCCGACGATAGAGGCGGCCATCGCCAACCTTCTGCCGTGAGCAGGTCAACCTTTCGTCAAGGGTGCTCCGGCCCGGACACGTGGTTCAGCCCCTGGTCGGAGGCCGGGCCCGCGGCCTAGGCCTCCCGTACGGCGAAGCTCCCGAGGGCGCCCTCCAGACGGTCGTAGGCCCGGACTGCCGAGGGGCGGACGGCGGTGGCGATCGCCGCCTGCTCCTCGCCCGCCAGGGTGCGGCGGAACACCTCGGCGAACACCGCGCGGTCGACGGCGGCGAGCAGCGCGGCGGCGACGCGGCACTCGAAGCCGACGGGTCTCTCGTGCACCGCCTCGGCCAGCGCCTCGGCGAGCGCCGTCTCGCCCTGCTCGTGCAGCTCGCGCAGCCGGGCGCCCAGGGCGGGGCTGTCGAAGACGGTGCGGGCGAACTCCGGGCCGGAGAAGCCGAGCCGGGCGTCGTGCCGGTCGAGCCCGGCGAGGCAGTCGCGGCGCAGCGCGGCGAGCGCGGACTCGCCCGGCGCGCGCCCCGCGACGGTCGCGGCGAGCCGGACGACGAGCTCCTCGTGCAGGTCGAAGAAGAGGTCCTCCTTGCGCGGGAAGTGGTTGGTGACGGTCATCTTGGCGACGCCCGCGGCGGCCGCGACCTCGGCGATGGTCGTGCGGTCGAAGCCCTGTTCGATGAAGAGCCTGGTCGCGGCGTGCGAGATCGCCTCGCGGGTGCGGCGCTTGTTGAGCTCGCGCAGGCTCGGCGTGGTCGCGTTCTCGGTCATGCCGGGAGCGTAGCGCAGGTTGCTGGGTCGGGTACAGGAATTAGGCTTGACCTAATCAGTGGGTCCGGCCTAAGTTCTTCTCGGGCGGCCGGAGCGGCTGCCCGGGTGAGCGTCCGAGAGTGTGCCGAGCGAGCGTCGGGGTGCCGCACGCGGGTTCGGGGGGCGCTGGCCCGACTGCGACTAGGGGAGGGGCGCATGACGACATCCGTCGCCGCGAAGGACCAGCCGGGAGGAGTCCGGGAGGGGGCGCCGGAGCCGATTCCGGCGGGCCTGTGGAAGATGGCCTCGGTGCTCGCGCTGGGGCCGGTGCTCGCGCTGTTGGACAGCACGATCGTCAACGTCGGCATCGACTCCGTCGGCCGCGATCTGCACGGCTCGATCGCGGAGATGCAGTGGGTGGCCACGGGGTACCTGCTGGCGATCTCGCTGACCATGCCGCTCTCGGGTTGGGCCGCCGGCCGCTTCGGCGGGCGGCGGGCGTGGCTCGCCTCGGTCGTCCTGTTCGTGCTCGGATCGGCGCTGTGCGGCCTGGCCTGGTCGACGGGCAGTCTGATCGCCTTCCGGGTGCTGCAGGGGATCGGCGGCGGGATGATTCAACCGCTCGGCCAGGCGATCATCATACAAGCGGCCGGGCCGTCCAGGGTCGGGCGGGTGATGGGCACGCTGATGCTCCCGATCAGCCTGGCCCCGGTCCTGGGGCCGATCCTCGGCGGGCTGGTGCTGGAGCACTTCGACTGGCGTTGGATGTTCCTGCTGAACGTGCCGGTCGGGCTGGTGATCCTGCTGCTCGCCGCCCGCTGGCTGCCGACTGACGAGGCGTCGGACATACCGAAGCCCCGGCTGGACGTGACGGGGCTGGTGCTGCTCTCGCCCGGTCTGACCGGGCTGGTCTACGGGCTCTCGACGATCGGTGACGGCGCGACGGCCGGCTGGGTCGCGCTGGTGGTGGGCACGGTGCTGGTGGCGGTCTACGGCTGGCACGCGCTGCGGGTGGGCCGCAAGGCCGGCCGGGCGCCGCTGATCGACCTGCGGCTGTTCGCCCGGCGCGGGTTCTCCGTGGCGACGGCGAACAGCTTCCTTCAGGGCGCCGCGCTCTACAGCTCGATGTTCCTGGTGCCGCTGTACTACCAGCAGGTGAAGCACGCCGGGGCGGTGGAGGCCGGTCTGCTGCTGGCGCCGCAGGCCCTCGGTACGGCGGTCACCGCCATGCTGGCCGCCCGGATCACCGACCGCTTCGCGCCGCGTCCGCTGATCATGATCGGCATCGCCTGCTCCCTGGTCGGCACGCTCGCGTTCACCCGGCTGGGCAGCGGCTCCGAACCGGCGGCCTGGCTGATCGCCGGCTCGCTGGCGCTGCGCGGCGCGGGCATGGGGCTGATCGCGATCCCCGGCCTGGCGGCGGTGTACGGGAGCGTCGAGAAGGCCCAGGTGCCGGCGGCGGCGGGCGCGGTCAACGTGCTCAACCGGCTCGGCGGGGCGCTCGGCACGGCGGTGCTGACGCTGGCGCTCCAGCAGGCGCAGGGCGGGCACCCCGACCAGCCGGGTGCGGCCTTCGGCGAGACCTTCTGGTGGGTGCTGGCCCTGTCGGCACTCGCCATCGCCCCGGCACTGCTCTACCCGAACACCCGCCCGTCCCGCTGACCGCCGAGCGGCTTCCGACCACCCAAGCATGGAGGTACCCGTGTCCACCCGTCACCCCGGCGCTCTCCGCCTGCTCAGCGTGCACGCGCACCCCGACGACGAGTCCAGCAAGGGCGCGGCCACCCTCGCCCGGTACGCGGCCGAGGGCGTGGACGTCCTGGTCGCCACCTGCACCGGCGGCGAGCGCGGCTCGGTGCTCAACCCGGCCATGGACCGGCCCGAGGTCCGGGCCGACATCGCCCGCGTCCGCCGCGAGGAGATGGCGGCCGCCCGGGAGATCCTCGGTGTGCGCCAGCGGTTCCTCGGCTTCGTCGACTCCGGGATGCCCGGGCCGGGCGAACCGCTCCCGGAGGACTGCTTCGCGGCCCGGCCGGTGGAGCTGGCGGCGGCGCCGCTGGTCGCGCTGATCCGGGAGTTCCGCCCCCAGGTGGTCGTCACCTACGACGAGACCGGCGGGTACCCGCACCCGGACCACGTGATGACCCACCAGGTCACCGTGGCGGCCGTAGAAGCCGCCGCCGACCCGCAGCGCCACCCCGGGCAGGGCGAGCCCTGGCAGGTGTCCAAGCTCTACTACCACCTGGCGCTCTCCCGGGCCTGGTTCCAGGCGCTGCACACGGCCATGACGGAACGCGGAGTCCCCTCGGAGATGGGCGAGCTGCTGGCCGGCTGGCCCGACACCCCGCCCGCCCTGGCCACCACGACCCGGATCGCTTGCGCCGAGCAGTTCGCCGTACGGGACGCGGCGATGCTGGCGCACGCCACCCAGGTGCAGCCGGGTGTGGCCTTCATGGCCCACCCGCGGGACATCGAGCGCGAGGTCTGGCCGACGGAGGACTACCACCTCGCCCGGAGTCTGCTGCCGGAGGCCGGTGCGGCGGCCGCGGCGGGCGGGATCGAGACCGACCTGTTCGCCGGGCTCCGGGCGGAGGTGGAGGTGGAGGTGGGGGCGGGATGAGCCTCACGGTCGGCGTGGCGGCGCGGGCCGTCGTGGTGTGGGCCGTTGTGGGGCGGGTGGTCGTGGTGCTGCTCGGTGACGGGCGGGCTGCCGTCCGTTCAGCACTGGCCGTCGGCGAGCACGTAGAAGCCCGGGCCGGTCTGCTTCAGGGTGTGGGTGACGAAGGTGTTCCAGAGCCCCATGCTCTGGCCCGAGCCCAGCGCGAAGGTCAGGCCGCCGCTCTGGGTGGCACGGCCGGCCAGGACCTGGTCGTAGTTGCTGGCGGTGAAGCACTGGGGTGCGCCCCCGCCCGGGGTGGTCGCCGTCACCGCCGCCGAGCGGGCGCCGACCGTGCCCGAGCCGTCGACCGCCGCCACGGTGTAGCCGTACGTGGTGCCGGCCGCGAGTCCGGTGTCGGTGAAGGTCGTGCCGGTCGTGGTGCCGACCTGGCCGCCGTTGCGGAAGACCTGGTAGGAGGCCGCGCCGCTGACGGCCTGCCAGCCGAGGGCGATCGAACCGGCGGTCGCGCTCGCCGTCAGGCCGATCGGGGCCGGCAGCCCGGGGTCGGTGGGGCCGGAACCGCCGTCCAGCCCCCAGAACTGCGCGGTGTAGTAGCCGGAGCAGATGGTGTCGAGGAAGTAGGCGCCGGTCGCTCCGCACTGGTCGGCCCCGGAGCCCGGGTGGACGGCCAGGCCGTGGCCCATCCCGCTGATCGTGAACACGGTCACGGCGGGCTTTCCGCTCGCGTCGGCGTAGAGCTCCTGGGTGGTGCCGCCGGGGAGGCTCCGGGTGCCGGTCGATTGGCGGCCGATGCCCTGGACGTTCGTCCACTGGTCCCGCAGCTCGGTCGCGTTCACCGGCCTGACCACGGTGTCGGCCGTGCCCTGCCAGATCGCCACCCTGGGCCACGGTCCGGTGTAACCCGGGTACGCGGCCCGGACCTTGTCGCCCCACTGGGCCGGGGTGAGCCCCTGGTCGGAGTTCTGGCAGCCGGAGGCGGCGGCCTGGGTGGCGGCGCAGTGGGCGGGCAGCCCGGAGTCGATCGCCCCGCCGGCGAACACGTCGGGGTAGTCGGCCAGCAGGTCGGCGGCCATCCCGCCGCCGGCCGAGAGCCCGGTGACGAACACCCGGCGGGCGTCCGAGCCGTACAGGGACTCGGCCTTGGTGACCATCTCGACCACCGACCTGGCCTCGCCGACGCCCCGGGCGGCCTTGCCCGCGTCGAACCAACTGAAGCAGGAGAGGCTGTTGTTGACGCTGCTGGTCTGCGGGAACACCACCGCGAAGCCGTACTGGTCGGCGAACTTGGTCCAGCCCGAGCTGCGGTAGTAGTCGGTGGCGCTCTGGACGCAGCCGTGCAGCGCGACCACCAGAGGAGCGCCGCTGGGCAGCCCGGCGGGGGTGTAGGTGTACATCGCGAGGTTGCCCGGATTGGTGCCGAACCCGGTGACCTGCTGGAAGCTGCCGCTCGCGGCCGCGGCTACGGCTGCGGCTGCGGACGGCAGGGTGGAAACCGTGTCGGAGGCCGCGGCCGCGCCGGGTGCGGCGGTACCGAGCGCGAGGACGGCGGCGGTGAACAACGCCGCGGCGGTGGGGCGCAGGGGCATGGGGACTCCTGGGTGGGGGAGGAGTGGGGGCCGGTCCCGTGCAGCGTGGCGCGCCAGGAGCCCCGGTGCCATGTGGCGGTCATCCGGGGTCCGCCGCCCGGGCATGGCACGGGCCGCCATGGTCCGGCGGCCGCGGCCCCGTACCCACCGCGCGCCGTAAGGCACTTGAGGCAGGCGGCCGGACCAGGCAGGTTGATCCCATGACCACCGATGAGATCGCCGCCGAAGGCCCCCAGCCCACGAACGGCCCGGAGCGGCGCACCCGGACCCACACCTGGACGCCCGGCCCGCCGATCGCCGAGTTCACCCACCTGAGCGGAGAGGAGATCCTGCTGGAGTGGATCGCCGGGCGGATCCCGGAGCCCTCGATCTGCGGCACCATGGGCTTCCACCTGACCGAGGTGAAGCCGGGGACGGCGGTGTTCCGGGGCGAACCCGGAGACCACCTCCACAACCCGATGAACACCGTGCACGGCGGCTACCTGGCGGCCCTGCTCGACTCGGCCCTCGGCTGCGCCGTGCTGAGCAGGCTGCCGGCCGAGGTGGGCTACACCACCACCCAGCTCAACGTCCATATGCTGCGCCCGCTCTTCGCCGACTCCGGGACGCTGCGCTGTGAGGGCGTGGTGCTGCACCTGGGCCGGACGATGGCGACGGCGGAGGCCAGGGTGGTGGGCGCGGAGAACGGCAAGCTCTACGCGCACGCCACCACCACCTGCGCGATCCTGGCTCCCCGCCCGGAGGCCTGACCGAGCGGGTGGCCCGGCCGGGCGGTCGCCGTACCCGCCCCGGAAAGGGCCGGGCCCCGGCCGCTGTGGCGACCGGGGCCCGAACCTGGCAGTCGGAGCAGCCGGAGAGGTCAGAGCGGCAGGAGCCGCTCAGAGTGCCCCGAGCAGGCCGCAGAGGGCGATGAGGCCGCAGATGCCGAAGTTGACCAGCTTGTGGGACAGGAAGATCGCGGCGAACTCGCGGATGGTCGCGCTCGGCCAGTAGTAGCGGGCGGTGGGGGAGCCGAAGACGTGGCCGTTGACGCCGGTCTCGCGGGCGAGCAGGGCGGCCCGGAAGGCGTGGAAGTTGTTGGTGACCACGACGCAGCGGTAGTCGGGCTTGGCCTGTTCCATGATGGCCTTGCTGAACCGCAGGTTCTCCTCGGTGGTGCGCGAGCGGTCCTCCCGTTCGATGTGCTCGGCGGGGAAGCCGTGTTCGACCAGGTAGTCGGCCATCGCGTGGGACTCCGGCAGCTTCTCGTCC
This sequence comes from Kitasatospora sp. NPDC001261, assembly GCF_042896795.1. Taxonomy (NCBI): domain Bacteria; kingdom Bacillati; phylum Actinomycetota; class Actinomycetes; order Kitasatosporales; family Streptomycetaceae; genus Kitasatospora; species Kitasatospora sp. NPDC001261. The sequence continues at coordinate 81,452 of NZ_JBIAXP010000019.1, forward strand.
GGCCCCTGGCCGCCGGAGGTGATGAGGACCGGCGGGTTGCCGCGGGCGGCCTGCTCCTCGTACACCTCGCGGCCCCGGTTCAGCCGGCTGGCGAGCAGCGGTGGGACGCGCTCGCCGCCGATCAGTCCGGAGCCGAGCACGACCACGAAGTCCACGTCCTGGCGGGGCCGGTGGCGGCCGTAGAGGAAGGCGTAGCCGATGAAGCAGGTGAAGAGGAAGGAGACGTAGCCGATCACCAGGAGCAGGGTGCCGACCACGATGCCCAGTCGGGCCGAGCGGAGGGCGAGGGCCACGAACAGCATCAGGATGACGGCGACGATACCCAGACCGGCGAGCAGCGAGAGCAGGTTGGCCGGCCGTCTGCCCTCTTTGCGGATCATGGTCAGGCCGTTGGCGATGAGGAACCAGATCAGGGCCACCGTTCCGACGGTCGGCAGGAGGAAGATCGCCACCATCGCGATCTCCACCACCAGGGTGGGGGCTCTGCGCAGTTCGGCGAGCACGGCGAGGGAGAGCAGTGAGACGGCGATGCCGAGCAGGATGGCGTTGCTGAACTGGCGACGGTCGCGTAGTACCCCGAGTCCGAACAGGACGAAGAACAGGGCGGCTGGGGCATAGGCGATCATGCGCCGTATTCTACGGTCGCCGTAGGGTCGGGCCGTTGATCGGACCGGCCCGACCCCAGGGCTGCGGAGCGCTCAGGCGAAGCGTTCGATCGCGGCCAGGACTGCCTCCCGCATCCGCGGACTCCCCGTGTGCCCGGACTCGTCGATGACCGTGAGCCGCGCGTCCGGCCAGGCCTTGGCCAGCTGCCAGGCGGTGGCGAGAGGTCCGCCGAGGTCCAGTCGGCCGTGGATCAGCTCGCCGGGGATTCCGGCCAGCCGTCCGGCGTCGCGCAGCAGTTGGCCGTCCGGCAGGAAGGCCTGGTGCGAGAAGTAGTGGGCGGTGATCCGGGTGAAGCCCATCAGCGCCTCGGAGGGGCGGTCGGTGTACGCGTTCGGCTTGCCCAGCGACTCGTGCGAGATGACCGCGTCCTCCCAGGTGGCCCAGGCATTGGCGGCGGCCCGGCGGACGGACTCGTCGGCGCTGTTGAGCAGCCGGCTGTAGGCGGCGAGCAGTTCGGCGGTGTCCCCGTCCCGGTCGGCGGGCGGAAGGAAGTCCCGGAACTCTTCCCAGGGCCCGGGCAGGAAGCGGCCCACGCCCCGGTAGAGCCAGTCGGTCTCCTCGGGACGGGTCATGGTGACCCCGCAGATCACGATCGCGGAGACCCGTTCCGGGTGGGCCTGCGCGTACGCGAGGATCAGCGTGGAGCCCCACGAGCCGCCGTACAGCAGCCACTTGTCGATGCCGAGGTGCTCGCGCAGCCGCTCCATGTCGGCGATCAGGTGCGCCGTGGTGTTGTGCTCCAGGCTGGTCGACGGGTCGGCGGCGTGCGGCCGGCTGAGCCCGCAGCCGCGCTGGTCGAACTGGACGAGGTGGTAGCGCTCCGGGTCGAAGTACCGTCGGGCGCCCGGGCTGTGGCCGGAGCCGGGCCCGCCGTGCACCACCACGGCCGGCCTGCCGGCCGGGTCGCCGGAGGCGTTCCAGTGGATCAGCTGACCGTCGCCGACGTCCAACAGGCCTTGTGCGTAGGGTTCGTAGAGGGGGTACGGCTCGGGCATCGGTGACTCCTCCGTGGTCGTACGGGCGGGGCCCGGTGAGCCTACCCGTTGCCGGAGGCCGGGGTCCGGCCCGAGGAGGCGGCGTGGATGGAGGCCCGGGACGGGGAGGACCGGCCCCGGGCCCTGGGCTCAGCGCCGCTCCGGCGGCAGCAGGGCCGCGAGGCCGTCGAGGATCCGCTGGACGCCGAACTCGAAGCGGGCGTCCATGTTCGGCTCGGTGAGGTCGTCGGCGAGGTCGACCAGGTTGGGGAAGGTCTCGGCGGGCAGGGCGCGGAACAGGTCTCCGGCGGCGTCGGCGATGTCCCGGCGGCTGGTGCCGAGGACCTCGGAGGCCGAGATCGGCGACTGCTCCTGGAGCACGAAGCCCTGGACGAAGGCGCCGAGCAGGTAGCTGGCCATGGCGGCGTCGGCGTCGGTGAAGCCGGCCGCGCGGAGCCGGTCCAGCTGGTCCTCCATGAGTCCGAGCAGGTTGGGTCCGGGGGCGAGCCGGCCGGCGACGACCTTGGCCGCGTCCCGGGTGCCGAGCAGCAGGCGGCGGTAGCGCCAGCAGTACGCGTGGAACTGTTCGCGCCAGTCGCCCTCGCGCGGCGGGGGCTCGGCGGAGCCCATCACCGCGTCGGTGAGCAGGTCGAGGAGTTCCTGCTTGTTGCGGACGTGCCAGTACAGCGAGGCCGCCTTGACGCCGACCTCGGCGGCGACCTTGCGCATGGACAGCCCGGCCAGGCCGTCCCGTTCCAGGACGCGCAGTGCGGCCTGGGCGAGGGCCTCCCTGGTCAGGGCGGGTGTCGCGTCGTCGGTTCCGGGTGTGTCGGTGTGGTTCTGCGGCATGGCTGTGCGGACGCCTCCGGTGGTGCGGTCGATTCCCGCTTGCAATCTAACACCGTTAGGTGCACTCTGTGGCTGTCACGCCGACCCCTAACACTGTTAGGGGCTCATGATCGGAAGGGAACCCATGGAGAAGTCGAGCGCCCGCCGCAAACGGCTCGCGCTGCTCACGCTCTGCATCGCCATGTTCATGGCCATGCTGGACAACGTCGTCGTCAATGTCGCCCTGCCCCGCATCGGGCAGGAGCTGGACGCCGGGATCAGCGGTCTCCAGTGGGTCGCGGAGGGCTACAGCCTGGTCTACGCGGCACTCGTCCTGACCGGCGGCGCGCTGGGCGACCGCCACGGCCGTACCCGGATGTTCGTACTGGGGCTCGGCCTGTTCACGCTCGGCTCCGCCGTGGCCGCGCTCGCCGGAACGATCGGCGTGCTGGTCGCGGGCCGGATGGTCCAGGGGGTCGGGGCGGCGCTGCTCACCCCCGGCAGCCTGACCCTGCTGGGGCACGTGTTCACCGACGAGCGCGAGCGGGCCAAGGCGATCGGCGTGTGGTCCGGGGTGTCCGCGATCGGCCTCTCGATCGGCCCGGTGATCGGCGGCCCGCTGGTCGAACACTTCGGCTGGGCCAGCGTGTTCTGGATCAACGTGCCGATCGGCGTGGCCGGCGTCCTGCTCGCCGCCAAGGTCCTCCCGGAGATCCCGCCGCGCGCCCGGCGGATCGACTTCGGCGGGTTCGCGCTCTCGGCGGCGGGCCTCGGCCTGCTCGTCTACGCCTTGATCGAGGGCCCCGCACGAGGCTGGACCGACCCCCGGGTGACCGGCTGCGGCGCTGCCGCCGCCGTCCTGCTGGCCGCCTTCCTGCTGCTCGAACTGCGCCTGGCCGAGCCGATGCTGGAGCTGAGGCTGTTCCGGGACGGCGCGTTGAGCGGTGCGCTGCTCAGCGGGTTCATGGTGAGCTTCGGGATGTTCGGGGCGCTGTTCTTCCTGCCGCTGATGATGCAGGGCGTGCTCGGCTGGTCCCCGTCCGGCGCGGGGTACGCCGGACTGGCGATGACCGCGATGCTGGTGGTCGCCGGGCCGCTGTCCGGCCGGTTCGCCGCCCGGTACGGCCCCCGGCCGCCGATGGTGCTGGGCCTCGCGCTGTGCGCGCTCGGTCTCGGCGGGCTGTCGCTGTACGGCGACCACGCCCGCTACCCGGAGTACCTGTGGACGCTGTTCACGATGGGCTTCGGCATGGGGCTGACCTTCACCCCGGTCTCGATCGCGGTGCTCCAGCGGGTCGCCCCGGCGCAGACCGGGATGGCCTCGGCGACCGTCAACACCCTGCGCGAACTCGGCGGCGTGCTCGGGATCGCGGTGCTCGGCGCCGTCCTGACCAACCGGATGACCGACGGGCTGACCTCGGCCCTGCACCGGCTCGGCGTCCCGCCGGAGGCCGTCGGCCCGATCGCGGACGCGCCGACCAGCGCGGCCCACGGCGGTGGCGGCGCGGCCGGCGCACTGCCCGAGCCGGTGCGCCAGGCGGTGGACGGGGCCTTCGTCGACGGCATCCACCTCGCGCTGCGCTGCGGCTCGGCCGCGCTCGCCGTCACCGCGGTCCTGGTCGCCGTCCTGGTCGGCCGGGCCCGCCCGCTCGCCCCGGCGGCCTCCGGAGAGCCGCGGCCGGAGGACCTGGCCGGGGCGGGCGTCGCCTGAGCCGCCGGGACCGACCGGTGAGGTGCTGTCGGGAGGTCGCGGAAGGCCGGGAAGGTCACAGGAGGCCGCGCGAGGTCAGCGGATCCCTTCCACCGCCGCCTGCGCCGTGCGGGCCAGTTCGCGCCGGGCGCCCGCCCGGCCGGGCCGGGGCCCGGGCGGAGGTATCGGCGGCAGGAAGGTCACGTCGGCGACCAGCCCGCGGGCCGCGACCACCCGGGCGAGCGAGGTGAGCAGCCCGTCGTCCCCGATGAAGGCGGGCACGCTGGTCGGCCGTCCGTCCGCCAGCCGGTAGCGGATCGTCACCGGCTGGACGTCGGCACCCGCCTCCACCGCCGCCTGGAACAGCGCGGGCCGGAACCGGCCGCTCTCCCGCCCGCACCAGGTCGACCCCTCCGGGAAGACGATCACCGGGTGGCCGGAGCGCAGCACCTCGGCCACCGTCGCGACGGTGTCCGGCAGCGTCCGCAGCCGGTCGCGGTCCAGGAAGACGGTGCCGCCCAAGGCGATCAGCGGTCCGAGCACCGGCCACCGGCGGACCTCGGTCTTCGCCAGCGACCGGCCCGGCCGCCCGGCGGCGAGCAGCGGTATGTCCAGCCAGGACACGTGGTTGGCCACCACCAGCACCCCGCCGTCCGCGCCGGGCCCCCAGCCGTCGGGCCCGGCGAGGTGGACCGTCACCCCGAGGGTGCGCAGCACGACCCGGGCCCAGAGCCGGGCCAGCCGGTTCCGGGCGCGGTCCGGGAGCAGCCGGACCGGCGGGAGGAGCACGACCCCGGCCAGCACCGCCGCCAGACAGGCCGTCAGCCGCAGCGCCCGCCGGGGGTGGGAGACCCTCGGCGGGACGTCGGCCAGGCAGGTCTCGGGCCGGCAGGTCGCGGTGGGCAGCCAGACGCTCACGACGAGGCGCCCGAGGCGGGTCCGCCGGACAGGAAGTGCCGCAGGTAGCGCGGGTCGGTGCGCTCCAGCGACAGCAGCACGTACAGGTCGGCGCAGTCGAAGTCCGGGTCGTACGCGGGCGCGCCGCAGACCCAGGCGCCGAGCCGCAGGTAGCCGCGGAGCAGGGCCGGCAGCGCGCCCCGCTCGGCGCGCGCCACCCCGGTGGCGTCCCAGGGACGGTGCGGGGTGACCCGGTACTCCTCGGGCGCCAGGTGCTTGGCGCTGACGGTGTCCCAGACCCGGGCCGCGGTGGCGCCGCCGTCCGCCAGCTCGATCGAGCAGCAGCCGCCGACCCAGGTGTTGCCGGTGTCGGCCAGGTAGCGCGCGATGCCGCCCCACATCAGGTTGATGACGGCGCCGTTGCCCCGGTGGTCCGGGTGGATGCAGGAGCGCCCGAGCTCGACCAGGCCGGGGCGGACCGGCGCGAGCGCGGAGAGGTCGAACTCGCCGTCGGAGTACAGCCGTCCGGCCCGGCGCGCGGCCTCGGGGCGCAGCAGCCGGTAGGTGCCGACGACGGTTCCTCGCTCGCCCTCGCGGACCAGCAGGTGGTCGCAGAACTCGTCGAAGGGGTCGACGTCCAGGCCCGCGACCGGGCTGTGCAGTTCGGCGCCCAGCTCGGTGCCGAAGACCTGGTGGCGCAGCCGCTGGGCGGCGCGCACGTCGTCCTCGTCGCGGGCGAGGGAGACGGTGTACGAGGCCGGGGCGGCGGGCCGGTGGGGGCGGGGCGCGGGGACCGCCGGGGCGTCGTGGGTGGTGGTGACTGCGGACGGAGCGTACGTGGGGACGGTGGTCATGGCGGACCCTCCAGGGCAGCACGATCGGCGGTGCCGTGGATCACCAGGGCACCGTCCCGGTCCGCAGGCGGTTGGGCATGGACGCGAACCGGTCCCCGTGTTTCTCTCCGAATCGGTTGGCATTCATGTTGCGGCCCGGAGGACCGCAGATGTGCACCTGTTGAATGGCACCACCCGTGGCCCGGCGGTCATCTGCCCGGCACCGGGCGCTCGTTCGCGGGGGGTGGACAACACGCACCACGGGGGCGTACGGCCGCACCGCACGCCCCCGTTGTCGCGACCCCGCGGTCGTCACGCGGCTGCTGTCACGCCGCTGTCGTCACGATCGCGCCGTCACGCCGCTCGCGTCACGTCGCCGTCGTGACGATCCGACGTGCCGCTGTCGTGAGGAGAGCGGCGCGCCGCTCAGAACGCCCGCCAGCCCTCCGGGTCGACCCCGCCCGGGACGGCGCCGGCCGGGCCGTACGGCTCGCGGGTGTAGACGAAGGAGCCGACGTCGAGGTGGCTGACCGTGCCGTCGGGGTGGCGGACCACCCGCAGGGTCTCGCCCGCGTAGTAGTTCTCCACACCGGTCCAGGTGCCGTCCGGCTCGGGCCGGAAGCGCGAGCCCCGGCCCCGGCCGGTGAGCGGGGCGAGCTCCAGCACCCGCCCGGGCCGCAGCCGCAGGGCGGCCGGCGCTGCGCCCCAGTACCAGGGACCGGTGAGCTCCAGCAGCTCCGCGTCCACCTCGGCGAGCGGGCGCCACGGTTCGGGCAGCCGGGGCTCCAGGTCGGCGGTGAGCGCGATCAACTCGGCGGCCAGCGACGGGGCGCTGGCGCCGTTGGTGGCGTTGGAGAGGGCGTACGCGGCCAGGCCGTCGGTCTCGCTGATCCACAGGCCCGCGGTGAAGCCGGGCATCGAGCCGGTGTGCCCGTACAGCAGCCGGCCCTCGTCGCGGCGCAGTTGCAGGCCGAGGCCGTAGCAGCTGGTCCACTCGGCGTCGTCCGGGGCGACGGCCGGGCGGCGCATCTCGGCGACGGTGTCGGCGGACAGCACCTTGTCGTCGCCGGCCGTCAGGAAGGCCGCCCAGCGGGCCAGGTCGGCGATGGTGGACCAGAGTTGGCCGGCCGGCGCCATCAGCCCGGTGTCGGTGAGCGGCTCGGGCAGCATGACGTCGGCCCAGGGGTGGACGGCGAAGCCCCCGGCGTGCGGGTGCTCGGGCAGCAGCGTGGTGCGGTCCATGCCGAGCGGGGCCAGCACCTCGCGGCGCAGCACCTCGCCCCAGGGCTCGCCGCGCAGCTTCGTGACCAGGGCGCCGAGCAGCGCGTAGCCGGGGTTGGAGTAGTGGTGCACCCGCCCGGCGGGGTGCTTCAGCGGCCGGTCGGCCTCCAGGACGTCGTCGAGGCCGGGCCGCAGCGAGCCCTCGGTCCGCTCCCACCACGGGCCGGGGGTCTCGGCGGTCAGGCCGGAGGAGTGCGCGAGCAGTTGGGCGACGGTCGCGTCGTCGGCGGGGGTGCCGGGCAGGTGGCGGGAGAGCGGGTCGGCGAGGTCGAGCAGGCCCTCGTCGCGCAGCCGCATCACCAGCACGGCGACGAAGGTCTTGGTGAGCGAGCCGATCCGGTACTGGACGTCCGGGGTCGGCGCGTGCCCGTCGACCATGCTGCGGGCGCCGCTCCACACCGGCCGCCCGTCGCGCAGCACTCCGGCGACCATCGAGGGCGTGCGCCCCTCGGCCTGGGCGACGGCGAGCCGGTGCAGCAGGGCTCGGCGGGTGGCGGGCAGCAGCTCGGAGGGGAGGTCGGTCATGTGGGCTTCTGGACTCATCGACATGTGCACGGACAGTAGTCCAGCCCGGCCGCGACGCCGACCCAATAATCCCGCGCACGGGCCCCATAACCCCGCGCCCGGGCCCGGTGACCGGATCAGGCCGGGCCCGGTGACCGGATCAGGCCGGGCCCGGTGAACCGGATCAGCCCGGCAGCGGCGGCAGTTCCGGCCGCTCCAGCCAGGCCTCGAAGAGTGGGCCGAGCGGGGCGGCGGTGTACCGGGCGGCGTGCGCGCGCAGGTCGGCGGTGGCGACCACGCTGTGCCGGTTGGCGCCTGTCCAGTCCCGCAGCATCGCGAAGAACGCGTCGTCGCCGAGCGCCCGCCGCAGCGCGTGCACCACCAGCCCGCCGCGCTGGTACAGCCGGTCGTCGAACATCAGCCTGCGGCCCGGGTCGCCGAGCGTCAGGTCCTGCGGCAGTCCGGCCAGCAGCCGGTGCGCGGCGGCGGCGTGCACGGCCGCGCCCGGGCCGCCGGCGTGCTCGGACCAGAGCCACTCCGCGTACTTGGCGAAGCCCTCGTTGAGCCAGATGTGCCGCCAGTCGGCGATGGTGACGCTGTTGCCGAACCACTGGTGGGCCAGCTCGTGGGCGATCAGCCGCTCGCGTTCCCAGCCGCCGCCGAGGTGGTTGGTGCCGAAGGTGGCGACGCCCTGCGCCTCCACCGGGACGTCCAGCTCCTCGTCTGCGACGACCGCCGCGTACTCGCCGAACGGGTACGGGCCGAAGACCTCGCCGAAGTACGCCGCCATCTCCGGCTGCCGGGCGAAGTCCCGGGCGAAGGCGGCGGCCAGCCGCTCCGGCACGTAGCCGGTCTGCGGCACCGCCGGGCGCACCGCCAGCGGCACCGGCCGGTAGTGCCCGATCGACACCGTCACCAGGTACGTCGGGGTCGGCGCGCTCTGCTCGTACACCCAGGTGGTGCTGGACGCCCGGGTGGTGCGGGTCAGCAGCCGGCCGCTCGCCACCACTGTGAACGGGGACGGCGTGGTGAGCGCCAGCTGGTAGGTCGCCTTGTCGGCGGGGCGGTCGTTGCACGGGAACCAGGACGGCGCGCCGACCGGCTGGCTCGCCACCAGCGCGCCCTCGGTCAGCTCCTCCCAGCCCAGGCCGCCCCACGGGCTGCGCACCGGGCGCGGGTTGCCCGCGTAGTGCACCTCGACGGTGAACGCCGCGCCCGGCGCGAGCGCCCTGGCGGGGCGGATCCGCAGCTTGCCGCCGCGGTGGGTGTAGCGGGCGGCCTTGCCGTCGACCAGCACCCGGCCGATCCGGAACTCGGCCAGGTCGAGCGCGAACTCGGCCAGCGCCGCGTCCGCGACCGCGCTCAGCCGGGCCGAGCCGGCCAGCCGGTTGGGCCCGGGCCGGTAGTCCAGCGCCAGCTCGTAGCGGTGCACCCGGTAGCGGTGGTCGCCGCTGTTCGGGAAGTACGGGTCCGGGGCGCCGGCGGCCGCCGGGACGTGCTTGGGCTTCACGGGGACGTGCGCTTCCTGCGGGCCGGGACGGGGGGACGGGGAGGTGGTCACGGCGTGCTCTGCCACGCCTCGATCGGGTTGCCCAGCCACCGCGTGTCGGCGGGGACGGACTCGGCGCGCATCACCAGCGAGGCCGGGCCCAGCGTGCTGCGCGCGCCCACCGTGCTGCCGGGCAGCACGATGCCGCCCGGGCCCAGGGTGGCGCCCTCGCGGAGGACCACAGTATCCATCCGCATGATCCGGTCGTGGAAGAGGTGCGTCTGCACCACGCAGCCCCGGTTGATGGTGACCCCGTCGCCGAGGGTGACCAGGTCCGCCTCCGGCAGCCAGTAGCTCTCGCACCAGACCCCGTGCCCGACGTGCGCGCCGATCGAGCGCAGCCACAGGTTCAGCACCGGGGTGCCCGGCACCGCGCCGACCAGCCACGGCACCGCCAGCATCTCCACGAAGGTGTCCGCCAGCTCGTTGCGCCACACGAAGCCGCTCCACAGCGGGTGCTCCACCGCCCGGAACCGTCCGACCAGCAGCCACTTGGCGGCGGCCGAGACCAGGCAGGCCAGCGCGCCGGCCGCCAGCAGCACCAGGCCCGACAGCAGCGCGGCGGTCAGCGGCGAGCCGGCCGCCAGCCAGGACAGCGCCGCCGCGGTCAGCAGGCCCAGCGCCGCCGAGGCCAGCACCGGCACCAGCCGGGCCACCTCGACCAGGCCGCGCGCCCACAGCAGCCGGGCCGGCGGCTCGTAGGTCAGGCTCTGGTCGGCCAGGTCCGCCGAGCGCGGCAGCCGCATCGGCGGCATGCCCAGGTACGAGCCGCCCTTCTTCGCCTTCGCGGGTGTCGCCGACAGCACGCCCACCAGGCCGCGCTTGGGCACCGAGCGGCCCGGCGCGGTCATCCCCGAGTTGCCGAGGAACGCCCGCTCGCCGACCTTCGCCTCGCCGAGCCGCACCCAGCCGCCGCCGAGTTCGTACGGGGCGATCAGGGTGTCGTCGGCCAGGAACGCGCCGTCGCCGACCGTGGTCAGGCTGGGCAGCGCCAGCACCGTGGACACCTCCGCGCCCCGGCCGACCCGCATCCCGAGGGTGCGCAGCCACAGCGGCGTGACCAGCCCGGCGTAGAGCGGGAACAGCACCTCGCGGGCCCGGTCCATCAGCTGGGTGACGGTCCACGCCTGCCAGCCCACCCGGCCGTGCAGCGGGTGCGTCCCGGGCACCAGGCCGGCGCTCAGCAGCCGGACCAGCACCACCAGCTGCGTCGCGTACACCGCGCCGAACGCCAGCGTGGCGGGCAGTAGGCCGAGCAGCGCGCCGCCGAGCGCCGGGCCGAGCGCCGCGCCCTGGTCGACGAACCGGGACAGCACGGCCAGCGCGGCGAGCGCCGGCAGCGCCGGGAGCAGGCCGAGCACGGCACCGCTGGCGCCGTACAGCGAGGCCCAGCGGGCCCGGCGGGCGGGGCGCTCCTTGGGCCAGGCGCGTTCGGTGCGGCCCAGCTTGACGGCGGGCGCGCCGCCCCAGCGCTGGCCGGTCGGCACCTGCCCGGTGACGCTGGAGCCGGCCGCCACCTGGGCGCGCTTGCCGACCCGGGCGCCGGGCAGCAGCGTCGACCGGGTGCCGACCACGGCACCGGAGCCGATCTTGACCTGGCCGATCAGCAGCCGGTCGCCGTCCAGCCAGTAGCCGCACAGGTCCACCTCGGCCTCGACCGCGCAGCCGCGGCCCAGCTTCAGCATCCCGGTGACCGGCGGCAGCGAGTGCAGGTCCACCTCGGGCCCGACCTTGGCGCCCAGCGCCCGGGCGTAGCGCGTCAGCCAGGCGCCGGACAGCGAGTCCGCGCCGCTCAGCTCGGCCAGCCGCTCGGCGGTCCACAGCCGCAGGTGGACGGAGCCGCCGCGCGGGTGGCTGCCCGGGCGCACCCCGCGCAGCAGCAGCCGGGCGCCGCCCGCCGCGATGGCCAGCCGGCCCGCCGGGGTGTACAGCGCGAGCGCGCCCGCGCCGACCCACCACCAGGAGGCGGTCGGCGCCCACGGGTAGTCGCCGAGGTGGGTCAGCAGGTTCCCGGCGGCCAGCAGGGCGACCGTCCAGCGCAGGCCGACGACGGTGAACAGCGGAACCAGCAGGAGCAGCTGGAGCAGCTTGGCCCTGGTCGGCACCAGGGCGACGGTACGGGCCTCGGCGCTCTCGCCGGCGGAGCGCTCCAGGTGCCGGGCGAGCTTGCGCAGCGTCGGGTGCTGGTAGATGTCCAGCACGGCCGCGCTCGGGTAGCGGGTGCGCAGCAGGGTGGTCAGCCGGGCGGCGGCCAGGCTGCCGCCGCCGATCGCGAAGAAGTCGTCGCGCGGGCCGCCGACCCGCACGCCGAGGATCTCCGACCACTGCTCGGCCAGCCAGGCCTCGGTGCCGTACAGCTCCTCGCCGGGGCCCGCGTTCTCCAGCTCGGGCAGCGGCCAGGGCAGGGCGGCCCGGTCGACCTTGCCGGAGGTCCGGGTGGGCAGGGCCTCGACGGTCGCCAGCAGCGGCACGAGGGCGGCGGGCAGCTCGGCGCGCAGCCGCTCGACGGCCTGCTCGCGGTCGAAGCCGTCCTGGACCACCAGATAGCCGACCAGCAGCTGGTTGCCGCCGCGCGCGGTCCGGACGGCGGCCGCCGCGCCCGCCACGCCGGGCAGGGCCTGCAGGGCCGCGTCGACCTCGCCGAGCTCGATCCGGCGGCCGCCCAGCTTGATCTGCTCGTCGGTGCGGCCGAGGAACAGCAGGCCGGCCGGGTCCGCCTGGACCAGGTCGCCGCTGCGGTAGGCGCGCTCCCAGCCCAGCGAGGGCAGCGGCGCGTACTTCTCGGCGTCCTTCTCCGGGTCGAGGTAGCGGGCCAGGCCCACCCCGCCGATCACCAGCTGACCGGTGCCGCCGGGGGCGACCGGCAGGCCGGCCTCGTCCACCACGGCGAGGTCCCAGCCGTCCAGCGGCAGGCCGATCCGCACCGGGCCCTCGCCGGTCAGCAGGGCGGCGCAGGCGACCACGGTGGCCTCGGTGGGGCCGTAGGTGTTCCACAGCTCGCGGCCCTCGGTGACCAGGCGCTGCACCAGCTCGGGCGGGCAGGCCTCGCCGCCGAAGATCAGCAGCCGCACCTCGTTGAGGGCCTCGGCCGGCCACAGCGCGGCCAGGGTCGGGACGGTGGAGACCACGGTGATCTCCTGCTCGGCCAGCCACGGGCCGAGGTCGGCGCCGCTGCGCACCTGGGAGCGGGGGACCGGCACCAGGCAGGCGCCGTGCCGCCAGGCCAGCCACATCTCCTCGCAGGAGGCGTCGAAGGCCACCGAGAGGCCGGCCATCACCCGGTCGCCGGGGCCGATCGGCTCCTCCTGGAGGAAGAGCGCGGCCTCGGCGTCCACGAAGGCGGCGGCGTTGTGGTGGGTGACGGCCACGCCCTTCGGCTTGCCGGTCGACCCGGAGGTGAAGATGATCCAGGCGTCGTCGGCGGGGGTGGGGCGGCGCTCCAGGGCGGGAGCGCGTTCGCCGGTGGTCGCCAGGCCGCGCCCGGCGCCGAGCACGGCGGCGACGGCGGCCTCGCCGAAGACCAGCTCGGCGCGCTCGTCCGGGTCCTCGGCGTCCACCGGGACGTAGGCGGCCCCGGCGGCGAGCACCGCGAGGATCGAGACGTACAGGTCGTTGGTGCCGGAGGGCACGCGCACGCCGACCCGGTCGCCCGGGCCGATCCCGGCGGTGGCCAGCCGGCGGCGCAGCTGCTCGACCTCGGCGGCCAGCGCGCGGTAGCTGAGCACGGTGCGCCCGTCGTCCAGGGCGGGCTCGTCGGGGTGGGCGGACACGGTGGCGTCCAGCACGTCGACCAGGGTGCGCGGGGCGGCGGCCGGGCGGCCGGGGAACAGGGCGAGGGCCGGCTCGGCCCGCGGCACCGGCGCCTGGGCGGGTTCGGCGTGGGGCGTGGACCCCTGGACGGGGTCGGCGTGGGGCGTCGGATCCTGCGGTGGCGTGGGGTACTGCTCCGGGTGGCTCGGTTCAGCTGTCATGGCAGCCGTGCGCTCCTCGTCCTCGCCCCGTTCCGACCGATGCCCGGCCCCTGGGGCGGTGGGGGCACCGCCTGATCGGGTGACCCCACTCCGGGGCCGGAGCGGACAACCCGACCGATGGTAGCCCCGGCGCGGCGACCCGGCAGGAGCGGACACACGGCCCAACTGGCGTCGGAGTGGCCGAATCTGACGCTTCATCAGTCAATAACTGAGCCCCGTTGGAACCCATGTGACGAGGTGTCAGTGGAATTGACGGATCGTCAGGTCGATTCTTCGACCGTGATCCACGCCACAGCGAATGCTGCTCCCTTCGGGTGGCGGGCCGTCGGCGGGCCGGGTTTCGCGCTCCGGTCCCCTCGGTCCGGCCCCGGCCCCGGCCCGCCGTACGGCCCGGCGGTCAGCGGAACCGGTGCAGGTTCTCGCCGAGGAAGGCCTCCAGGGTGCGCGGAGCGCGTCCGGCGAGGCGGAGGAAGGTGTCGTCCGGTGTCTCCTTGCGGACCACCGCGAGCTGCTGGATCTCCACCACGTGGGTGGCCAGCCAGTCCGGCATCCCGGCCCGCCCGACCAGGTGGGCGTGCAGCTCGGACGGGCCCAGGTCGAGGTAGCGGACCGGCCGGCCGAGCAGCTCGCCCAGCAATGCGGTGAGCTCCGGGTAGCTGTAGGCCCGCCCGCCGGTGAGCGGATAGGTGCCACCGGCGAGCTCGGGGCGGGTGAGCACCTCGGCCGCCGCGTCCCCGATGTCCCGGGCGTCCACGTAGTTGCAGCGCGCCTGTCCCAGCGCGCCGTGCACCACTCCGGCGGCGGCGATGCCGGGCGCCAGGAGCAGCAGCTTCTGCATGAACGCGTACGGCCGCAGGACGGTGGTGGTGATGCCGGAGGAGCGCAGCCGCTCCTCGATCAGGTGGTGGCCGCGGGAGACCGCGACGGGGGAGTCCGGCTCGGCGGCGGGCGCGGAGACCTTGACGATGTGCTCCACGCCGCAGTCGACCGCCGCCTCGATCGCGTTCAGCTCGTACCGGACCTGCTGTGGGCCGTTGGCCATGGTGAGGAAGAGCTGGTGCGCGCCGTGGAAGGCCGCGCGCAGGGAGGCCGGGTCGGCGGCGTCCGCCGGGAGGGTGGCCGTGCGGGCGAGGGTGCGCTCGTCGAGTGCGGCGGCCAGTCGGGCGGGCTCGCGGCTGAGGGCGCGGCTCGGTGCGCCGAGGGCGGCGAGGCTGCGGAGGGTGGCGCCGCCGGTGGCGCCACCGGCGCCCATGATGACGATCATGACGTCTGCCTTTCGGGGAGGGGTGCGGTGGGGAGTCGGTGCTGTGCCGTGCGGGCCGGGCGGCTGCCGCGCCAGTGCCAGGTGGTGATGGTGGCGGCGATCGCCGAGGAGACCGGCAGGTCGACCGGGAGTCGGTGCGGCCACGGGCTGTCGGCCAGCCGGGGGACCTGCGGCAGCCAGTGGGCGGCGGCGAGGCCGACGGCCAGGCCGAGCGCGGCTCCGGCCAGGCCGAGTGCGGCGGCCGCGAGGGCGCGCGGGGTCCGGGCGGGCCGGGCGCGGACGGGGCGGCGGCGCAGCGCGGCGCCGAGTGCGGCGGCCACCAGGGCGGAGGTGCCGCCGATGGTGGTGAGCGCGGCGGCCACCAGCTGGGGCTGGCCGGTGACGGCTCCACCGGCCCCGGCCATGGCGGCGGGCATGGCGTAGGCGAGCAGGACCTCGCGCCACAGGAGGAAGGGCGGGGGAGCGCCGGGGGCCTTCTTGCTCATCGGAGCGGATGTCCTTTCGTTGGTAGTTAGGTGCCTAAGTATTGTGCTTAGGTACCTAACTATTGGGGCTGAGAGGAGGCGGGCCGCCGAACGGCGGCCCGCCTGGGTGCGGATCAGTCCTCGGTGAGCGCGTCCATGCCCGCGACCACCCGGCCCAGCAGGTCCAGGAAGGTGGCGCGCTCCTCGGTGGAGAGCCCCCCGACCAGCGCCTGCATCCGGGCGAAGTGCTCGGGCGCCAGCTCCCGCAGCCGGTCGGCGCCCCGCGCGGTGAGGATCACCACGTTGCCGCGGCCGTCCTCGGTGGACGGCCGGCGGGCCACCAGGCCCTCCCGCTCCAGGCCGTCGACCAGGCCGGTCACCGTCGCCCGGGAGACGCCGAGACTCGCCGCGAGCTGGGAGGGCGACTTCTCGCCGCCGTGGTCCTCCAGGTCCGCCAGCAGTCGGTAGCGGCCGGTGGAGAGGCCGAAGCGGCCGAAGTGCACCTCGCCGGCCTGGTTGATCCGGGCGCCCGCCGCCATCAGCCGGGTCGCGACCAGAATCGCCTGCGGATCGGCCGAGAGGCCGTAGCGGGCGATCTGGCGGCGCGCCTGGTCGAGGCTGGGGGCGGTGGGACCGCCTTCGGAGTACTGGGTCACGAGAAGTAATATGGCGCCTAACCTGATTTCGCGTCAAGCGGGACCATGGGCTTGTGCCTAGGCGGCACGCGGAGCGATCCGCGGCGGCGTCCAGTCGGCGTGCCGCAGGACGGTCCGGACCATCGCGCCGGGCGGGGTGAGCCGGATCGCGGCGTTGCGCAGGCCGACCGCCAGGGGGTGGGCCAGCTGCTGGCCCATCCGGCCGGCCCGGCGGGCGTCCCGGGCCACGGTCTGGCTGCGCGGACGGCGGGCCGCGTCGTACCGGGCGAGCGCGCCCTCGACCGTCCGGGCCTCGGCGAGCGCCGCCGCCAGGGTCACCGCGTCCTCCAGGGCCTGGCAGGCGCCCTGGCCGAGATGGGGCGTCATGGCGTGCGCCGCGTCGCCGAGCAGTGCGACCCGCCCCGAGACGTAGGAGGGCAGCGGGGTGGTCAGCTCGTTGATGTCGTGGTGCAGCACCGCCTCCGGCCGGGTCGCGGCCAGCAGCGAGGGGATCGGCTCGTGCCAGGGCGCGAAGCGGCGGCGGACCTCGGCCAGCGGGTCCCGGTAGCGGACCCCGGCCGGGGCGTTCAGGACCGCGTGCCACTCGGCGGTGCCGTCCGGGAAGGCGATGTGGCCGAACTCGGCGCCGTGCCCCCAGGTGATCTCGAAGTCGGCCCTCAGCCCGTCGACCGGGCGCTCGGTGATCGCCCGGAGCACCGTCGAGCCGCTGTAGACCGGCCCGGGGTGGTCGGGGAAGAGGCGGCGCCGGAGCCGGCTGTTGATGCCGTCGGCCGCGACCAGGAGGTCGGCCTCCAGGACGTCGGCCTTCGGGCGGTCGGCGTGCTGGGGGCCGGCGTGCCGGGGGTCGGTCTGCCGGGGGTTGGCCTGCTGGGTGTCGGTCGCCGGGATGGTGCCGCCGAACCCGGCCCGGACCCGGAACGGCCGGGTGGTGTCCAGCTCGGTCACCTCGGCGCCGACGACCAGGGACTCGGCGGGCAGCGCCTCGCGCAGGATGCGGTGCAGAGCAGCGCGGGGGATCCCGACGATCGGGGCGCCCAGCTCGCGTTCCAGCGCCGCACCGTCCATCGCGGCGAGCCGGCGGCCGTCCGGCGTCCGGGTGCCGCCGGTGTACTGGCGGCGGGCGGCAGCCTCGACCGCCTCGCCGACCCCCAGGGCGGCGAGCGCGCGCATCCCGTTGGCGGCCAGCGAGATGCCGGCGCCCGCATCGTCCAGGACGGCCGCCCGCTCGACCACGGTCACGTCCCACCCCGCCAGTCGGAGCCCGATCGCGGCCGCCAGTCCGCCGATGCCGCCCCCGACCACCACCGCGCTGCTGCTGCTCATGCCCGGTCCTTCCCGTGTTGCCGCGCTGATTTCTACATCTGTAGAAGGAGCGTACTACGGGGCTGTCGGCAGGTGGACGGGGGTGGGGGCGGGTCCGCCGGGGTCCGCCGGGGTCCGCCGGGGTCCGCCAGGGTCCGCCGGGGTCCGCCAGGGCGGTTCGGGGTGGTGGGGTGGCGGTCGGCGGTCGGCTCGGACCGAGGTGGTGCGCGCCGGGTGCCGCGGCCCCGGTAGAAAGGAGGGATGCGGCGACACGAGGACCAGAAGCGGGACGATGCGGGGCGGCCGGACCGCCGGACGGTGTTGGCGGACGCCGCGATCGGGGTGCTGGCCGACCTCGGGGTGCGCGGACTGACCCACCGGGCGGTCGACGCGGCGGCCGGGCTGCCGGTCGGAACCACCTCGGCCTACCTGCGGACCAGGCAGGCCCTGCTCACCGCACTGGTGCGGCGGCTGGTGGAGCTGGACCAGGGCGAGCTGCACGCCATGGGGGAGCGGGTGCCGGTCCGTTCGTCGGAGGAACTGGCCGACGGCATCGCCGAGTTGATGCGGCAACGACTGTCCGGCGACGGGCGGCGGCGCTCGCTGGCCCGGTACGCCTGCGCGGTGGAGAGTGTGCGCGATCCCGAACTGCGCGAGATCCTCGTCCCGCGGGAGAACGCCGGGCGCGCCGCCGTCCGCGCGTTCCTCGCCGACCAGGGCGTGACCGATCCCGACGGGCGGACCGCCACACTGCTGGCCTGCGTCGACGGTCTGGTCTTCGAGCACCTGGTGGGCGGCGGCGAGCCCGGTGCCGACGCGATCCAGGGACTGGTGGCGGCCGCCCTGCGGGGAGCGGGCGTGAGTTGAGGCCTGCCGCTCCTGGCCGGCGCGAGCCGGGTCGCGCCGGGTCGCGCCGGCGAGGAGTGGGACCATCTCCCGTCCACGGGCCGCCGAGCACCGGCGGGGAGCGCCGTGCCCTCGATGCCGATCGCGCAATAGCGGGAGCCCCTGGGTGTTCGGCCGCGCGGGAAATCCGCGCCCTTGTCGGCTGCGCAGGCCCCCCGCCGGACGCCGCCCGCCCCACCGAACCCGGACGGCCGACGGTCGATCGGCAACGCGGGATGACGAAATCTCAGGTCAATCAACCGTCAAGTTGGTTCATTCACAGAATATTTCGCGATGTGTCACATGACAGGTGGATGATTTACGCCGCTCCCAGGTCTTCCCACGGAGATCTCCGACTGACAGGCTGGGGCCGCCCTTTCAGTACGGAGGAGGTTCCTTGTCCCGCATATCCACGCTGGCCGGAGCGGTCACCTGCGCTCTCGCACTTGTCACCGGCACCGCCGCCGCCGCTTCGGCAGCGCCTATTGACCAGACCCCGAGCCTGGCCGAGGCGAAGGTCGATCCCGTCGCCTGGACGCCGTGCAACCCCGACCCGACCAAGCCGGACCCCGGCATCTACGACTGTGCCGTCTACCCCGTGCCGCTGGACTACGACAAGCCGTCGGGCGAGAAGGTCGGCATCGCGATGATGCGGCGGCGGGCGAGCGACCCGTCGAAGCGGATCGGCTCGCTGTTCCTCAACCCGGGCGGCCCGGGCGGCAGTGGCTACCTGTGGGCGACGACCGCCCGCTTCGGCACCGAGGTGCAGTCGAAGTTCGACCTGGTCGGCTTCGACCCGCGCGGCGTGGCCCGGAGCAACCCGCTCAAGTGCTTCAAGACCCAGGAGGACGCCGACGCGGTCACCAACCGCATGGTCGGCGTGCCGGTCACCAAGGCCGAGATCAACGAGACGCTGGACGCGGACCAGGACTACACCGACGCGTGCAGCAAGAACGCCGGCCCGCTGATCGAGCACATGTCGACCATCAACGTGGTGCGCGACCTCGACCGGATGCGCCGCGCCGTCGGTGACGCCCAGCTCACCTTCGCCGGGTTCTCCTACGGCACCCTGATCGGTTCGACGTACGCCAACATGTACCCGAACAAGGTCCGCGCGATCATCGTCGACGGCAACGTCGACCCGAACCTGCGCCTGCACAACGGCCTGGAGTACGACCGCCAGCGGGCGAACGGCTTCGAGCTGGCCCTGGACGAGTTCCTCAAGCGCTGCCAGACCGCCGGCGCCCCGCGCTGCGCCTTCGGCGAGGGCGACACCCGGGCCAAGTTCGACCAGCTCCGCGACCACCTGCGGACCAGCCCGATCACGCTGCCGAACGGCTCCAAGGTGACGCTGAGCAGCTTCACCGGCGAGGTGGCCAGCGCCCTGTACTCGCAGGCCAAGCTGGCCCCGCTGGCCAAGTCCCTCCAGGCGACCTACCAGGTGTTCCAGAAGCCGGCCGCGGCCGCCCTGCTGGCCCCGCAGGCGAACGTCTCGGACGAGGACGCCAACCTGCTCTCGGTGGACGTCCCGCGGACGGCGCTGCGGGAGGCCCCGGTCGACTCCGAGTACACCGCGGACGACTCCTACATGGCCGTCAACTGCCAGGACAAGCCGTACCCCTCCAACGACCGGGTGTTCGCGAACGCGGCCAAGGCCTGGGAGAAGGAGATGCCGACCTTCGGCCGCTACCAGGCCTTCGACGCGCCCGCGTGCGCGAGCTGGCCGGCCCCGGCCCGGGACGCCGAGCGCTTCTCCGGCCCGTGGAACAAGAAGACCTCCAACACCGTGATGGTCATCGGCAACCTCTACGACCCGGCCACCCAGTACAAGTTCGCCCAGCGGATGCAGCAGGAGCTGGGCAACGCGGTGCTGGTCAGCGTCGACTCGATCGAGCACTGCGCGGTCGGCCGCAGCCAGGCGCTGAACAAGATGGTCACCCGCTACCTGGTCGACGGCACCGCGCCGGCGGCCGGCCAGCTGCTGAAGCCGGACGCGGAGATCTTCCCGGCGGTCTGACGGAACGGCCCCCGGTGATCCGGGGGAGGGTTTGACGGTCGTGGTGGTCGGCGGTGCAGCCGGCCACCACGACCGTGTTTTCCGGGCGAGTTCCCGGAGGGCCGGGAGGGCCCGGAGAACACGGAGAACGCGGAGACGGATCGTCATCGAACCTCCCGTGGAGCGGATTCCTGCGATTCGTCGGCGACCATAGCCCATGCCACTGACAATGGGATTCCGGCGTCAAGGTGACGGTCAAGACCAGGCTGGACCAGCAGGAATGACGTACTGTCACACTTTCCATTAACCGATTCCCGTGGCCGGATATCCGTGTTAGCGTGCGGGCCGCCGGCTTCTCTCGGACTCGGGAAAGTGGGGACGGAACATGCGGTACGAATTCTCCCGGCGGGGATTCCTGGGCGGTGCCGGCGCGGCGGCCGCCGGGATCACCGCCGCTTCCACGGGCGCGGCGGCGGCCGAGGGCGCGCGCCGGGAGCTGCCGAAGGGGCGGTCGGTGCTCCCCGGTGACCCCCGCTACCAGACCCTCGCCCAGGGCTTCAACCAGCGGTGGAGCAGCAGTCCCGCCTACATCCGGCTGGTGGGCGACGAGGCCGACGCGGTCGCCGAGGTGAACCGCGCGCTGGACGCCGGGCTACGGCCGACGGTCCGCGGCGGCGGGCACTGCTACGAGGGTTTCGTCGACAACGACCAGGGCGTCATCCTCGACCTCGGCACGATGCGCGGCGTCGCCGCCTCGACCGACAAGTTCGGCCGGCCCACCTACGGCGTCGACGGCGGCGCGACCAACTGGGACGTCTACACCACGCTGTTCCGGGAGTACGCCGTCACCCTGCCCGCCGGGTCCTGCTACTCGGTCGGCGCGGGCGGGCACGTCTGCGGCGGCGGGTACGGCCTGCTCTCCCGGCGGCACGGGCTCACCGTCGACCACCTCGTCCAGGTCGACGTGGTCACCGTCCGGGGCGGCCGGGCGGTGGTGACGAAGGCGCACCGCGAGGACGCGCCGGGCTCGCCCGAGCAGGACCTCTTCTGGGCCCACACCGGCGGCGGGGGCGGGAACTTCGGGGTGGTGCTGCGCTATCACTTCGCATCGGACGTGCCCCAGCCGCCGCCCCGGGTCTGGCTGAGCAGCGTGGCCTGGCCCTGGGCCGAACTGCTCCGGCGGCCGGCCGACTTCGAGACCCTGGTGGCCAACTTCGGCGCCTTCATGGCCGAGCACAGCGGCCCGCGGGAGGAGGTGTGCCAGGGGCTGTTCGCCATCCTCAAGCTCACCCACCACTCCAACGGGAACGTCGTCCTGTTCAGCCAGTGGGACGGAGCGGACCCGGCCCCGCTCGACGCCTTCGTGGCCGCCGTCGAACAGGGGATGACGACGCGCCCGGTGGTGCAGACCCGCTCGGCCGGCGGGCTGTTCCTGCCCTACCCGGACAAGCGGCGCCGGATGCCCTGGTTCCAGGCGACCATGACGCTCAACCCCTCGGGAGACAACGAGCGGGGCAAGCACAAGTCGGCCTACCACCGGGAGCCGTTCGCCCCGGCGCAGATCGCCGCCTTCTGGGACTGGCTGACGCGGGACGTCGAGGGGGTGGACCTCTCGAACACGGTGGTCCAGATCGACTCCTACGGCTGCCGGATCAACGCCCGCCGCCCCGAGGAGACGGCCGTCCCGCAGCGCGACTCGATCATGAAGCTGCAGTACCAGACGCACTGGACGGACCCGGCCGAGGACGAGAAGCACCTCGCCTACCTGAGCGGGCTGTACCGCGACGTCTACCGGGAGACGGGCGGTGTCCCGGAGGTCGACACCGCGACGGACGGTGCCTACGTCAACTACCCGGACACCGACCTGGGCACCGCCGACCAGCCCGACCCGGACTACCCGCGCCTCTACTACAAGGGCAACTACCCACGGCTGCAACGCACCAAGGCCTACTGGGACGGGGAGGAGGTGTTCCACCACGCCCAATCGATCATCCCGGCCGGGCCCTGAGTCCGAGCGCCGGCGCCCCACGGGGGCGGGGAGGCACCCCGCATCCCCACCCCCGTAGAGCAGTCCGGTCACGCGCACCCGTAGCGCACACCGGGATCAGCCCCGGGGCCCGGGCCCGTTCCGCTAGGCGGCCTGCTCCGCCTCCTCCTCGACGATCCGTCCGTCCCGGACCTCGATCACCCGGTCGGCGAGCCCCATCAGCGTCGGGTCGTGGGTGGCGACCAGCACGGTGACGCCCTCGCTGCGCACCACCGCGCGCAGCAGCTCCATGATCGAGCGGCCGGTCTCGGAGTCCAGCTGACCGGTCGGCTCGTCGGCGATGATCAGGCTGGGCTGGTTGGCCAGCGCACGGGCGATGGCGACGCGCTGCTGCTGGCCGCCGGAGAGCTCGCCGGGGCGCTGGTTGGCGTGGTCGGCGAGGCCGACCAGGGCGAGGAGGGTGTGGGCGCGCTCTTCGCGCTCGGCGGCCGGGGCCTTGCGCAGCCGCAGGGGCACGCCGACGTTCTCGGCGGCGGTGAGCATCGGGATCAGCCCGAAGGACTGGAAGACGAAGCCGATCCGCTCCCGCCGCAGGGCGAGCCGGCCATCCTCGTCCAGCGAGGCTAGGTCGATGCCGTCCAGCGCGATGCTGCCGCCGGTCGGTGCGTCCAGGCCGCCGACCAGGTTCAGCAGGGTGGTCTTGCCGGAGCCGGACCGGCCCTTGAGCGCGGTGAGTTCACCACGGCCGACGGTGAACGAGACGCCGCGCAGGGCGTGCACGGTCCGCTCACCGGTGCCGAAGCTCCGGCGGAGGTCGGTGACGGCCACCATCGGCTGGGTGGTGGTGTCGGCGGTGGCGGCCTGAGGCTGCGTCATGCGGCGTCCCCCTGTGGGCGTGGCGGCCCGGTTCCATCCGGGTCCCGTCCGGTTCTACGGATATGAGTGCTCCGGCGGTTCACGTTCCCGGGCGGGAATCCGAGAAGTCGGTGTCCCGGGCCAAAGGAGTGCGCCGAAGCCGGATTTGTGAGGTGTTCATGGCATTTCAAGTAGGGCATCCCCGGCCGGGATGCTACCAATGAAAGGAATTTGCTCACTGCTTACTTGATTCGCGCAAGTCCCTTCCGTTCCTGGATCGAATCTGACAGCATCGTCCGCTATCCGGCGACCGATAGCCGGTGATCAATGCGCCGGTGTGCCCGCGGTGTGTCCATCTGTGACCGATCTGCACGCGGATCGGCACTCGGATCGGACCGACGAGCGGGGCCCGGGGATGCAACCGGGGACGTAAGTCCGGGGGAGGAACCTGATGCTCGGCTTCGTCGTGCGCCGACTGCGCGGACGAGTGCCGCTGGCTGCCGCCGTCCTGCTCGCGGTGCTGATCACCACATCCGTGCTGACCGCCTTGGTCGCCTTCAACAGCAGTGTCGGCGAGGCCGGCCTGCGACAGGCGCTCCAAGGTCCCGGTCACGCACGGACCACGGTGACGGTGACCGGCGAGCACGGGCTCGACCAGCGGACGAAGGACGAGGAGGCGCTCGCCTCCTACCGGCAGAAGCTCTTCGGCGACCTGCCCGTGCACACCGACAGCGTGATGCGCAGCCGCTCCTACAGCCTGCCCGGCTCCGGGGGTGCGGCGAACGGCACCGCGGCGAACGGCAATCCGGCCAACGGCACCGCGGCCAACGGCAGCCCGGCGACCGGCAGTCCGGCGAGCGGCACCGGCGCAGCCGGCGCCTCCGCCGGCCAGGCCCCCGGCGCCCAGCTCGACCTGACGGTCCTCGCCGACCTCGACCGCGGCCGGGTCCAACTGGTGGCCGGCGCCTGGCCGGGCGCCGCCACCGGGCCGGCCCAGTCTGTTGCCCCGGAGGCCGCCGTCCCGCAGAGCCTGCTGCGCCGGCTCGGTCTGACCGAGCAGGCCCTGCCCGCCGAGGTCCGGCTCGTCGACCGGAACGACAGCAAGCCGCTGACCGTCCGGATCACCGGCGTCTACCGGGCCACCGACCCGGCCGCCCCGTACTGGCGGATCGACCCGGTCGGCGGCCACGAGATCGAGGTCGCCGGCTTCACCACCTTCGGCCCGATGATGGTCGACCAGAGCGCCTTCACCACGGCCGGCCTGGTCCAGAGCAGCCGCGGCTGGTCGCTGGACGCCGACTTCTCCGGCGTCGACCGGGCCGCCGCGCAGGCCGTCGGCGACCGCGCCCAGCGCCTCTCCGATGAGCTGCGGACCTCCGGTTCGCTCGCCGCGAAGACCGAACTGCCCGACATCATGCGCGAGTTGTCCGACAGCATGGTGGTCGCCCGGTCCACCCTGTTGATCGGCGCCCTCCAGCTGGCGGTGCTCGCCGCGGCGGCCCTGCTGCTGGTCGTGCACCTGATCGCCGCGCGGCAGGAGTCCGAGAACGAGATGCTCGCCGCGCGCGGCGCCTCGGCCGTCCGGCTCGGCTCCTTCACCGCGCTGGAGTCGCTGCTGCTGGCCCTGCCCGCGGCGGTGTTCGCGCCGCTGCTGACCCCGTTCCTGGTCCGCGCGCTGGCCGGCCTCGGCAGCGCCCACCAGGTATCCCTGGACACCGGCATCAGCTGGTCGCTCTGGCCGGTGGCCGTGGTCTGCGCGTTCGCCTGCATCCTGCTGGCCACCGTGCCGAGCGTGGTGCGCGGCGTCGGTGCCGCCCTGCGCCGCCGGGCCGGCCGCCGCCAGGCGGTG
Organism: Kitasatospora sp. NPDC001261; assembly: GCF_042896795.1. NCBI lineage: Bacteria > Bacillati > Actinomycetota > Actinomycetes > Kitasatosporales > Streptomycetaceae > Kitasatospora > Kitasatospora sp. NPDC001261. The sequence goes on from NZ_JBIAXP010000019.1 coordinate 105,903, forward strand.
GTCTCCGGCGTCGCCCGCAACGGCGGCGACATCGCCGTGCTCGCCCTGGCCGCGCTCGCCTACCAGCAGCTCGACCAGTACGGCGGCGGGCTGTCGCCCGACTCCACCGGCCGGCTGGACGTGGACCTGCTGCTGGTCGCCACCCCGACCCTCGCCCTGTGCGCCGGCACCCTGGTGGTGCTGCGGCTGCTGCCGGTCGTCGCCCGGCTCGGCGCCCGCGCGGCGGCCCGGGGCAGCGGCCTCGGCCCCGCCATGGTCGGCTGGCAGCTGGCCCGCCGGCCCGGCCGCGCCACCGGCCCCGTCCTGCTCCTCGTCATGGCCGTGGCCACCGGCGTCCTGGCGCTCGGTCAGCACGCCACCTGGACCGCCTCCCAGCGCGACCAGGCGGCCTTCGCCACGGCCGGCGGCCTGCGCATCTCCGGCTCGCACAACGCGCCGATGGGTCAGGGCGGCCGCTACGGCAGCCTGCCCGGCGGCGACCGGCTGGTCGCGGTGGTGCGCGACGAGCAGCCGCTGCAGGGCGGCTCCGGCCAGCTGATGGCCGTGGACGCCGCCGCCTTCGCCGAACGCGTCCCGGTCCGCTCCGACCTGCTCGACGGCCGCACCGGCGCGGAGGTCTTCGGCTCGCTCGCCTCCCCCGCCCCCGCCGGCATCCCGCTGCCCGGCAGCCCGCTGCGGATCGACGCGGACATCGCGGTGAGCCAGCAGGAGCCGAAGAACTCGCGGTTCACCAGCGTCCCGATCCAGCCCGAGGTCCGGCTGCTGCTGCGCGACCGCTTCGGCCTGGTCCACAAGGTTCCGTTCGGCGAGCTCCCGATGAACGGCCAGGTCCACTCCTCGATCCGGCTCGGCGCGCTGGTCGACGCTCCGGTGGGCTCGGTCGCCGCCCCGCTGACCGTGGTCGGCGCGAACGTCGCCTTCGGCGACCGCAGCGAGGGCGAGGTCACCCTGCGGAACCTGGCCGTCTCGGACACCGCCGACGGACCGTCCACCGCCGTCCCGGTGCCGTCCGGTGCCGGCTGGACCATCAAGCCGCCGGAGTCCCGCAACGGCGCGGGCGGCTCGCCGGTGGCCGCGCTCGCCTCCGAAGCGGCCGCCCCCGACAGCCTGTTCACGGTCCGCTACCACCCCGCGGGCGGCATCGGAGACCCGATCCGCGCGGTGCTGAGCCCGACCGGGGCGCCCCTGCCGGCCGCCGTCAACGGCGTCGCCACCCACGACTACCTGAAGTCCGTCGGAGCCTCCGTCGGCGACACCCTCCAGGTGCCGTTCAGCGGGGTCGTCGTCCCGGTCAAGGTGACCGGCGCGGTCGAGGCCCTCCCGGTGGCCGGCCAGCGGGCGCTGCTGCTGGACCTCGGCTCGGTCGCCCGGATGCTGTCCGTCCAGGACCGCAACCTGCCCTCCCGTACCGAGTGGTGGCTGCCCGCCACGGGGCCGGGCGACCGCATCCCGGCCGAGGCCGCCGCCGCCCTGCGCGGCGCGCCCGGCAGCCAGGACCTCGCGCTCTACGAGGAGGTCTCCGAGGGCCTCCTCGGCGACCCGGTCGGCGCCGCCCCGCAGAGCGCGCTGATGGCCATCGCGATCGTCACCGCCGTGCTCGCCGCGATCGGCTTCGCCGCCGCGGTGGCCGGTTCGGCGCACGAGCGCTCCCGGGACTCCGCGCTGCTGCTCGCCCTGGGCGCCCCGCGCAAGCAGGTCACCCGGACCGTCGCCGCCGAGAACGCGGTGCTGGTCGGCCTGGGCGGGATCGTCGGCCTCGCCCTCGGAGCCCTGCTCGTCCGGCTGATCGTGCCCTTCGTGGTGCTGACCCCGGCGGCCCGCCGCCCGGTGCCGGAGGCCCTGGTCGAGCTGCCGTTCGGTCAGGCGCTGCTGTTCGCGGGCGCGATCGCCGTCGTCCCGCTGCTGTCGGCCTTCCTGATCGGCCGCCGGCGTCGAGACGTGGCCGCGCGGCTGCGCCACGTGGAGGAGATGTGACCACCAAGGCCGGCACCACCGTGCCCACCCCCGCGCCGCCGCCGGCGCCCGAACCGGCGCGGGCCCACCGGCCCGCGCCCTGGGTCCGCACCCGGCTGCGCGCGATGCCGCTGGCCGCGCTGCTCACGGCGGCCCTCGCGCTCGTCACCGTCTTCCTGGCGGCGGCCTTCCCGCGCATCGCGGACCGGAACGCGGACAGCGCGCTCCAGGAGTTCACGCGCGGCCTGGGCACCAACGTCACCAACCTGGAGGTCACCTCCGGGCTGGCCCCCGGCGACGACGGCGCCGCCCTCGAAGCCCTGCAGCGGAAGTTCGACGCGCAGATCGGACGGCAGCTGCCGCTGAGCGCGTCCGCCCAGGTCCACGGCACCCGGATCAAGACCGAGCGGAAGATGTTCAACCCGGGGTTCACCCGGCTCTCCGACCGGGCCGTCCCGGGGCTCGGCCTGTTCTACCTGCACGGCCTCGCCGACCGGGCGACGCTGACCGCGGGCACCTGGCCGGGCCCCGCCCCGGTCGACGGCCCGCTGCCGATCGCGCTGAGCCAGCAGGCCGCCGAGGCCATCAACATCAAGGTCGGCGACGTCATCGAGAGCGGCACCGACGGACCGGTCGCGCTGCGCACCACCGTGACCGGCCTCTACCGGGTCAACGACCCCCAGGACCCGTTCTGGGAGGGACTCGGCTGCCCGTCCAGGGCCTGCCTGGGCGTCAAGGGCGAGGACGCGTGGTACTGGACCAGCGGCTTCGTCGACGGCGGCAGCCTGACCGCGCTGGCCCGCTGGGGTTCGAGCGGCCAGAACTTCTGGCGGCTGCCCGTCGACCCCGGCTCGCTGCGCGCCGACGAGCTCGACCACACCCGCGAGGTCCTCGGCTCGTACACGGCCGGTCCCGGCATGACCGCCCTGATCGACGCCACCCTCCGGGCCGACCTGCACGCCACCTCGCTGATGCCGGACGTCCTCGCCCGGGCCACCGCCCGCTACCAGGCCGCGGCCCCGCTCGGCGCCATCGGGCCGGCCGGTGTCGCCGGCGTCGCGGTCGTGGTGCTCTGCCTGGCCGCGGCGCTCAGCACGGACCGGCGCACGGCCGAGATCCGGCTGCTCCAGGCCCGCGGCGGCTCGCGCACCGGGGTACTGCTGCGGCTGCTCGGGGAGGGCGCGGTGACCGTGCTGCCCGCCGCCGTGCTCGGTACGGCCCTCGCGCTGGTGCTGCTGCCCACCCCGCGCTGGGGCACCCCGGTGCTGCTGGCGCTCGCCGTGACCCTGCTCGCGATCCTGGTCTTCCCGGTCCGGGCCGCGCTGCTCTGGGCGCGCCCGCGGGCGGCCGGCGGCTGGCGCCGGATGGTCGGCGAACTCGCCGTGCTGGCCGTCACCGCCGCGGCCGTGGCCGAGGTCCGACGTCGCGGCGTCGGCCACCCCGGTAGCGGCGTCGACCCGCTGCTGGTGGCCGCCCCGCTGCTGCTCGCCGTCTCCGGCGGCCTGCTGCTGGCGAGGATCGAGCCGGTCGTGGTCGGCTGGCTGGCCGCACTCGCCGGCCGCGGCCGCGGACTGGTCGGCTTCCTCGGCCTGGTCCGGGCCGCCCGCGACAACTCGGGCCGGCGGCGGCCCTCGGCGCTGCCGCTGCTCGCCCTGCTGATCGCCGTCACCGCCACCGGCTTCGGGGCCACCGTGCTCGACACGGTGGACCACTCCCGGGCGCGTGCCGCCCGGCTCTCCACCGGCGGCGACGTGTCCGTCTCCGTCCCGCTCTACGCGAACCTGCCGGAGGCCTTCACCAAGGCGGCCGGCGAACTGCCCGGCGTCCGGGCGGCGACCGGCGCGTGGATCGAGGAGCGGGCCACCTTCGTCGGCGCCGACCGGGAGACCGCCGAGGCCGTGCTGGTGGTGGTCGAGCCCGAGGCCTACGCGGAGATCTCCCGTACCGTCGGGGTCGGCGGGTACGACCCGGCCAGGCTGACCGCCGCCCCGGGCGGCAAGGACGGCCCGGTCCCCGCGCTGTTCAGCCGGGACCTGGCCGCGCACCTGGCCTCGGGCGCACCGCAGGTGCGCACGCCCTCCGGCAGTCAGATGGTCACCAGCGTCGCCGGGATCGTCACGGCCACGCCCGCCTTCCCGGACCCCGGCAAGCCCTTCGTCGTGGTGCCGGCCGGCCCCGCCGCGGAGCACCTGCCGGAGCTCAAGCGGTCGAACCGGGTGAACAAGTGGTTCGCCGTCGGCGACGTCGATCCGGACCGGGTCCGCGCCCTGCTGCGGGAGCGCGCCATCGGCAGCGGCGAGCTCCTGGGGCGCGTCGCCAAGCTGATCGACGCGGAGGCCACGGCGGCCGGGAAGACCACCGCCGGCCTGCCCCCCGGCTATGTGGTGCACAGCAGCCGCGAGAAGGTCGCCGAGCTGGCCGGCGACCCGGTGCAGCACGCCGCCGGGCGGCTGTTCTGGTACTCGGGCTTCGCCGCCGCCGGCTTCGCCCTGCTAGCCGTGCTGCTGACGCTGCTGCGGGCCGCGCCGGACCGTACGGCGGTGCTCGCCCGGCTGCGCACCATGGGCCTGCGGCCCCGGCAGGGCCTGGTGCTGATCATCGCCGAGGCGCTGCCGCAGACCCTGGCGGCGGCCGTCGGCGGCGGGCTGGTCGCGCTGGCCGCGGTCGCCCTGCTCGGGGGCGCCTTCGACCTCTCGGCGCTGGTCGGTGCCACCGTCGGCGAGACCCTGGCCCCGGCGGTGCTGCCGGTGCTGCTGCCCACCGCCGGTCTGGCCCTGGTGGTCGGCCTCGGCGTGGTGCTGGAGACCCTGGTCGCCGGCCGGCGCCAGATCGCCACCGAACTGCGAGCGGGGGAACGGCAATGAGGCCGGCACGGACGGCGGCGGACCCGCCGGGAGCGGCGGGCGGGGGCGGTGCACGGGCCGTGACAGCGGCCCGGTCCGCCGGGACAGTGGAGAGCGGTGCGATGAAGCAGACAGTCGAGACAGGAGACCACCGGTGAAGAGCACTCCCCAGGAGCGGACGGTCACCGAGGCCCCCAGCCTCCAGGAGCTCCAGCAGCGGGCCCTCGCCGCCGCCTCGCCCAAGGCGTACGGCGAGGGAGCGGCCATCGTCTGCGACCGGCTGGTCCGGATCTTCAGCGCGGAGGGGGTCGAGGTCCAGGCGCTCCAGGGCCTGGAGCTGACCATCCGCCAGGGCGACCTGGTCGCCCTGGTCGGCGCCTCGGGCAGCGGCAAGTCCACGCTGCTCACCATCCTCGCCGGGCTGGACGTGCCGACCGCCGGCACCGCCACCGTGGCCGGCTGCGACCTGCTGGAGATGTCGGTCAAGGAGCGGCTGCGCTACCGGCGCGAGGTGGTCGGCTTCATCTGGCAGCAGACCGCCCGCAACCTGCTGCCCTTCCTCACCGCCGCCGAGAACATCGCCCTGCCGATGCAGCTGCGCGGTCGTCGTTCGGGCGCCGGCGGGGCCCGGCAGCAGGCGGCCCGGGTGGCGGAGCTGATGGAGGCGTTGGAGATCGGCGAGCTCGCCCACCGCAAGCCCAACGAGCTCTCCGGCGGCCAGCAGCAGCGGGTGGCGATCGCGGTGGCGATGGCCAACAACCCGCCGGTGCTGCTCGCCGACGAGCCCACCGGCGAGCTGGACTCGGAGACCGCCGGGATCATCTTCGAGTCCTTCCGCACCGTCAACCGCGAACTGGGCGCCACCGTCGTGATCGTCACCCACGACCCGATGGTCGCGGGCGAGGTCCGTCGCACGGTCGCGATCCGGGACGGGCGGACCGCCAGCGAGGTGCTGCGCCGCACCGTGACGGACGAGCACGGCGAGGAGTCGGTGAACGAGCGCGAGTACGTGATGCTGGACCGCAGCGGCCGGGTGCAGCTGCCGGTCAAGTTCCTGGAGTCGCTCGGCATGGAGCACCGGGTGGCGGTCGATCTCGCCGCCGACCACATCGAGGTCCGGCCGGACGACATCGCCGGGCACTGACCGGCGGTGGGCGGCGCGGCGTCAGCTGTCGCCGCCCATCCGCTGGAAGAGGCCGCTGCCCTCGGCGTCCGCCCGGAGGTCGGGCGGCGCCTCCTCCGCGGCGCGCTCGCCGCGCGAGGTGGCGGTGCAGAGGGCGAAGACGATCAGGGCACTGGCCGCCACGGCGAGGATGCCCAGTGCGGTCAGGACGCGTAGCCAGGTCAAGGGAGTGCCTCCTGGGGGGACGGTGCGGCCCACAGCGACGTGCACGGCGCTGCCGGGGATGTATCGGCAGGTCGGGCCGCACGATCGAGTGCCCACGGACGGTTCTTCCCGCCGGGTGGCGCACGAGAGGTCGCCCGCGTAGGCGCTCGATGCACTCGTCGGGCGCGTCACACCCCGTCGCGCGCCCCCGCGGTGGCGGACGCCCGTCCGCTCCCGGCGTCCACCTGGGCCCGCAGGGCGGCGAGGTCCGGCTTCCCGAGACCGTTCAGCGGGATCGCGGGCAGCAGCAGGAGCGAGTCCGGGGCGCACCGGCCGAGGCCGTGCGCCCGGGCCCAGCGGTGCAGCTGCCCGGCCGTCAGCCGCGAGCCGGGGACGAGGGCGACGGCGGCGTGCACCCGCTCCAGGCGGTCCGGGTCGGTGGTCGTGAACATCACCGCCTCGCGGACCTCCGGGTGGGTGCGCAGCGGCTCCTCGATCTCGCGGGGGAACACATTGTGCCCCTCGACGACCGCCATCGGGTCCCGCCGCCCGGCCACCGTCAGATAGCCGGCCGCGTCCAGGCTGCCCAGGTCGCCGGTGTGCAGCCAGCCGTCCCGGAGCACCTGCCCGGTCAGCTCCGGGTCGCGCCAGTAGCCGGCCATCGCGGTCGGCGTCCGGACGCAGATCTCCCCGGTCCGGTCCGGCGGCAGCTCGGCGCCGTCCTCGTCCAGGACGCGCAGCCCGGTGTCCGGGTACGGGCGGCCCGCGGTGGTCAGCAGCCGCGGTGCCAGGTGCTCGTCCGGGCCCAACCGGGAGACCGGCCCGCACTCCGTCAGGCTGTAGGTCTGGTGCAGCACCCGGCCCAGCCGGCGGGTCGCCTCGGCGAGCCGCCGCGGCGAGGGCGCGCAGCCGGTGTAGCCGACCCGGCGCAGGCTGCCGGTGTCGGTCGTCGGCAGCAGCGGGTGGTCCAGCAGCCGGTACAGCAGGTGCGGCGGCAGGTACATCCGGGACACCCGGTGCCGCTCGACCGCCGCCAGCACGGCCCCGGCGTCGAACCCGTCCTGCATCACCACCGTGCCCCCCGCCGCCAGCGCCAGGTCCGCCGTGGTGCCGCCGCCGTGGCAGAGCGGGGTGCACAGCAGGAAGACCGAGCCGGCCAGCAGCGGCGGGCGCGGCGGACGGGCGAAGCGGCGCAGCACCCCCTTCGGGCGCCCGGTCGTGCCGCCGGTGAACCGCACCGCCATCACGTCCTCGGGCCGGTAGCGGGGCGCCAGCGGGGCGGGGGAGCGGGCCGCGGCGAGGTCCAGCAGGTCCGTGCCGAGCCCGAGCGGCGACGGGCCCAGCGAGAGCAGGACGGCCGAGGGCACCGCCCGCGCGACCCCGTCGGCCGCCGCCGCGCACCGGACCGGGTCGAAGACCAGCGCGGACGTCCCGGCGAACTCCGCCAGCGCCACCTGCTCGGCGACCGGCCCGTCCGGGAACGGCATCGCCACCCGGCAGCCCAGCAGATTCGCGGCCAGCCGCACCAGCAGCGCCTCCGGCCGGTTCCCGGCCAGCACCGTCACCCCGTCCCCGCGCCCGAGCCCGGCCCGCTCCAGCGCGCGGGCGGCGCGGTGCACCAGGTCCAGGCAGCGCTGCCCGGTCCACTCCTCGTCCCCGTACCGGAGCGCCACCCGGGCGGGATCGCGGGCGAGCCCGTCCAGCACCAGCGCGGTGTACGTCGGAGCCGCCTCCGCCATGGCCCGTCCTCCTGTCTGACGGCTCGTCAGCCTAGTGGACGGCGGGCCCACGGGTGCACTGCGGTCGCCGGGGGCCCAGGAGTCCCGACGGGTGCGGGTGGGCGCCGACGGACCGGTGCGGGCCTGCGGGGTCCCCTCGGCCCCCGGCCGGAGGGCGCCCCCGCTTCCTCTCCGCGAGGCGCGCACGCCCGACGCCGAGGCCCGGTCCGGCCGGATCCGCCGAGCGGCCGGCCGGGCGTTGTTGTTAGGGTTCCCGGTCGGACGTGAACGGGGGCTCGGACTGGTGGGCGGCGGGGTGGATGCGGTCGTGGCGCCGCGCGGCGTGGTCGATCTGCGGGGCGAGGCCGGGGCGGGGTTCGTCACCGCCTACCCGGCCGACGCCGTCGTGGTGGTGTCCGGGCTGCCGGGGGCCGGGAAGAGCACGCTGCTGCGGCGCTGGTCCGGGGCGGCGGTCCGGGCCGTGGACCCGCGGACGGTGCACGAGGCCTGCGAGGCCGTGATGCCCGCCGCCCTGCCGTACGCGGTGTACCGGCCGTGGGCCCGGCTGGAGCACTTCCGGCTGCTGCGCTCCTCGGTGCGCGGCGGCGGCCCGCTGCTGGTGCACGACTGCGGCAGCCGCGCCTGGATGCGGCGCTGGCTCGCCCGGGAGGCGGCCCGCCGGGGCCGCGAACTGCACCTGGTGCTGCTGGACGTCGGCGCCGCCACCGCGCTGGACGGCCAGCGGGCCCGCGGCCGGCACGCCTCCAGCCGGGTCTTCGCCCGCCACCGCCGCGGCCTGGAGCAGCTGTTGGCCGCCTTCACCCGGCACGTGCGCGCCGGCGGCCCGATGCCGACCCCGGAGGCCTCGTCCGTCCTGCTGCTGGACGCGGCCTCCCGCTCCCGCGCCGAGACGGTCCGCTTCGGCGCGGCGGGCTGAGCCGGGCCGGCGGCCGCCGTCACCGACGGGCCCGGCGCTCGGCCTCGGCGTGCCACCAGCCGGGCGGGGAAGATCCGTTGACGACCGCGGACGCCTGCTCGGGGTGCAGCCCGATCGTCCGCAGGGCGTCGGCGTCGACCCGGACGTCGAACCAGCCGCGCCACCGGCCGTCCGGGCCGACCCCGCAGAGCAGGTCACTGCGCACCGCATCGGCGGCGATGGGCATCCAGTCGATGCCCCGGTCGCGCAGTCAAGCGCGGAGGGCGGCCGGCGGGGTCGGGCGGCCGGGAAGGTTCTCGTACGCCGCGATGGTGATCCAGTCGTCGGGTTCGCTCATGCGGCCATGCTGACACGGATCGGATCGGGTCGGCAGTGGAAAAGGAGTCGGGGCGGCGGAACCCGCCTTCGCCGGGCGGGCGTTGGCGGCCGGGAGTGGCGTTAAACCGGTCGCCTCCCACCCGGGCCCGGGCCTACCCTCGGCGGCGTGCCGGACGATCGAGCGCAGGGGGGCGGATGAGCCAGGCCGAGGCCGTGAGGGTGGTCAACACGCTGGGCGCGCGCTGGGTCGGGCAGGTCGACCCGGAGGGTGGGACGGTCCTGATGCCGGCCGGTGTCTGGCCGCTGCTCGGCCTGCTGGCGCCGGCCGGAAGCCCCGCCGTCCAGGGCGAGTTGACGCAGGCCCTGGGTCTGCCGCCGGAGGCTGCCGCCGAGCGGGCCCGGGAACTCCTCGGTCTGCTGGAGGGCATCCCGGCGGTCGGCTCGGCCCTCGGGCTCTGGACGGGTGAGCGGCTGCGGCTGCGCCCGGAGTGGCCGGCCGGGCTGCCGGCGGGTGTACACGGGCGGCTCTCCGGTGACGTCCGGCAGGACCAGGCGCGGCTGGACGCCTGGGCCGCCCGGGCCACCGGCGGTCTGATCGACGCCATGCCGGTGCGGTTGGACCGGGAGACCCGCCTGGTGCTGGCCGCGGCGCTCACCGTCCGGACCGACTGGATCCGGCCGTTCGACGAGATCGACGGTCCGCCGGAGGGTCCGGCGGACGCCTGGGGCAGGCCCGTCCGGTACCTGTCGCGGTACACCTGCCTGCTGGACCGGGCCGCCGTGCTGGAGTCACCGACCGGGCTCGTCACCGAAGTGCGGGTGCACGGGTACGGGGACATCAGTGTCCATCTGCTGCTCGGCGAGCCCGGCGCGTCGCCCGGCCGGGTGCTGGCCACCGGCATCGAGGCGTTGAGCGGGCGCCACCGCCGGACCACCGCCGACCGCCTGCCCGTCGGCACCCCCGGCCCCGGCCTGACGATCGACCTGATCCGGCGGTACGAACCGGAGGATCTGTTGGCCGTGGACGTCCCGCGGTTCACCGTCGGGGCCGACCACGATCTGCTCGCCCGCCCCGACCTCTTCGGCCTGGCCACACTGGGGACCCGCTCGGAGACCGAGCACCGCCTGCCCGGGCTCGGCGGAGCGGAACCGCTGTTCATCGACGGCGCCCGGCAGCGCGCCACCGCGACCTTCGGCCCGGACGGCTTCCGGGCCGCCTCGGTGACCGCCCTCGGAGTCGCCGGGAGCGGCGCCGCGCGCCCGCGCCCGTCGTACCTGCGGCGGATCGTCCGGGCCGGCTTCGGACGGCCGTTCGGCTTCGTCGCCGTCCACCGCACCTCCGGTCTGCTCCTGGCCGCGGGCTGGGTCACCGATCCGGACCCCGCGAGCGGTGTCCGGGCCTGAACCTCCTGGCAGGCAGGCCCGGGTGGCCGGCGGGGCACCGGCGAGAACCGGCCTGCCGGAGGGTCATGATCGTCACTTCGCCCCCGCGGCGGGGCCCGGCACTGCCAGACTGGGGCCTGCAGAGTCCGTCACGGAGAGAGGTCGCACCCCGCATGTCCAGCAGCGCCGTCGTCGAGAATCCGTGGTTCCGCAGATTCAACCCGTCCGACTCCGCGCCCGCCCGGATCGTGATCTTCCCGCACGCCGGCGGCTCGGCCAGCTACTACCTGGAGTACGCCAACGCGCTGGCGCCGCACGCCGATGTGCTCGCCGTCCAGTACCCGGGCCGGCAGAACCGCATCGGCGAGCCGACGATCGGCTCGGTGACCGGCCTCGCCGAGCAGCTCGCCCGGGAGCTGCGGGAGTGGGCGGACCGGCCGCTCACCTTCTTCGGGCACAGCATGGGCGCGGCCGTCGCCTTCGAGACGGTCCGCTGCTTCGAGCGCGACGGCGTACGGGGACCGGACCGGCTGGTCGTCTCGGCCGGCCGCGCGCCCTCGCTGCCCCGGACGACCAGGGTCCACCAGCTGCCGGACGACGAACTGCTCGCCGAGATCTCCGCGCTCGGCGGCACGGACGACCGGATCTTCGCCGTGCCCGGCCTGCGCGAGCTGGTCCTGCCGAGCCTGCGGGCCGACTACATGGCCGTTGAGACCTACTGCAGCACCCCGGACGCGACCGTGTCGCTGCCGATCACCGCCCTGGCGGGGGAGTCCGACGCGCACGCCACCGTCGACCAGGTCGGTCAGTGGGAGCGGCATACCACCGGCCCCTTCGACCTGCGGGTCTTCCAGGGCGGGCACTTCTACCTGGCCGACCGGACCCAGGACGTGGTGGAGGTGCTCACCGCGCACCTGCGCGGCTGAGCTGGCCCGGGGCACCCCGGGCGGCCGGGGCGGCGGCGCGGTCCGCACGCCGCCGCCTCCTTCGAACGGATGCGCCCGCCACCGGTGACCGGAGCGCGCCCGCTCGACTACTGTGCCTGCTTGACGAACCGTCAACAGACCACCAGGAGGCAGCGTGCGCCGGATCGCCGTCGTCGGAGCGGGCCAGGCCGGCCTCCAACTCGCGCTCGGGCTGGTGGCGGACGGGTACCGGGTGACGCTGGTCGCCGAGCGCACCCCGGAGCAGCTGCGCGGCGGCCGGGTGCTGTCCACCCAGGCGATGTTCGGCCCAGCCCTGCGGATCGAGGCGGCGGCCGGGCTGGACCTCTGGGCGGAGCGGGCACCGGCCGTCTCCTCGGTGGAGGCGGTGCTGGCGGCGCCCCCCGGCGTGCGGGCGCTGGAGTACACCATGACGCTGGACGAGCCCGCCCAGTCGGTGGACCAGCGGCTCAAGCTGGCCGGCTGGCTGGAACTGCTGGCCGAGCGCGGCGGCGTGGTCGAGTACCGCACGCTGGACCGCGGCGGGCTGCACGAGCTGGCCCGTCGGCACGAGCTGACCGTGGTCGCGGCTGGCCGCGGCGCCCTGTCCGGGATCTTCGAACGCGACGCCGTCCGCTCGCCGTTCGACGGGCCGCAGCGGGCGCTGTCCTGCCTGTACGCGCACGGCGTCGGCTCGCCGGACCCGGCCGCCGGGCCGAGGGCCCGGATGAACGCCCTGCCCGGCCTCGGCGAGCTGTACCTGCAGCCGGCGCTCACCCTCTCCGGCCCCTGCGACATCCTGCTCTGGGAGGCGCTGCCCGGCGGCCCGCTGGACGCGTTCGGCGACGCCCCGCCGCCGGACGTCCAACTGGCCCGGATCCGCGAGCTGTTGGCCGAGTACCTGCCCTGGGAGGCGGAGCTCTGGACGGAGGCCGAGCCGACCGACGCCGGGGCCGGGCTGTTCGGCGCGGTCACCCCGGTGGTCCGGCGCGCGGTGGCGGAGCTCGGCTCGGGCGTGGACGCCGTCCACGTGCTGGGCCTCGGCGACGCGGTGGTGGTGACCGACCCGATCGCCGGGCAGGGCGCCAACAACGCCGCCCGGGCGGCCGAGGCCTATCGCCGGGCCGTCGTGGAGCACGGCGACGCCCCGTACACGGCCGACTGGATGTGCCGCACCGCCGAGCGGTTCTGGCAGCAACAGGCCCGCCACAGCGTCGAGTTCACCGCCGCGATGCTGACCGTGCCGGACCACCTCCAGGGGGTGTTCGCGGCCGCCGCCGAACACCCGGAGGTCGGCCGCCGGCTCGCCAACACCTACGCCGAAGCGCGCGATTACGCCGCCTGGCTCGCCACCCCCGAGCTGACCGCCGCCTACCTGGCCTCGGTGGGCAACTCCTCAGCGGGGAGCCAGGTTCGGCTCGGCGACGAGGACGGGTCCGGCGGCTCCTGTCGGTAGGAACCGCCGGACCCGGGGGCCGTACGACAGCACGACCGGACACGGGACTTCCGGGCCCGAGGCGGTCGGGCGCGGGTGCGGCCGGCTCAGCGCGGCCCGGTGCCCGTGGCGCGCAGTCTGTCGAGGGTGTGGTCCAGGTTGGCCTGGGTCGCCGCGACGGCGGCGTCCGGGTCACCCGCGGCGATCGCCTCGACCAGGGTGCGGTGCGCGTGGGTGATGCCCTCCGCTTCGACGCCGTCGTGGAGCCGGTTGTCAGCCACCACGTGGCCGGCCGCTTCGCGCAGCGCGTCGACGAAGGAGTCGAAGAGGCGGATGAGCACCGGGTTGTGCGCCGCCCGGACGACCTGGCGGTGCAGTTCCAGGTCGGTCTCGACGAGCTCGGCCGGGCCGGTGGCCGCGTCGCGGGCGGCCAGCGCCGCCCGGAGTGCGGTGACGTCCGCCTCGGTGCGCCGCTGCGCGGCCAGCCTGCCCGCCTCCACCTCCAGCGCCGCCCGGACCTCGTACACGTCGAAGACCTCCGAGCGCCGCAGCTCCCGGTCGAACTCCGAGACCGGGGCGGCGGCGGCCACGTACGTGCCCGAGCCCTGACGGGCGCGCAGCTGGCCGTCGGCGATCAGCACCCGGACGGCCTCGCGCGAGGTGGTCCGGCCGACTCCGAGGAGTCGGCTCAGCTCCACCTCACCGGGCAGTTTGCTGCCGACCGGCCACTCGCCCGTGCCGATCAGTCGGCGCAGCTCGGCCGTGGCTTCCTCCACCAGTGAGCGATGGCGTACCGGGCGAACAGTCATGAGGACGACCCTATCGTCCTCCGGGTGCCGCACCCGTGGCGGCCTGCTCGTTCACCCGTTCCGGGGCCGGTTCCGACTGCTCCTCCGGCCCCGCCTCCGGCAGTACGCGGTCGCGCAGCCGCAGCGCGGAGCCGAGTCCGAGCGCCAGCACGCCGAGGACCAGGGCGAGGACGGTCCGCAGGCCGTGGGCGTCGGCCAGGCCGCCGAGCGCCGGTGCGGCGAGGCCGCCCACGGACATGGCGAGTCCGAGGGTCAGCCCGCTGGCGGTGCCGGGCCGGGTGGGCAGGTAGTCCTGGGCGAGTGTCACCTGCGGGGCGAAGGGCAGGAACATGGCCAGTCCGAACGCCACCGCGCCGGCCATGGCGACCGCGACGGAGGGTGCGAAGGCCACGGCGGCCAGGGCGGGGACGGCCAGCAGGTAGCCGGTGCGGATCGGGGTCATCCGTCCGTGCCGGTCGCCGAGCCAGCCGCCGAGCAGGGTGCCGGCCGCCCCGGCGAGGGTGAGCAGGGTCAGTGCGGCGGCGCCGGTTCCCGTCGAGCCGTGGAGGTCGCGCTGGATGTGGAGGGCGAGCATCGAGGTGACGGTCACGTAGGGGATCGACCAGGCGACGGTGGTCGCGGCGAGGCGTCCGAACGCCCGCCAGTCGTCGCGGTGGGAGCTCGTCGCCGAGCCCCGGGCGGCGGCCGGGGTCGCCGGGGTGTGGCCGCGGTACCGCAGCCAGCGGCCCCGCGCGGCCCACAGCAGGGCCGTCACCAGCGCCGGGACGGCCAGCAGCCAGCTGCCGCCCAGGCCGTACGCGCCGACCACGAGGGTGACCAGGGCCGGTGCCAGCGAGGCGCCGAGGGTGCCCCCGACGGAGAACAGGCTCATCGCCCGCTGGGACTGTCCGCCGGCGACCCGGGCCTGGTTGGTGGCGGCCGGGTGGTAGGCGGCGATGCCGATGCCGGCCAGGGCGGCGAAGAGCCAGGTCAGCGGGTAGCTGTCGGCGAGGGCGGCGCCGGTGATCCCGGCCGCGGCGGTGAGGAAGCCGGCCGGGATGAGCCAGCCGCGGGGGCGGCGGTCGACCAGCAGGCCGAACAGCGGCTGGACCACGCTGGACAGGCCGCTCGCGGCCAGGGCGATGCCGGAGACGGCGGTGTAGCTGTAGTGCCGCTGGGACATCAGGAAGGGCAGCAGCGCCGGGACGGCGCCCTGGTAGAGGTCGTTGACGATGTGGGTGCCGGTCAGGAAGGCCAGCTGTCCGCGCTTCACCGCGTCCCCCGCTCGGGCCGCGCCGTGTTCTGCCCGGTCGCCCGCTCCAGGACGGCCGCCTGCCGGGCGGCGTGGTGGTGCCAGGGCCGGGCCCGTTCCAGCTGGGCGCCGAGGGAGAGCAGGAGGCCCTCCTGGTGGAGCCGGGCGGTCAGCATCACGCCGATCGGCAGTCCGTCCGGGGTCCAGTGCAGCGGCAGGCTGATCGACGGCCGGCCGGTGAGGTTCGCCACCGGCGTGCGCGGGGTGACGGCGAGCATCCGGGCGTAGGTCCGCTCCGGGGCGTCCGGGTCGGCCAACGACCCGACCGGCAGCGGCGGTTGGTCCGTCGTGGGGCTCAGCACCGCGTCGAAGCGGTCGTACCGGTGGCAGATCGTCCGGGCGGTGGCGGTCAGCGAGGCCATCGCCGAGGCCAGCCGGACCGCGCTGTGCTCGTTGCCCCGGGCGCGCAGCCAGCGGGTCAGCGGCAGCAGCCGGTCCTCCCGCTCCGGCGGGACGGGCACGGCGGCGGCCAGCACGCTCCACAGCACGGTGAAGTCCGGCACGTACTCGGCGGGGTCGAACGGCGGGGCCTCCTCCACCCGGTGGCCGAGGTCGGCGAGCAGGTCGGCGGTGCGGCGGGAGGCCAGCGCGGCCTCCGGGTGCCACCCGTCCGTCCGGGGCAGGACGCCGATCCGCAGCGGGCCGGGCTCACGTTCGACGCAGGCCCTGAAGTGGCCGGCGGGGGAGGCGGGCAGGGTGCTGCCGTCGCCCGGGACGCTGCCGGCCATGACGTCCAGCAGGAGGGCCGCGTCCAGCACCGTCCGGGCCAGCGGGCCGGCGGTGGCCAGCCCGAAGGCGTCCGTGCCGGGGGCGGTCGTCACCCGGCCCCGGCTGGGCTTGAGGCCGACCACGCCGCAGGCGGCGGCCGGGATCCGGACCGAGCCGCCGCCGTCGCTGCCCAGGGCCCCGGCGGCCAGTCCGGCGGAGACCGAGGCGGCCGCCCCGCCGCTGGAACCCCCGGCGCCGCGGCCGGGGTCGTACGGGCTGCGCGCGGTGGCGTGGACCGTCTCCGTGTAGGCGGAGCAGCCGAACTCGGCGGCCGTGGTGGTGCCCAGCAGCACGCCGCCCGCGGCCCGGAGGGCGCCGACCACGGCGGCGTCCTGCGGAGCGGTGCGGTCGTCGAAGGCGGCGGAGCCCGCGGTGAACGGGAGCCCGCCGACCGGCCAGGTGTCCTTCACCGACAGCGGCACGCCGAGCAGTGGCGGCAGCCCGGGGCCGTCCCCGGCGGCGGCCAGCCGGGCCTCGGCCGCACGGGCGGCCCGGCGGGCGCCGGGCGCGTCGACCGTGCGGTAGGCGCCGAGCACGCCGTCGAGTTCCTCGATCCGGCGCAGGTGGTGGTCGACCAGTTCGGTCGGCGAGACGGTGCGCCCGCGGATCGCCGCGGCCTGTTCGGCCAGCGTCAGGGCATGGAGGTTTGACATGATCACTCTCCCCAAGTAGTCCTCAGGTCCCCAGGTCTTCAGGTCCTCTGAGGACTTCACCATAGAGGCGGGCCCGACTCGATGGCAAGGCAAGCCTTACCGGCTTACCGGGTGTGCGTTGGTCCTGGCGGATGGGCGGTGCGTGCCCCTCCCTCGCCTCCGATCGCACCCGCTCTTCCGGACACTACGGTGACCGTACTATGGTGATCGGCGTGACGAAGAAACGCTCCATGCAGGAGCCCACCTTCCTGCTGCTCACCGCCCTCGCCGACCAGCCCCGGCACGGCTACGCGCTCGGCGACGAGGTCGCCGCGATCTCCGACGGCCGGGTCCGGCTCGGCGCCGGAAGCCTGTACGGCACGCTCGACCGACTGCTCGCCGAAGGCCTCATCCGGGTCGAACGGGAGGAGACGGTCGACGGGCGACCCCGCCGCGTCTTCGCCCTCACCCCGACCGGAACCCAGGCCCTCACCGACGAGAGCCGGCGGCTGCGGGCCGCCCTCCGCGAGGCCGACCGCCGCCTCGCCATCACCCGGAACAGGCTCGCGGGAGGCCCGGCATGACCGCGCACCAGGACCACCAGGACCACCAGAATCACCAGGAGCAGAGCAGGGAGGGCCGCCTGACGGCCCACCTGCTGCGCCGCGCCCTCGCCCTCTACCCGGCCTCCTACGGCACCCACGCGCTGGCGGAGGTCGCCGATCACGCCGAGCGCCATGTCCGAACCGCGAGTCCGCTCGCCGCTCTGCGCGAGGTGGCCGATGTGGCGGGGCACGGCGTCCGGGTCCGGCTCGGCCTGGTCTCCCACCGGCCGGCGGGCCGGGCCCTGGCCACCGCGGCCCCGCTCGCCGCCGCACTGGCCGGTGGCTACGCGGCCGTGCACCTCTATTGGGCGGTCCGGGCCGCCACCGACCCGGACGGCGGGATGCGCGTCGGGTCGCTCGGCGCCACGATGGCGCTGCTCGTCCCGGCGGTGCTGATGGCCGTCGCGGCGCTGACCGGCCGTTGGACGGCGGCCCGCGCCCTGGCGGCGGTCACCGTCGTGGCCCCGCTGCTCGTCCTGCTCGCCGGCCCCGAACTGCCCGGTGCGCACGCGCGGGGCCCGCTGACCTACGGTCTGGTCGGCCCGGACACGGTGCTGTTCGCCCTCAACGCCCTGGTGCTGCTGGCCGCCCCGCCGGACCGCACCACGCGACCGCGCTCCGCCGTACCGTGGGCGGTCGTGCTCACCACCACGGCAGCGGACGTCGCCCTCGTCCTGGTCTCCGGCCCGGGGGAGGGAGTGTTCTTCCGGACCGGATTCCCCCTCGTCGCCCCGGTGGTCGTCGGCGCGGCCGTCGCCTGCACCACCCGTACGGTCCGCTCGGCGGCCCTGACGGCCGTCGTCCTGGGGGTGCCGCCCGTGGTCGCCCCCACGCTGACGGGCTACTACGTCATGAACGCGACCGCTGTCCTGTTCCTGGTGGTGCTGTTCACCATCGGGTACGCGGTCGCCCTCGCGGCGGTCCGGCTGACGGGCCGGTTCGGCCCGCGGACCGACCCGCAGCAGCCCTGACCCCCGGGCACGGCCCCGGCCCCGCGTCGTGAACCCGCGCGTACGCCCGCGGGTCCGCGCGGCGTCGGACGAATGGTGGCATCCGGCCTGGTCGGGTCGGATGCCACCATGGCCGGCCACCCACGCGGGTGGCAGCCGGGGCCGGTAGGTCAGGGCGCCCTACGCCCCGGCGAGGAGCATCCCGCCCATCGCCAGCATGGTCGCCGCGACCAGTCCGTCCAGCACCCGCCAGGCCCTCGGCCGGGACAGGACGCCGCTCAGCAGCCGGGCGCCGAAGCCCAGGGCGGCGAACCAGCACAGGCTGGCCAGCGCCGCGCCCGCGCTGAAGGCCCAGCGCAGGTCGCCGCGGTCGGAGGCCAGCGAGCCCAGCAGGAGCACGGTGTCGAGGTACACGTGCGGGTTCAGCCAGGTCATCGCCAGGCAGGTGAGGACCGCTCGCCGGACGGACCCGGTCTCCGGTCCGCCGCCGGTGAGCGCGGCCGCCGGATCCGGGCGCAGCACCCGTCGGGCCGCCAGGAAGCCGTAGCAGAGCAGGAACGCCCCGCCGACCAGGCCCACCGCGGTCAGCGCCGCGGGCCAGGCCGTGACCACCGTGCCCACCCCCGTCACGCCGAGCGCGATCAGCGCCGCGTCCGAGACGGCGCAGATGGCGACGACCGCGAGGACGGCGTGCCGGCGGGCGCCCTGGCGCAGGACGAACGCGTTCTGGGCCCCGATGGCCACGATGAGGGAGAGTCCGGTACCGAATCCGGCGAGTGCGGCGGCGATGGTGCTGCTGGTCATGGGTCCGACCGTATGGACCGCGTATAGATGAGTACAGCTAAAGATTCTAAAGTAACCTTAGCCGTACTTATGGACGAGCTTCCCCTGGACCAGGTCCGGACCCTGCTCGCGGTGGTCGACGAGGGCACCTTCGACGCCGCGGCCGCCGCCCTGCACGTGACCCCCTCCGCCGTCAGCCAGCGCGTCAAGGCCCTGGAACAGCGCACCGGTCGGGTCCTGCTGATGCGCACCAAGCCGGTGCGGCCCACCGAGTCCGGCGAGGTGGTGGTCCGGTTCGCCCGCCAGCTCGCCCGGCTGGAACGCGACGCCCGCGCCGAACTGGGCCTGGCGGCCGAGCAGGGCCCGGCCCGGGTCCCGATCGCGGTCAACGCCGACTCCCTCGCGACCTGGTTCCTGCCCGCGCTCACCCGGGTGCCGCAGGACCCGCCGATCTGCTTCGAGCTCCACCGGGAGGACGAGGCCCACACCACCGCCCTGCTGCGCGAGGGCCAGGTGATGGCCGCCGTCACCTCCTCGCCCGACCCGGTGGCCGGCTGCACCGTGCGGCGGCTCGGGCTGGCCCGCTACCTGGCCGTGGCCACACCGGAGTTCGCGGCCCGTCATCTCACCGGGGACCTGGCCGAGGATCTGGGCCGGGCCCCCACCGTGGCCTTCGACCGGCGCGACGAGCTCCAGGACGAGTTCGTCCGGTCCCTCACCCGGGGGCGGTCGGGCGCCGGGCGGATCCGCCACCTGGTGCCCGCCTCGGACGGGTTCCGGGACGCGGTGGCCGCCGGTCTCGGCTGGGGCCTGGTGCCCGAACCCCAGGCCGAGCCGCTGCTGCGGTCCGGGCGGCTGGTGGAGCTGGCACCCGCCCGGCCGATGGACGTCCCCCTGTACTGGCAGCAGTGGAAGCTGGACTCGCCCGCCTTGTCCACGGTCGCCGAGGCAGTCGCGGCGGCCGCCGCCGAGGCCCTGCGGCCCGGGCCCACCCGCCGCCGGCCGTAGACCGGCCGGGGCTCGGCCCGCCCTCGCTATCCCTCGTGTCCTTGGTCCTGCCCGCTCCGCAGGGCGGCGCCGTGGGCGAGCAGGACGCTCAGCGCCACGTAGTCCGATCCGGGGCGGCGGACGGGCACGAACACCTCCAGCCGGTCCCCTTCGGTGCGGTAGCCCGCCTTCGTCGCGCGCCCCGACAGGGCCCGGCTGCCGACGTGCGAGGCCAGTCCCCGGACGTCGAGCCGGACACCGTCCGCCGGGCGCGCGGAGACGAGGGCGATCCGGGACCAGGCGATCGGCGCGGGGAACGGGGAGAGGGTCATCCCCTCGGCGGTGAAGGTCAGGGCGCCCCAGCGGAACGACCCGCCCGCGCCGAGCTCGTCCAGGAGGCGTTGCGCACGGGCCACGGCGACGGACTGCGTCGCGTCCGAGACGAAGCGCGCGCCGGTGGTGGGGTGCGCCTTCGTGATCATCCGCCAGAAGCCGCACTCCTCCTGGACCCTGATGTAGTCCAGGCCCCGGAGGCGGATCCGGCCGCCCGCGTAGGGGCGGATCACGGTCTTGAGCACGTCGTGCGAGTGCGCCGAGTTGAAGTGGACGGACACCCGGGTCGACTCGACGGAGGCGATCTCCTGCCACGCGTACCGCAGCGTGCGGCGCCCCGGCCGGCGCAGCTCGAAGCCGTGCTCGTACTCCCGGATCCGGATCCGGGCGTGCCGCACGCACAGGGCGAGGCACCCCAGGGCCGCCACGGGCAGGGCCCAGAACGCGAGGCGGAACGAGGAGTCCTCGTCGTAGTACTTGCCGACGAGGGAGCACAGCACGCCGAACAGGATGAGGAGCACGACCAGCGCGGTCGTCGGCCTGCGTACGTAGGCCCCCTGGTAGGTCCACACCCGCTGCCCCAGCAGCCGCCCGCTCCGCTCCGACCCCGCCGCCGTGCCTGCCGTCACCACACACCTCGCATAGCCGTCCGATACCGCGTCGTCGAGTCTCGGGCGGGTGCGTGCGGGGGACAACGGGAGAACTACTCAATTCCCGCACGCTTTCCGTGCCGGTACCGTCAGCGCGCGTCCGTAGGATGACCACCCATGGGAACGGGGGCAGCCGCGGGGACGTTCGCCGGCTTCGACGCCGAACTGACGCCGCTGATCGGGCGGCGGGCGGACACGGCCCGGATCGCCCGGCTGCTGTCCGGCGCGCGTCTGGTGACGCTCAGCGGCACCGGAGGCGTGGGCAAGACCCGGCTGGCGCTGCGCGTGGCGGCGGACGCGGCGCGCTCCGCCTTCCCCGACGGCGTGTACGTCGCCGAACTCGCCGACCTCCGGGACCCGGAACTGCTCGCATCGAGCGTCCTCGGCACCCTCGACGTGGCGAATCCGGGGCACCCCGGCGCCGACGCGGCGGCCGTCCTCGCCGCCCGGCTGCGCGAGCGGCGCGCCCTGCTGGTCCTGGACAACTGCGAGCACCTGGTCGACGCGTGCGCCCGCCTCACCGACGCGCTGCTGCGGGCCGCGCCCGGACTGCGCGTCCTGGCGACGAGCCGGCAGCCGCTCGGCATCGCGGGCGAACAGGTCTTCCCCGTGGAGCCGTTGCCGGTGCCGGACGCGCGGGCGGGTCACGGCCTGCGCGACCTGAACGGCAATCCGGCCGTCGCGCTGTTCGTCGACCGGGCCGCCGCCGTGCTGCCCGGATTCACCCTGACCAGGCCGGACGCCGCAGCCGTCGCCGAGCTCGTCCGCCGCCTGGACGGGCTGCCCTTCGCGATCGAACTGGCCGCCGCCCGCATCCGGAGCCTGACGCCGCAGGAGGTCCTGGAGCGGCTCACGGACCGGTTCGCGCTGCTCACCGGCGGGAGCAGCGTCGCCGCCGACCGGCAGCGCACCCTGCGCGCGTTGATCGACTGGAGCCACGAACTGTGCACGGGGCGCGAGCGGTTGCTCTGGTCGCGGGCCTCGGTGTTCCGCGGCGGCTTCGACCTGGAGAGCCTCGAACGGGTCTGCGCGGACGCCGAACTGCCGCCCGCCGCCCTGCTCGACGCCCTCGACGGCCTGGTGGCCCGGTCGATCGTCAACTGCCGCCATGTGCAGGGACGTTCGCGCTACCACATGCTGGAGACGGTACGGGAGTACGGGCACCAGCGGCTGGCCGCGTCCGGCTCGCTCGACGCCCTGCGCGGCCGCCATCGGGACCGGTACGCCGAACTGACCGCACGAGCAGGGCGGGAGTGGTTCGGGCCCCGGCAGGTCGACTGGTTCACGCGCCTTCGCCTGGACCACCCGAATCTGCGCGCCGCCCTGGGGTTCTGCCTGGAGCGGCCCGGGCAGGCCCGGGCCGGTCTGGCCCTGGCCGTGTCGCCCCGGCACTACTGGATGACCGCGGGCCTGCTGTCCGAGGGGCGCCACTGGCTGTCGCAGCTGCTCGCCGCCGACCGCGCGCAGGACGGCGGTGACGGCGACGGTGACGGCACAGCGGGCCCGGATGCCGCCGTCCGCGTCCACGCCCGGGTCACCGACACGTACCTGCGCATTCTGCAGGGCGACCCGGACGCCGACGTACGGCAGGCGCTCGCCGCGTGCGAGGCGGCGGCCGAACAGGGCGGCCACCGGCAGGAGTCGGCGTGGGTGTGGCACCACCACGGGATCCTCGCCGTCTGGCGCGAGGACTACGCGAGCGCCGCCGAACTGTTCGCGCGGGCGCGCACCGAGTTCCGCGCGCTGGGCTGCCTCGACGCGGCCCTCGAGTGCCGGGTCAAGTTCGCCATCGCGCACGCCTGCGGGGGCGAGGCCGCCGTGGCCGAGGAGGCGTGCGGCGAGGTCGAGGCGGCCGCCCGCACGCACGGCGAGTCATGGCTGCACGGCATGGCCCTCCTCGCCCGCGCCCTGCTGGCCCTGCGCGCGGACGCGCCCGCCGACGCGACCACGCACGCCAGGGCGGCCATCGCCCGGCTGCGCCCGTTCCAGGACTGGTGGGACGTGGCCATGTGCGTGGAGGTCATCGCCTGGAGCACCCGGGACGACCCGCGGCGCACTGCCCGGCTCCTGGGCGTGCTGCACCTGCTGTGGGAGTCACTGGGCGGGCGGCTCGGCGCGGCGCCGTTCATGCGCACCCAGCACCTGCGCCTGGACGCCGCGGTACGGGAGGCGCTGGGCGCGGCCGCCTTCGACCGGGAGTTCCGCCGTGGAGCGCGCGCCACCGTGGACGAGGCGATGGCCCACGTCCTCGACGACCCGGCCGGGGTGCCGGGCCTGACGAAGCGCGAGAGCCAGGTCGCGGAACTGGTCGCCGAGGGCCTCACCAACAAGGACATCGCGGCGCGCCTCACGATCGCGCAGCGAACCGCGGAGAACCACGTCGAACGCATCCTGGGCAAGCTGGGGCTCGCCTCGCGCACACAGCTGGCGGTGTGGACGTACGAGCAGCGAGGCGGTCCCGCCCGGGGCCCGCGGCGCCGGGGGCTCGCGGAGCGGTCGCCGGCGGACTGAGTCGGAGAACTGGGTTGTTCAACCCAGCCGACGGACTTTGTCGTTCGACCCAGCCGATGGACTGGGTTGCTCGACCCAGCTGCCAGACTGGGTTGTCCGACCCAGCCGGCGGACTGAAGTAGCAGACCGAGCCGACGGTCCGAGTCGGTGGACCGAGCCGGCAGACTGAATCGGTGGACCGAGCCGACAGACCGAGTCGGGGGACCGAGTCGACCGCCCTCAGCCGCGCACGTGCAGCCCGAACCCCGTGCGGCCCGCGGGCTCCAGCCCCTCCTTCAGGTGCAGCGAGGGGATCTCGTAGTCGCCGAAGTTCTGCCGCCGGAACGCGATCGGCTCGGTCGACTCCAGGGTGAGCAGGCGCTGCTCCCAGGCCCGGGCGACGGCCGGGTAGTCCTCGTCGGTCATCCGGTCGCTGCCGTACAGCACGAACGGCGGCAGCACCTCGATGCCCGGGTAGTAGAGGACGCCGTGCTGGAACGGGAACAGCAGGTCGTCGATGGGGCCGCTGATCCCGCGAGCGGCGTAGTGCGACTCCGGGCCGCCGACGGTCACCGACAGCAGCGCCCGCCGGCCCGCGAGGGTGCCCTCGCCGAAGCGCTCGCCGTACCTGGTGGCGCTGTGCTCGCCGACGCCGTACGCGAAGCGGTAGGTGAACACCCGGTCCACCCACCCCTTGAGGATCGCGGGCATCGTGTACCACCACAGCGGGAACTGGAAGACGATCGTGTCGGCCCACAGCAGCTTCTCCTGCTCGGCGAGGACGTCCGGGGAGAGCGTGCCGGCCTCGAAGGCCCGGCCCGAGTCCAGAGCGACCTTCAGCGGACTCGAGGCCTCGGGGCCGTAGTCCGCGGCATCCACGACCGCCTTCCAGTTCATCGCGTACAGGTCGCTCACCCGTACCTCGTGCCCGGCGGTCTCCAGGGTGGACACCGCGAGGTCCTTCAGCGAGCTGTTGAGCGACTTCGGCTCCGGGTGGGCGTGGACGATCAGCGTCTTCACGGGGGACTCCTTCGGATCGGATGCCTCCGATCCTGGACGCCGCGGCGCCCGGCGTTCAGGGGCGCCGCTTCCGTCGGACCGGACTTCCTGGTACCGGCAGGGCCACCCTCGCGGGCACCCGAGCCGGCCGAACGGGCGCCCGCCGCGGCCATACTGAGGGGCATGGACGATCTCGCGGGCTTCCTACGGACCAGGCGTTCCCGGGTCGATCCGGCCACCGTCGGCATCCCCACCGACAGCCGCCGCCGGGTCGCGGGGCTGCGCCGCGAGGAGGTCGCGCACCTGTCAGGCGTCAGCGTCGACTACTACGTACGCCTGGAGCAGGGCCGCGCGACCCAGCCCTCCGAGCAGGTCCTCGACGCGCTCGCCCGCGTCCTCGACCTCGACGAGACCGAACGCGGGCACCTCTACCGCCTCGCGCGGCAGCGCCGCCGCCGTGCGACGGCGCCGGGCAGCCGGGTCCGGCCGGAACTGCTGCGCGTCCTCGACCTAGTGGCCGGCGCACCCGCGCTGATCATGAACCACCGCCTGGACGTCCTCGCCGGGAACCGCCTCGCCGGCCTCCTCCTCGGCCGCCCGATGCCGGGCCTGAACACCGCCCGGCACATCTTCCTGGAGGAGGCCGACCGCGGCCTCTACGCCGACTGGGAGAACTGCACCCTCGACGTGGTCGGGCACCTGCGGCTGGCCGCCGGCCAGTACCCCGACGACCCCCGACTGGCCTCGCTCATCGGCGAGTTGGCGATGGGCAGCGAGCGCTTCCGTCGCCTCTGGGCCCGCGCGGACGTCCGCGCCCGCACCCACGGACGCAAGGCGTACCGGCACCCCCTGGTCGGACCGCTGGAACTGCATCAGGAGAACTTCGCACTGCCGGACGAGCCGGGCATCGAGCTGCTGGTGCTGTCCGCGGCCCCCGGCAGCCCCGCCGAGGACGGACTGCGCCTGCTCGCGGGGCTGGGCACGGACACCGGCGAGCCCTGCGGCGCGGCGGCCGTCGGTGCTGCGGGCGCCGCGGGTGACGAAGACCTGCTTCGGCGGGCGGGGAAGGCGTAGCGGCGGGGTGCCCCGTCAGCGGGTGAACTTCGCGATGGCCGCCGGGGTGACGGGCGTGAAGAAGTTGACGAGGTTGCCGTCGGGGTCGCGGAGCAGCAGGGAGCGGTTGCCCCAGGGCATCGTGGTCGGCTCGGTGACGAAGTCCGTGACGAACCCGGTCAGGTCGCGGTGGACGCGGTCCACGTCGTCGACGAGGAACTCGGTGATGACGCTCTGGTTGGCGGCCGGGCGGGCGGAGCCCGGGGCGAACAGCGGGACGGTGCGGGTGCCCGCGATCGCGAGGGTGGCTCCCGGGGTCCGGAGCTCGGCGAAGTCCTCGGTGGCCCACTCCGCCCGTACCTGCGTGGCGCGTTCGTAGAACTCGACCAGGCGTGCGACGTCGCCGGTGATGATGCGGATCGAAACGAAGTCCATGGTGTCCTCCTGGGACGGGGTCGGAGCCGGCCGCGGTCGCGCGGCTGAGTGCTGGTGCCGCTGAGCGGCCGTGCGCTCCGCAGACTAGGAGGGATAGTGGACAGAACCTGTCCACTATCCGCCTAGGCTGTGGACATGTCCCGACCCACCGGCCGTGTGCTGACCCTCCTGGAGCTGCTGCAGTCGGGCGGTACCCGGACGCTGGCCGAACTGGCCGACCGCCTCGGCGTCGACGGGCGCACCGTGCGGCGCTACGTGGACCACCTGATCGACCTCGACGTGCCCGTGGAGTCGGTGCGCGGCCGGTACGGCGGCTACCGGATCTCCCCGGGCTACCGCCTTCCCCCGCTCATGCTCGGCGAGGACGAGGCGCTCGCCGTGCTGCTCGGACTGCTCGCCGGACGCCGGACGGGACTGGCGACGGCCGAGCGCACGGCGGGCGAGACTGCTGCCGCCAAGATCCGCCGGGTGCTGCCCCGGCACGTGGCGGCCCGGCTCGACACGCTCCTGGACGCCCTCTCCTTCACGGACGGCTCCGGCGGGGACGCCGCCCCGGACGCCGGGATCCTGCTCACCCTCGCCGACGCGGTGCGCCACCGCCGGCCGGTCTCCCTCAGGTACACCGACCGCGACGGCCGGCCCAGCGAACGCACGCTGCACCCGTACGGGATCGTCGCCCACGCGAACCGCTGGTACGTCACGGGTGCGGACCCCGGGATCGGCGAGGACCGGACCTTCCGGCTCGACCGCGTCGCGGACGCGAGGGCCCTGCCCGGCACGTTCGACGCGCCCGCCGGCCCCGACCCGGCCGACCGCCTGCTGTCGGGCTTCGCCACGGCCGACTACCGGCACGAGGTGACGCTGCGCATCCACGGCACGGCCGAGCAGATCCGCGCCCACCTGCCCGCCGGCGTCGCGACACTGGAGGACCACGACCCGGCACCGACACCGGACGGGGACCCGACCGCCGAGCGCTGGCTGCGCGTCGAGCTACGGGCGGAGCGCCTCGACTGGTTGCCGCCGCTCCTCGCCGCGATCGACCGGCCGTTCGTCATCGAGCGCCCGGAGGAACTGCGCACCCTCGTCACCGCCCTCGCCGACCGCCTGGCCTCCCACGCCCGCCGGACCTGACGGCACCCGCCCGACTCCCCGCGGGCCGGCCGCCGTGGCCCGGGGAGCCGGAGCGCTCGGCCGACGTGTGAAGCACCACACTTCCGGTCCAGAGCGTGCCGGAACTCGCGGCCCGGCCGACGGCCAAGGACACTGATCGTCGTGACTGATGTGCGTGAGACCCTGGATTACCAGACCTTCGGGCGGGCGGTGCGCGAACTCGCGCAGACGATCGCCGACGACGGCTACGAGCCCGACCTCGTCCTGAGCATCGCCCGCGGCGGGGTGTTCGTGGCGGGCGGTCTGGCGTACGCGCTGGACTGCAAGAACATCCACCTGGTGAACGTCGAGTTCTACACGGGCGTGGGCACCACCCTCGAGATGCCCGTCATGCTGGCGCCCGTTCCCGCCGCGATCGACTTCACCGACAAGAAGGTCCTGATCACCGACGACGTCGCCGACACGGGCAAGACCCTGCGGCTCGTGCACGACTTCTGCCTCGACCACGTCGCCGAGGTCCGGTCCGCCGTCATCTACGAGAAGTCGCACTCCCTGGTGAAGTGCGAGTACGTGTGGAAGCGGACCGACGACTGGATCGAGTTCCCGTGGTCGACGGAAGGACCGGTCGTCAAGCGCGAAGGCCAGGTCCTCGACGCCTGACCGGAGGCCCGACCGGAAGCGGTCCGCGCCGGACGCCGGGACGCCCCCAGGCCGGGACGCTCCCAGGGCGGGCTCCTGTGGAGCAGAAAAAATCGGAAGGGTTGGGACCTGTCACCCCTTCGGGGGGTGGAGCTGGCGCGCGCGGGCAAGGGTGCGGCAGCATCGGGGCGGGAGCCCGGTCCTGGCAGGGACCGGGGGTGGTTGAGGAGCGGGTGCCCGTCGTGGTGACGCGGGCACCCGCTTGGCGGTGTCCTCACCAGTACCGGCACCGGTGCTCGCACCGCCCGCCCGATGCGTGACGACCGACGACCTACACCTCGTCGTCCCGGTCGCCGTCCTGCGGCGTCTCGCCGAACCGCTCCTGCGCCTCCGCCGGCCCACAGCCGAAGGCGCGGCCGATGTACTCCCAGGTCATCAGGTTGCGGTGGGCCCTGCGGCCGGCCAGCAGCGCGGTCGAAGCGGCGGCGCGCTCGAACCGGCCGGCCGCACGGGCGGCGGCGTACGGCCTGCTCTCCGTCAGGTCGCAGATCCGGTCGACCAGCGCCGCGATCAGGTCCTCGACCTCGCGCGGCACCACACCCTCGGCCAGGTCGACGTGCGACTCCCAGTCCGCGAACGGCCCGGTGTCCTTGCCCACCGCCTCGGTCGCCGAGTCGTCGCCGAAGTCCAACCGGTGCACCTGCTCGCCCCGCCAGCCGCAGCTGCAACCACCGCGCACCGCGGTGGCCCGGGGGCCGTCCGCACCGTTGTAGAGCCACCAGGTGGTGCGCCCGTCCGGCAGCGGCTCCGGCTCGCTGCCGTCCGCCAACACCGCCGCCGGGAAACCCCGGTGGCGTTTGCTCTCGTCAACCCATGGCATGCCGTGTCCCTCGCGTCCCTGGAGTACAGCACCAGGGTTCTCAGCCCGTGGCGCAGTGTCAAGGCTTCGCGACAATCGGTGCGATCTGCGGATCATGGGGGCCGCGGCCGGGAGCACGCGGCGCCTGCGCGCGCATCGGGGCTCTCGCGGATCGGGTCAGCTGCTCGGATGGGAGGCCGCCCAGCCGTGTTCGAGCAGGGCGAAGGCCTCGTCGGCGGCCCGGCGCGGTTCGGGGTGCTGCAGGATCAGGCTGCGGGCCGCCAGGGCGAACCGGGCCAGGGCGACGCAGCTGACGTCGTCGTCGGGCGCGTCCACGGCCTGCGCGATGGCCCGCGCCAGGGCCGTTTCGTGGCGGGTCCACATCCGTTGGGAGTAGTCGCGCAGCGCGGGGGTGTCCTGCACCAGGCGGGTGAAGTCGGCGAACCGCGGGTCGGCGGCGTGAATGGCGAACCGGGTCTGGTTCAGCAGCAGGTGCTCGCGCAGCGCCTGTGGGACCGACCGGCCCGGGGGCCGCTCGCGCACGGCCGCGACGAGGGCCGCCTCCAGGTCGTCGTCCTGGTCGAAGACCAGCGCCTCCTTGCTGGTGAAGTGTTTGAACAGGGTGGTCACCGAGACGTCCGCGGCGTCGGCGACGTCCTTGACACCGACCTGGTCGTAGCCGTGTTCGAGGAAGAGTTCGAGTGCGGCGTCGGCCAGGGACTGGCGGGTCTGGGCCTTCTTGCGCTCGCGGCGCCCAATCGCTTCGGTCACCCGACCACCATAGCCCGAAGTGCATCCACTCTGAAAGTGTAGTCATTGCACTTATTTAGCGAGTGTGCTTTCTTGGTGGTGTCGGGCCGCCCGGCGACCCGCCCACCACTGGAAGGACGCACCTGTGCCCACTGCCCGTGCCCCCCGCATCGCGATCGTCGGCGCCGGCCCCGGCGGCTTGACCTGTGCCCGGATCCTGCAGCAACACGGCCGCGCCGTCACGGTGTTCGAACGTGAAGCCGACGCCGACGCGCGCCCGCAGGGCGGCTCCCTCGACCTGCACGCCGACACCGGCCAGGCCGCCCTGCGGTCGGCAGGCCTGCTCGACCGGTTCCATGCCCTGGCCCGCCCCGAGGGCGACGAGTGGCGGGTGCTCGACCATGCCACCGGCGCCCTCCTCGCGCAGCGGGGGCCGACCGCGGGCGGGGGCCGGCCGGAGATCGACCGCGGCCAACTGCGCGGCCTGCTGCTGGACTCGCTCGCTCCGGACACGGTGCGGTGGGACCGTGCCGCCGCCGGGGTCACCCCGCTGGCGGGCGGCACGTGCCGGCTGCTCCTGGGCGACGGTACGTCCGAGGAGTTCGACCTGGTGGTCGGTGCCGACGGCGCCTGGTCACGGGTCCGCCCGGCGCTGTCCCCCGCCGTACCCCACTACACCGGTGTCACCTTCGTCGAGACCGGCTTCGACCAGTGCGACACCCGCCACCCCGAACTCGCCCGACTGGTCGGCAACGGATCGCTGCTGGCGAAGGGCGTCGGCCGGACCCTGGTCGCCCAGCGCAACAGCAACGGTCACATCCGCGGCTACCTCGCGCTGCGCGAGCCGCAGGACTGGCACACGGCCGCCGGACTCGACCTCGGCGACCAACGGGCCGTGCGGGAGCACCTGTTGGAGATGTTCGACGGCTGGGACGACGGCCTGCTGCGGATCCTGCGCGACAGCGACCACGGCTTCGTCAGCCGGCCCCTGCACGTGCTGCCCGCCCCGCACGCCTGGACGCACGTGCCCGGAGTGACGCTGCTCGGCGACGCCGCACACCTGATGCCCCCGGTCGGACTGGGCGCCAACCTCGCCATGCTCGACGGCGCCGACCTCGCCCACGCCCTCGTCACCGAATCCAGCGTCGGCGCCGCCGTCCGCGCCTACGAGCACGTCATGCTGCCCCGCTCGATCAAGGCGGCGACGGGAAGTGCCCAGGGCCTCGACCACCTCGTTCCCGCGACGGCCCGCTGAGTCGACTCCACCACCGCTCGACGATGCCGAAGGCGCCGAAGTCGTCCAGGGGGCGGGACTACTACCTATCGACTCCGACGGCCCCCTCGACGCGTTCCGGTACCGCGTCCGCCCCGCGGAAGGCACGGGCGGAATGGTACGCCGGTCGTATGCCGAAGGCCCGCCCTGGTGCGTCTGACGTACCGCCAGTTCGTGTCACAGGGCGATGCCTTCGGGGGAGGCGCGTTGAGAGGCTCGACCGGCACGGCCCGGACGTCCTCCGGGCTGGACGCGTCCGTCACCCCTCCGGGAGAGAGCAGCATGACCATCACCGGCACCACCGTCCGGCGCGCCTCGGCCGCGGGGCTCGTCCTCGCCACGGGCCTCACCACCTGCCTGGCCGTCGCACCCGCCGCCCTCGCCGCGACGCCGGTCGCCGCCGTCGACGCGGCCCCTGCCGCCGGACTCGGCCGCTACTACCAGCAGCGCCTGGACTGGCACGGCTGCGCTCGGGGCGGGGAGGACCGGACGGGCCGCACCCTCGACGCCGCCGGCGCGCGATGCGCGGACGTGACCGTACCCCTCGACTACGGCGACCCCGGCGGCAGGACCATCACCGTCGCCGTGTCCCGCCTGAAGGCCACCGACACCCGCCACCGGATCGGCTCCCTCCTGGTGAACCCCGGAGGCCCGGGCGGCCCAGGCCTCGGCATCGGGCTCACCGTGCGCCCCGTGATGAAGGAAACCGGCGCCCGCTACGACGTGATCGGCATGGACCCGCGCTTCACCGGCCGCAGCACCCCCCTGGACTGCGGCCTGCCCTCCGGACCCGGCCTGCTGTCGGCCGGCCCCGACCGGGCCGGCTTCGACCGCCAGACCGCCCGGGCCAGAGACGTCGCGGACCGCTGCCGGGCCACCAACGCCGACGTCCTGCCGCACGTCACGACACGCAACACCGCCCGGGACATCGACGTCGTGCGCGGCGCGCTCGGCGAACGGCGGATCTCCTACCTGGGCTACTCCTACGGCACCTACCTGGGCACGGCCTACACCCAGATGTTCCCCACCCGCTACGACCGGGTGGTCCTCGACAGCGCCCTGGACCCCGACCGCTACAACCCCCGCCTCATGAAGGGAACCGAGGCCGAGAACGAGAAGGCGTACGACGACTGGGCCGACTGGACCGCCGCCCGCGACGGCACCTACGGCCTCGGCCGCACCCGGGAGGAGGTACGCGCCACCCTCGACGGCGTCATCGCCGCCTCCTCCCGCGAACCGCTCACCGTGGGGACCGCCCCCGACACCTTCCGCCTCGACGACAGCCAGGTCCCCGCCCTGCTGTTCACGGGGATGGCCGATGACACCGACCCGGCGCGCGCCTCCCTGGCCGAGCAGATGTCCCTGCTCGCCCGGGCCGCCCAGGGCCACCCCTCCACCCTGCCGCCCGCCTTCGCCGACCTCCTGCGCTCCGTGTTCACCCCCGCCGGCTCCGCCACCGGCAGCGCCCAGACCGCCATCCTGTGCGCAGACGCACCCGCCCCGCGCGACCCCGAGACGTACTGGAGCGACATCGAACGCGCCCGCGCCGCCCACCCGCTGTTCGCCCCGCTGACCGAGAACATCACCCCCTGCGCCTTCTGGGACCGCCCTCGCGAAGCCCCCGTCCAGGTCCGCCACGACACCCCGGCCCTGATCGTCGCCTCCACCGGCGACCCCCGTGTCCCCTACACCCGCAGCACCGCCCTGCACGACCGCCTCCCCAGCTCCCGCCTGCTCACCCTCGCGGGCGCCAACCAGCACGCCAACTACGGCGTCCACGGCAGCTCCTGCGTCGACACCACCGTCAACGCCTACCTCGCCACCGGGCACCTCCCCGCCCGCGACCGCACCTGCACCGCGTAGGCCTACTCAGGGGCCCTTGAGTACGTCCGCTCATGCGTTCCGACCAGCTGTTTCCCTACCGTGACCCGTATGGACACGAACGCGGTTCCCGCCTGCCCCCGGCCCTCCGACACCCCGCGCTGGGCCACCGTCCTCGGGGTCGCGCTGGCGGTCCTCACCGCCCTGGTCGTCCTGGGAGCCATGGCGCTGGCCAAGTTCGAGGACTCCCTGACCCAGCACGGGTACGTCAAAGGCCCCGGAAGCGTCGTCGAGCCCCTGCGCGCCGGCGGGACCGCCCGTTACGACGACGGCCTGAGGATCACCGTGGGCCCTCCCCGCCGGGAACCCGACGGCAGCTACAGCTTCACGATCACCTACGACAACGGCACGGGTGAGGAGTTGCGCCCCGGTGGGACGTCCCCCGACACCGGCGTCGGCACGACCGGTGGTGCCGCCGCCGTCGTGGTCCGGGCGGGGAACGCCATCGACTCCGGCCCGCTGTCCACCCCTTCCGCCTTCGGCTCGGCTCCCGTCCCTGCTCCCGGTATGACCTTCCTGGACCAGGCCGCGACCGTCACCGCCCTCACACCGCCCCTCGGCACGGAGCAGAAGCGCACCGTGCCGGTGCGGGTGAAGCCCGACAAGGCGGGAGGCCCGGTCACGGTCGAGGTCGCCCCGAAGTCGCCCGGGTTCCGCGACACCGCGTACTGGCAGTTCGACCTCGGCTGACTCCACGTACAGGTGCCGCCTCTGCCGCTCCGTGGTGAGTGGCCGACGGTCAGGGCCGGTGCGAGGAGCCGGGCGCGTGCGAGAGCCCGTCGGGCCCCTGCCGCGGACCGGCGGCAGCTACGCGCAGCCGGTCCAGGGCCGCCTGACTCTCCGCGTCCGCCGCACGGTAGATCACCAGCAGCTGGTCCGGGTCCTGGAGCGGCCTGAGGGTCTCGAACTGCACGGTGAGCACGCCGGCCTCGGGGTGTCGCAGCGCCTTGTGGCCGCGGCCGTTGACCCGGACGTCCCGCTCGGCCCACAGGCGCGCGAACTCCTCGTCACCGGCGGTGAATTCGGCGATGAGGCCGCTCAGGGCCCGGTCCTCCGGGTGGGCGGCCCACGCGGCGCGCAGGTGGGCGATCCCCTCCCGCACCACGCGTTCGCGGTCGAGGTAGAACTCCCGCACCCGCGGATGCATGAGGCACAGCCACATCGCGTTGCGCTGCGGGGGCGGCAGAGCGTCGAAGTCGACCATCAGTCCCGCCATTTCGGCGTTCCAGGCCAGGATGTCGTAGCGGTGGTTCAGGAGCATGGCGGGCAGCGGTGCGAGGTCGGCGACCAGCCGGGCCAGCGGCGGCGCGGCGGCGGTGGCGGGCCGGTCGGCGCCGGGGGGCCGCCGCAGGGCCAGGTCGAAGAGGTAGGCGCGCTCGTCGGGGGCCAGGCGCAGCGCCCGGGCCAGGGCCTGGAGCACGTCGGGGGAGGGGCGCAGCCCGCGGGCCTGTTCCAGCCGGACGACGTAGTCGACGCTGACCCCGGCCAGTTCGGCGACCTCCTCACGGCGCAGCCCCGGGGTGCGGCGGTTCCGGAGGCGCGCCGGCAGGCCGACGTCCCGGGGATCCAGGCGTTCGCGCCGGCTGCGCAGGAACGCGGCCAGCTCCTGGGTCTGGGTCCTGTCCGGCGCGGAGGTCGTCATGACCGGCGCAACAGCCAGGGTAGGACGGGTGTTCCCAGGAAGTCCCCTCCCTTATCCGTGCCCCGTCGCCACCGCAGACTCGCTGTCGACGACGGATCACGAACACGGGAGGTCACCATGGCACTCACCCTCGACAGTTACCGGCTGCTGGGCCGCTCCGGACTGCGGGTCTCACCGCTCGCGCTGGGCACGGCCACATTCGGCACCGAGTTCGGCTGGGGCGCGGAGAAGGCAGAGGCGCGCAGGCTGTTCGACGCCTACGTCGAGCGCGGCGGCAACTTCATCGACACCGCCAGCACGTACACCGACGGCAGTTCCGAGCGCCAGCTGGGCGAGTTCACCCGGGGCGGCCGCGAGGGCCTGGTGCTGGCGACGAAGTACACCACGCTGCGCCGGCCGGGCGACCCGAACTCCGCGGGGAGCCACCGCAAGAGCATGTTCGCCTCGGTGGAGTCCAGCCTCCGGCGGCTGGGCACGGACTACCTCGACCTGCTGTACCTGCACGTGTGGGACTTCACGACGCCGGTCGAGGAGATCCTGCGCGCCATGGACGACCTGGTCCGGCAGGGCAAGGTCCTGTACGTGGCGGTCTCCAACGTCCCGGCCTGGGAGGTCTCGCGCATGCAGGCGGTCGCCGACCTGCGCGGCTGGTCCCCGCTGGTCGCCCTGCAGATCGAGTACAACCTCCTCAACCGGGCGGCGGAACGCGATCTCGTCCCGATGGCACGGGAGATGGGCCTGGGCGTGCTGCCGTACTCCCCGCTGGCGGGCGGCCTGCTCACCGGCACGTACGGCCGCGCCGACCTGACCGCGGCGGCCGCCGGCCCCGGGGAGGGCACCCGGAGGAGCTTCAACGCCGGACTGGGCATGGTCACCGAACGCGCCCTCGCCGTCGCCGAGGTCGTGAAGGAGGTCGCCGCCGAACTGGGCCGCACACCCGCGCAGGTCGCGCTCGCCTGGACGCTGCACCGGCCGGGCGTGACGGCGCCCGTCGTCGGCGCCCGCACGCTCACGCAGCTGGAGGACAACCTGGGCGCCCTGGAGGTCGAACTCAGCGCCGCCCAGTCGGACCGCCTCGACGAGGCCGGCCGCATCGAACTCGGCTACCCGCACGACCTGCTGGCCGGCCCCCACATCCGCCAGGTCACCCGGGGCGACCTGAAGATCGCCCCCCGCCCCTGAGACCTGACGGCTTCCCAAGGGCGCCGCTGCCGCCCCGCCGTTGCCCTCCTTCATCGGTGCCGCAAGCATAGGAGCGGGCCCTTGCCCCAGCCTCATCGGGCCTGGCTCAGCAGTGCGAGAGCGTCGTCGGCGATCGCGCCATACGCTTGTTGGTCGCGCGAAACTAGGCATCGCCGGTCGGTAGGCACGGAGCCGTGCCCGTTCGCATCCTGCTGAGCCGTCCGGATCAGAGGATTCTCGCGATGCTGGTGGTGCCGCCGGTACCGCTGCTGACGCTGAGTCGCAGTCCGCAGGGGCCTCTCGGTACTGCAAAGCCACTGGGGACCCCACCGTCTTCCGCTCTACCAACGTGGCCACCGCCGACGGAGAGATCACACCGGCAGGCGCCAGCTGGGTCCGTCCTCGTCGCTGAACCAGGCCCGCTGGCCGTCGCCGGCGACGGTGATGCTGAGGTGGTCCTGGTGCGGTGCGCCGACCGCCTGCCAGGACTCGATGGCGTCCTCGACGTGGCCCCACAGGGGCAGCGGGCCGCGTTGGGTGACGGTCCATCCGCCGTGGCCGTCGGGTTGGGCGTGGGCCTGGGGGTTGATGGTGTGGTCGACGAGGATCTGGTGGTCGCCGGCGTCGATGCGTTCGGCGGAGGGGGCGGCGAGTTGGGCGACCCAGGTGCCAGTCCAGGTACGGGCTGTCGTCAGGAATGGGTGTAGGGGACGGTTCGCCGATGACGGCATCGGTCAGGCGGCCCTGGGATGAAGAGGCTGACGCAGTACGGCCTTCAACCCGGCGATGCCGCCGTCCTCGCACCCGACACCACGCACGACCGCCCTTGCATGCCCGGCGGGTGGGGCCGTGGGCGCGTTGGACGGCGGCGCGGCCAGGGCCACGGGACCGTCAGGAGGAGGATTCCTGCAGCATCCCGCGAATGAACGCGGAGAAGGAGGCCGCGATTTCGAAGACGCCTTCCGTATCCTCGGCGATCTCGTAGGTTTTCCCGCCCTTCTCGGCAGGGCCGATGAAGTAGTAGATGTACCCCTGATGACCCATGAATACCACACAGCCGTCGAGCGACTCCCCGGGATTCGACTCCTCCAGGATCTCCCGGGCGTACTTCTTGATTCCCAGGAGCTCCGGGAACGCGTAGGTCTCGCCGCGCAGCGCGCGGAATCCGCCCCCGCCAGCCAGGGCCAGGAACTCCCGATAGTCCTCGGGGAGTGCGACTTCCTGGTCCTGCTCGATCAGCGTGATCTGCTCCGGCGTCAGGCCGACCGCCCCTTGCAGCGCCTCCGGGTACGCGTTCAGAATCCTTGCCATCGTGCCCATGTGTCGTACACCTCGGAAATATTGTGGAATCAACTCGGAAAGGCGGCTGCTCCCCGATCTCACCGACCGGGGAGCAGCCGCCTTCAGTCTCGGATGGCTGGGCGATCAGCTGTGATCTGCGATGCGGTTATCCTACCCCGACGCGAAGCCAGACATCGGGATACCTCTTGTTGAACTCTGTGTAGACGCTGCTGCAGGAGCCGCAGGCCTCCTTGGTGACCATAATCGTCAGAATCCCGCGCTGCCCCGACGGAGGGCCAAGCTTCGCCGCGACTTCTTCGACGATCTTGTATTCCGCATCGGAGTTACGGGCGATCTTCCCGCCGCTCACCGTCTTCGGATTGAACACCGGATCCTTCGGCATGTCCACGGTGCCCGGCCGGTTCGCCTTGCCGCTGATGGACTTGTAGACGTCCACCGTCCCGTCCATCGACTGGAACACCGCGCCGGCGTACGCTCGCGTCTCGGCGTCCTTGACAGCGTCCAACGCCCCGCCCAGGGTGCCCTTCTCGATAAACTTCAGGTTCGCCATCGCCATGGCGTCGTAGGCGGAGGTCAGTCGGTCGAGGATCGTGACGTCCGCGACTGCCCGGGCCAGATTGGAAGCGCCGCCGGCGATCTTCTCGACCACCTGCCCCGGCAGTGCCGGGACGACCGCGAGTGCTGTGAGGAAGCAGGAGAGGTCGTCGCCGTCCGCGCAGTCGTACGCCGACCCGGTCGGGATCAGACCGAGAGTCCCTTGCTGGACCGCGTAGGCGACACTGCGCTTCGTGCACTCCGCCGGGCACACCCAGTCCGGGACCGGAATCGGCTGTGCCTGGGGCTTCGGCCGCGGCGTCTGGGTGCTTTTGCCGCTGGCCGGCGTCGGAGCGGGAGAGGGCCTGAGGCCGGAGCTGCTGCCACCGCCGCCGCTGATGCGGCTGCGAATGGTCTGGGCCATCTCGGGGGTGAACACGGTGCCGGGCGACGCGTTGCTGGTGTCACCGGGGGCCGAGTCGAGCCCACCGGTCTGCTCGGCACACGCCTGGCTGGCACACCAGCTCCCGTAGAGCCCGGTGGGGTCGCTCTGGTTGACCGGGTCGTTGTTGCTGTAGCCGTAGGCGTTCCACTGCTGTGGGGCGTTCTGGTCGAGCAACGGGTCCGGGGTGATGAACCGACCGGTCGCGGGCTGGTACTGGCGGGCGCCGAGGTTGATGAGGCCGGTGGTGTCGTCCTTGGTGCCGCCGACGAAGCCCTTGGTGCCGAGCCAGCTGCCCGATGCGGGCTGGTTGGAGCCGATCGGGTTGCCGAAGGGATCGCTGGTGCGGCGGCTGACGGCCAGGGCGGCGAGGTCGATGCTGACCGTGCCCGTGCCATGGTGATCGGCCGCCTGGACGACGAACGAGCCGGCCGCGGTGCCCGCACCGCGGCGGACGATGGTGAGACCGCCGGGGATGGAGTAGGAGCGCGTACCGGTCTGGGCCTTGACGGCCCCGGTCGTGCTGACGGTCAGTTCGTCGGATCCCAGGACGATGGTGTTGGTTCCGGGGTTGCGACGGACGAGCTGGTTGCCGTCGGCGTCGTACACGTAGGTGGTGGTGGTGTTGGGGACCGTCCACTTCTGCCCGGCCGGGACGGTGCTCGCGCAGCCGCCGAGGGCGAGGGGGGTGTTGCTGGTGGCGACGTCGCCGGGAATGGCGAGGCACAGCTTGGACGAGGAGTTCTGGATGGTCCCGTCGGCGCGGGGGGTCCAGGTCTGTGCGGCGGAGTTGTCGCACACCTGGACCTGGACGGCCGAGCCGTCGCTGGTACCCATGGCCTGGACGCACTTGCCGAGGACGACCAGCCGGTCGTTGGCGACAGTGTAGAGCTGGCTGCCGCCGTCGGAGCAGGTGTTGATCTGCAGGTTGGTGCCGTCGGCGTTGCTGCCGCCGGCCGTGGCGATGCACTTGCCGCCGTTGCCGGTGATCCGGCCCGGGGCGGTGTGGCTGGCCAGCTTGCCTTCGCTGGTCCAGGTCAGCGCCGAGGTGCCGGTGCCGGACGCCCCGCTGCGGACGGCCGTGGTGTTGCCGGCCGCATCGTAATGGGTGCTGCCGTTGGCGGTCGTGGTGCTGCCGGTCTTGACGGTCGATCCGAGCAGGGCGTGTGCCCCGCCCGTGCCGCCGCCGGTGTCGCCCGCTGCGGTCGGCTTGTTGACGGTCCCGGGGGCCGGGAACCGCTGGGTGGTGGTGGCGTCCTTCGCGCTGTCACCGGACGGGTCGTGCTGGACCAGCGAGGTCCGGTTGCCGGTCAGGTCGTAGGTGTACTCCTGCCAGTAGGGGTTGCCACCGCCTACCGTGGTCTTGGCCGGTGCCACGGCCCCGCTGGTCGGGGTCGTGTTGGTGCAGGCGCCCTGGTCGAGGGTCTTGTGCTGAAGCGGGTCCGGGGTGGTGATGCCGCCGGTGTCGGTCCAAGCGGTGGTGAGGCGGCCGAGGTAGTCGTACGTGAAGCACTGGCGGTCGCGGGCCGGGGGGGTGTTGTCAGGGGTGTTGGTGATGGAGGTGATGGCCCCGGACGGGTCGTAGGTGTAGCCGGTCTGCTGCACCGCACCGGTCAGGGAGGTCTGCTTGTCGAGGAACTGGGAGCGGATCCGGCCGGTGGCCTGGTCGTAGTCGGTCGTGGCGACGACCTGGGTGGCCCACGGGTTGACGGTGGAGCGCAGGATCCGGCCGAAGGCGTCGTACTCGCTCTGCACGTCGTACGTCGTCGCCCCGGCGTACGAGGTCATCTGGCCGTAGTCGTTGTACGAGTAGGCCAGCCGGTCCACCGGGAGGCCGCCGATAGCCGGGAGCGTGACGAGTTTCGGGTTGCCGGTGAGCTGGTCGTACTGGGTGGTGACGGTGTAGGTGAAGGCCCCCGAATCGAGCCCGGCCTCGCCCCCCGGGATGGTGGTCGTGGTGGACGTGGGCCGGTAGCCGTTGTCGTAGCCGGTGATGGCCGTGGTGTAGGCCTGTCCGCCACTTCCACCGACGTAGCGGGTGGAGGAGGCGGGCTTGCCCTTCATGATGCTGTCGAAGGTCCAGGCGGCCAGCTGGTTCGCCGGGACGACCTGGCCCTCGTAGAGGCCGGTCCTACGGCCAGCCAGGTCGTAGGTGTAGGCCAGGACTTGGCCCTTGCCGTTGGTGGTGCTGGCCAGACGCGACGCGGCGTCGTAGGTACGGCTGGTGGTTCCGGCGTCCGGGTCGCTCGCACCGGTCTGGCGGCCCCGCAGATCGTACATGTAGGACCAGCTGTTGCCAGCGCTGTCCGTCATCCCGGACCGCTGGCCGGACGCGGTGTACGCGTAGCGGGTGATGTCGGCGTCCGCGGCCTTCCCGGTGGCCGTGGCGGTGCGGTACTGCCACAGTTCGGTGGTGAGACCCCGGGCGTCGGTGACGGTGCTGGTCGGCCAGGCGCCCTGCGGCGGGACGACGTCGGTGCGGTCGACCCCCGGATAGGCGGTGGTGGTCTGACTCTGGAGGGCGCCGAGGGACCAGAGCGCGGCCACGGTCGGTCGGCCCAGACCGTCGAATGTGGTCCGGGTCTGGGCGGGGATGGTGCTGTCGGACGCGGTGACCAGGGTGATGGACGGTGCGGCATCGCGGTTGTACCAGGCGGCGCTGCTCGCCCAGGCTCGGCCCTGGGAGTCGTACTGGGTGTCGGTGATCAGCCGGCCAGCGTCGCCGGGACCGGCGGGCGAGGACTGGGTCTGGCGGGTGCGCGCGAAGCCGTCGAGCAGGGCCACCGTACGCTTGTAGACGGCGGTGTCACTGTCGACCATCAGGGTCGAGCTGGTGGTGGTCGACGGCACCCCGGTGGTGTTGGAGACGCTGTAGGAGAAGGTCTGGTTGGCGTTGGGCTTGGTGGCGGGGGTCCGCCCCGGCGACCAGACCCCGGTCAGCCGGCCGAGCGCGTCGTACGTCTCGGTGACGGTCTTCCCATTGGCATCCTTGACCGTGAGGGGCAGCGCCCGACGAGGGTCGAGGGTGGTGACGGTATCCCAGCTTCCGGAAGCCCCGGGGACCGGGACCGAGGAGGTCACGGTGGTGGGGAGTTCACCGGCGGCCGGTGCGTAGGCGGTGCTGGTGGTCGAGCCGCCCGGGTGCTGCGCATCGGTGTTGTTCGGATCGGTCGTCGAGACCATCCGTCCGTACACGTCGAAGGCCGCGGTGCTGGTGGTCGTGAACACCGCTGTCCCGGCGCTGTCGAAGCGGTCGAGGGTGCGCGTCGCGGTGGGGTCACCGATGTCGCCGAACCGGCCGTGCGGCAGTCCGTCATAGAGGACCTGGCTCCATGAGACGGTGTTGGCCGTCGTGGGCGCGGCCGTGCACGAGTCCGCGCCGGAGACCACCAGCGTCTCGGAGATGTGGTCGATGTTCTTCGGGTCGGGCCCGGTTGCGTAGACGCTGCGGGTGCAGAGGTCGGGAAGGCCGTCGGCCTGGTCGAGGGACGTACGGAGCCGGTTGTTGTGGTCCGGGTCGCTGGTCGTGGTCCTGGTGGTGCTGCGCCAGGTGCCGACGGCGGTCCGGGCACGACTGGTCGCGGTGGTGGTGGTGGCGTTGTACCGGGCCGTCAGGTCCGGGAGACCGGGGCGGGTCTGGGTGGCCGTGGTCACCTCGCCGCTCGAACTGTTGACGGCCTGGGACTGCACCGTCCCGTCGGCCTGGTCGTACGTCTCGCTCTGCAGGACGTTGCCGACGAGCCAGGGGACGTCCAGGGAGTCGCGGCCGAGGGCGTCCGTGAGGTGGACGCTGCGCTTGGTGCCGTTCTTCAGGATGTCGCCGTCCATGCCCTGGCGGTAGGTGATGACCGTCTGGCCCCTGGGGCCGTCGTTGCCGCTGCCGGTAGTGGTGGTGACGGTGGCGAAGCCGCGGAAGTCGTCCCAGGTACGGGCCTTGGGATCAGTGAACTGGCTGTCGTCCCGGTGCCAGGCGGCCGGTCCGTAGTCGAAGCGGGTGATCTTCGCCGGGGAGCCGGTGGCGAAGTCGTTCTCGGTGAACGAGGCGACGGTGTAGTGGTTGAACCAGTCCAGGACCGGGTCCGATCCTACGACGGAACCGGGCGGCAACCAGCGGACGGGGTAGCAGGAGCGGGAGTTGTCGTCCTCGGCTGCCGGCATCAGGCCCTTGACGCGGGAGCATTCCGGGAGGTTGTAGTCGACGTTGAGGACGCCGCCGGTCTCAGTGCGGATCTGCTGGATGCGCGGTCGGTTCATGATCGGCGGAGCGGGCACCAGGTCGGTGCCGTCGACGCGGTTGGGCAGCATCACCGGCACGAAGGTGACTGGTGGGACGGGGACGGCGGGGCTGCCGCTCTTGCCTGTGCGCTGGACGGACTCCAGCCACAGTGCCTTCTGGCTGGTGGCGTCGGCCGGATCGGGGAAGGAGTGCTTGAGCTCGTAGCCGTCGACGTCCTGCCAGGCGTTGTTGACCCTGACCTGGGTGCTGACGGAGGTCAGGTGCTTGGTGGTGAAGTAGGTCGGCCCGTAGGTGGTGCAGGTGCCCGTGTCCTTGCACTCCTGGTCGACCGGGACGTCGGGCCAGTTGTTCTTGTTCGCCACCGTGCGGTTGGCCGGGTCACAGGCCGTACCCGCCGCGAGGCAGCGCTCGCCAGTGGTGAAGCTGACGCGGGCGGCCGGCTGCAGTCCGCCCTTGGCGGCGACCTGCTCGCTCAGGCGCTGGCCGTAGTCGATCCGGGAGGGCAGGTTGGCACGGGTGTAGGGGGTCGGCGTGCCGTTGCCGTTGGCCTGACCGCCGCCACGGGCGTAGTAGTTGGTCTCGGGCGCCCATGTGTAGGTGGTCAGGTTGTCGTGGGTGTCGACGACGTAGTCGAGGGACAGGCGCTGCCACATCTGGCACCAGGACGCCTTGCCCTTGGCTGCGTCGTAGCAGCGGTCCCCGCTGTTCGGCGCATAGACGGGCACGGTGGAGGCGGAATTGGTGGCCGGGTCGCTCTTGTCGCCGCCGGGCAGGTGATTGAGCCCGAAGTAGTAGACCGTACCGACGGTGTCCGTGACCTTGGCGTAGGCGCCGTTGTCGGTGCCGTTCGCCGCGCCGGTTCCGAACTCGACCCTGGTGCCGTCGTCGTTCTTCAGCCGCCAAACTCCGGTCGCGTCGTCCGACCCGGCCGGGGTGCCGGAGACCCGGACAAGCGGTCCGGAGTGCGAACCGAACGCCAGGGCGGCATTGAAGCCGTCCCAGCACAGGTCGCCGGACCCGGTGATGCCGGCCTTGTCACAGGGCTTGTAGCTGCGCTCGATGAAGCCGGGGTTGAAGTCCCAGCCGTCACCGATCCAGGACGCCTGTGCGTTGGTGGCGGACGTCCTTCCGTCCACCGAGGAGGAGTTGTAGCCCAGCGAGACGGCGGGGGCCGATTCGCCGAGGGACGGCGGGACCGCGATCTTGTAGCCGTAGGTCAGTGCGCCGGAGTTGCCGCCGGTGGCCCAACCCGAGGAGGTCGTCAGGCTTGTGGCCGTGTACGTCCCACCGCCTCCCGACGGACCGGTCTCGGCGGCGAGCACCACGGCCGGGGCCGACGGCGCGGACGCGGGCGCGGTGGTGAGCGAAGCGGTGCTGAACGACGCCTTCGTGGCACCCGCGATGGCGGGCGCCGGCTCCTGACGGGCCGTGGGCAGGTCGACGTCCGCGACGAGGCGCTTGGACTCGGCGTCGTAGCCGGTCTTCACCGGAGTGCGGACCAGGCAGGACGGGTCCTGCGGCGTCGTCAGGGAGCAAGCTGGAAGTGACACCAGCCGACCGCGCGTGGCGAAGTCGCCGTCGCCGCGGACGCCGAGCGCCGCCGTGTCAACCGCGACCCGGACGGGCGTGGTGGCCGGCGGCTCGGTGCCGTCCGGAGCCGGAGCGGCGGAGTGCGACGTGAGAGACAGCAGGAGCCCGTCGACTCCGGCCGCGTCCGCGGCCTCGGTACCCGCCTTGACGACGGTGACGGAGTCGGCGCCCGTCAGCTGGGGCTGAGCCGCACTCACCCACACCGGCAGTGCGCCGGCCTGGGCAGCCGTCTCGCCGAGGCCGGCGGTCGCGCTCTCCTGCCTGGCTGCCGCTCGTGCGGGCCCGGGCTTGGAAGCGACGGGCACCGGGTAGTGGGGAGCAGTCTCCTCGGGCTTCGGCGCGGCGGCGGCCTTGACCGACGCAGTGCGCGCCAGGGGCGTGCCCGGAGGCGACCACACCCGGGTGAAGTCGGGTCCGGCGGCCGCGGCCTGTGCGGCCATCGGGCCCAGCAGCGTGGCGATCACGGCGAGTCCGACCGCCCCGGCTGTGTGCCGTCGGACGCCCGACAGAGTCCGGTTTTTTCTGTGAACTAGCAAGGAAATTCCAAGAGTTGACGATTCAATGCGATGCCTTTAATAGGCCATGGACTGTGGATTCTATTGGTAATTGATCGTCAATCTGCACCGGGGGCGCCCGGACGGAGTGGGCGACGCACATCACAATGCCGCTTTGAGGTATTTCAACCACCTTTGTTGCGACAGTTATCAAAAAAAGATCTTGACTGCTCCAGCCAGCCCTGACACTGTTCCGCTGACCTCTACGCAGTCCGCGCCAGAGGCTGATATGCAGGGAAATCGTGTGCGCACCACATCAGCGTTCTTGATTGATCGTCAAAAATCAGTTCCAGCCCAA
Source organism: Kitasatospora sp. NPDC001261 (assembly GCF_042896795.1). Classification (NCBI taxonomy): domain Bacteria; kingdom Bacillati; phylum Actinomycetota; class Actinomycetes; order Kitasatosporales; family Streptomycetaceae; genus Kitasatospora; species Kitasatospora sp. NPDC001261. The sequence continues at coordinate 149,818 of NZ_JBIAXP010000019.1, forward strand.
AGAAAGACGCGTCCGACCGGATTCCTGGGCCTGTCGGTGGCGACCGCCCTGGTTGTTTCCGCGGGCCTGCTCTCACTCGCCCCGGTCGCGGTGGCGGACGGTCCCGGGAGCCTCCAGGAAATGGTCGAGGCCGGGGACGCCAAGCATGCGGGCGAGCTCCTGGACCCGCGCCCGGCTGAGCTGGCGATCGCCGAAGCCAAGCGCACCGGCAAGGACGTGCCGATCCCCTCGCTGACCGACGAGTTCAGTACCACCACCGCGACGCCCGGCGGCCGGCTCCGCCAGGAGCAACACATGGACGCCCAGCGGGTGAAGCGGGCCGACGGCTCGTGGACGTCCCTGGACGACACACTGGTGCGCCGTCCTGACGGGACGTACGCGCCCGCCGCGGCGAGCGAGGGCCTGGTGATCTCCGGCGGCGGCAGCGGCCCGCTGGCGACGATGAGGACCAGGGACGGCAAGGAGCTGTCGGTCGGGTCGCCATTCGGCGGCGCGCTGCCGGTTCCGATGGTGAGCGGCAACAGTGCGCTCTTCACGTCGGTGGCGCCGGACACGGACCTGAAGGTGACGGCCGACCGGTTCGGCGGGTACAGCACCGTCCTGGTGCTGCGCACACCGGCCGCCGCCGCGAACCCAGCGGTGCGTTCGCTGAACTTCCCCGCCACGGCCAAGGGCATGGAGCTGGCGGCCAACGGGGACGGCAGCCTGAAGGCCCTGAGCGGCGGTCAAGAGGTCTTCACCGCCCCGAAGCCGCAGATGTGGTCGGCCTCGGCCCCCGCTGCGGGCGGAACCGCCGCACCGACCGGGACCGGAGCCGTGAAGGCGTCGTTCACCACGCGCGTTGCAGCTCCCGCAACGGCTCCGTCCGGGGTGGGCGCGGGCCCGACCCGGCAGGAGCCCGACGCGCCCAGCAGCATGGAGGGTCCCGGTCCGAAGGCCACCGTGGCGGACGTCCCAGTGTCGGCGGCCACGGACGCGAAGGGCGTCGGGGCAATCAAGCTGTCGCCGAGCCCGGAGCTGCTCGACGGTGCCCATACCAGCTACCCGATCTACGTCGACCCGTCCTGGTCGAACGACGCACGCGGCAAGAGCCACCACGCCTGGGTCCAGTCCGCTTATCCGGGGGTCGGCAATTTCGACCGCACCGGCTCGGCGGACCGCGACCGACCGGGTGTCGGCTACCAGGGCTGGGAGACCACCAAGGGCGTCGAGCGGACTCTGTACGAGTTCAACCTCAATGGTTATCTGCCCAACACGACCATCAACTACGCGAACCTGCGGGTGTCGCAGTACATCTCGGCCGACTTCTCCTGCAGCACCACCTACCCGGTGACCGTCTACCGGGCTGACGCGTTCGACGGCTCCATCTCTTGGAACAGCCACCGGACGTACGAGCGTGTCGACGGCAGGAACGTACCCGGAAACGGGACCAACTCGGCCTGCTACGGCGATGTCCCCGTCGACTTCAACGTCACTGCCCCGATGCGCAACGCCCTCGCGGACACCGGCCGACCCCTGGCGTTCGCCCTGGTTGGCAACGAGGGCACCGGCGACAAGATGGGCTTCAAGCGCTTCGGCTACGACGCCGTCCTGTCCACCGAGTACGATCACCTCCCGCTGCAGCCGGGCGATCCGCGAACCTCACCCGCGGCGCACAGCGTCACCCGTGGTGAGGACGAGAGCTGCGCCGGTGGGCCCGTCTCCTCGCTGCGCTGGATCACCGACACCACCGTCAATCTGACCTCGGTGGTCAGCAGCTACAACCAGTCCCAACTCACTGAGTACGTCAACATCTGGGACGACTCGTCGTCTGGATCCCCGAGCGCCAGCAACGGCTGGTCGGGCTTCGTGCCCAACGGCAGCCGCGCCTCCTACAACGTCCCCCGCTTCACTCTCAAGGACGGCCACATCTACGGCTGGGCCACACAGGGCGACGACGGACTGCTCCGCGGCCCGTCGACCCCGGCGTGCCACTTCGCCGTCGACACCACTCCACCGGTCGCCACGTTCGGCACCTTTACCGACCCGAACACCCAGTTCCCGCCGTCGGGCAACGGCCAGACCACCAACCTGCGCCTCGGCCAGGAAGGTTCGATCCCCTTCACGGCCTACGACCCCAACCCCTCCGGCCTGCTGGCCTCGGGCGTCGTCTGCGTCCGCTACGGATTCGACCCGCAGCTCGCCGACTACACGCAGAACTGCGCGAACGCGGGTAGCACGCTGAACCTCAGCGAGATCAGGGTGAAGCCCACGCACTGGGGCACCAACGTGCTGTACGCGCAGGTCTTCGACGACGCCGCGAACGCCTCGCAGACCATGTCGTACTCCTTCTATGTGCCCTGGGCCCCCGGTCCGGTGGCCTTCGGTGACACCACCGGCGACGCTAACCCCGATATCCTGGTCCCGGACAGCGCCGGCAACCTGATCACCCACGGGCGGGCCACCGACCCGGGCAACACCAGCGTTCCGCCGACCGGCACCGCCGCCCCCGCCAACCAGGCGCCCGAAGCCGGGCGCACCTGGAAGGACTACAAGGTCACTCACCGCGGCTCGCTCGACCCGGGCCTGAACACCGACGACCTGTTCGTCCACCGGGACGGCGGCAGCTCGCTCTACTACTACTCCAACAAGCTCTCCGACCCGGGACGGTTCACGGCGAACCTGAAGAGGTCGCTGAGTCGCCCCAACTGCGAGGGCGACGCGGCGGCGTGCCCCGGCTACCGGCAGGACGAGGACTGGCGGTACACCACCCAGATCACGCCGATCGGCTCGGCCACCGACACCCGCACCCCCAACCGCGAGGTCACGAACGCCACTGGCATCCTCGCGGTCGAGTCCGGCAACCTCTGGTACTACCCGGCCGACACCAACCACACCCTGCGGGCCCCGAACCTCGTCGCCACCGGCGGCTGGGACACCCTCGACCTGATCGTCCCGGGCAACACCCTGGCCGTCGACCCGGGCGGCACCGCGCCGGTCACCCCGGCCGTGTGGGCACGCGCCCGCACCACTGCGGGCGACCGTACCGCCGGCGACATCGTCCAGTACACCCTCACCACCCAGACCCGTACGGACGCGTTCGGCGACTACACCGCCGTCACCGCTGTCGCCCCCGCCGCCGTGGCCAAGATCGGTGCGGGCGTCACGACCGCCGACTTCCCGACCGTCGGCGCGGACGGCGACGTGACCGGCGATGGTGTGCCCGACCTGTGGGCCCTCGACAGTTCCGGCAACCTGCACACCTGGCCGGGAGCCGTGACCGGCAAGGTCGTGACCGGCTTCAACGGCGACCACTACCGCGGCAACACCCAGGCGCCGCAGGCCCAGTGGAAGCTCCAGGGCGACACCGCCTCCGCCCCAGCCGGCAACGACGCCGTACCGAGCGACCTCACCTTCGCCGACGACACCGTCGACGGCCGTGCCACCAAGGTCGCCGTTTTCAACGGCAGCACCTCCGCCGCCACCACCGGCAAGCCCGTCGTTGACACCCGCCAAAGCTTCACCATCAGCACCTGGGCCAAGTCTGCCGGCACCGGCAACGTCATCGCCAGTCAGAACACCACCCGGGCCAGCAGCTTCCTCCTCTGGAGCGAAGGCAACGGGGGCGCCTGGCGCTTCGCCCTCGCCTACGCGGACGACAACAATTGGCCGTACGATTACACCTCGGTGACCAACAGCGCCGTCCTGGTGAAGAGCGACGTCTGGACCCAGCTCACCGCGACTTACAACGCCACGACTGGCCAGATGAGCCTGTACGTCAACGGCACGCTCGCCGGCAGCGCCTATCACAACGCGGCCACCAGCCCCGCCCCCAGCGGCGGGCTGGTCCTCGGCCGCTACCAGTACCAGGGCCAGCAGACCACCAGCTTCAACGGCCGCGTCAGCAATTTCGCCGTCTACAACACCCCCGTCGCCTCGCCCGCCAGTGGCATGACCATCCGCCACGCCGCCAGCAGCAACTGCATCGATGTCCCTGGTGACGACACGAGCCGCGGCATCGCCATCTGGCCCTGCAACAACGGCGCCAACCAGACCCTCACCGTCAACCCCGCCGACGCCTCCGTCAGTCTTCGCGGAATGTGCCTGGACATTACCGGGGGCAGTACCGCCAGCGGAGCCGGCGTCGGCCTCTGGAAGTGTGCGCCTGGCGCCGGGAACCAGATCTGGCTTCCCCGGGCTGACGGCAGCCTCTACAACCCGGCGACCAACCACTGCCTCGACCTGCCCAACAACGACACCACCCCCGGCAACCGCCTCGCCGCCTACGACTGCAATGGGACTCCGGCCCAGACCTGGAGCTTCCCCGTGCTGAAGACTCCGAGCCTGCCGGTGAACCCCTGATCCCTGACCCCTCGACCGCAGGCCGCGATGTACGGACGTCGCGGCCTGCGGCGTTCTCCGGGGCACCGGTCGGGGTGCACGGGTCTGTCCAGTGCTCTCTCGCGCACCGACTCCACCCGCGCCCGGGTGCCGCACCGCCGCCAGGACGTGGGTGGAGTCGGTGCGCTGACGCTAGCGGCGTCTGACCAGGCCTGCTTCCACCGGACGGTCCACTATCACCGCGGTCGGCCGGCCGGTCGCGGCACGCACGGCCTGCCCACCGAACCGGCGTCGCTCAGACCACCGCCCCGTTGTGGTCGCGCGCCCGGGCCGCGCCCGCCGCGTGAGGTGCCGGTGCCTCCTCGGCCTCCTGCGGCCGGTCCGGGAACCGGTCCTGGAGCAGGACGACCACCGGCATCGCGGTGAACACCGTCGACGCGGTGCCCAGCAGGACCCCGGCCAGCAGCGCCACCGAGAAGTCGGCGAGCGAGTCGCCGCCGAAGGCCGCCAGGGCCACCAGGACGAACAGCGCCCCCATGCCGGTGTTCACCGTCCGGGGGAGGGTCTGCGCCACGGCGCGGTCCGCGAGATCCGCCCAGCTCGCCTTCGCCCCGGTCCGGCGCAGCTCGCGCAGCCGGTCCAGAACCACCACCGTGTCGTTGACCGAGTACCCGACGATGGTGAGCAGCGCGGCGAGGAAGACGCTGTCCACCGGCTTGCCCAGCCAGGCGAAGAGGCCGAGGACGAGCAGCAGGTCCTGCGCCATCGCGATCACCGCTGCGGCCGCGAAGGCCCACCGGAAGCGGATCGTGAGGTAGAGCAGTTGGGCGGCGACCGCGAGCCCGAGCGCGGCCAGCGCGTAGCCGCGCAGCTCGCCGCCGAGGCTCGGCCCGATCAGCTCGTCGCGCTCCACGGACAGCTCGCCGGTGACGCCGGTGAGCGCCTCCCGGATGCGCTGGTGCTGGTCGTCGCCGGTCTCCTTGGTGCGGACGGACACCCCGGTGTCGCCGGTGGTCTGAACCACGGCCTGCGGGAACCCGGCGCCGACCACCGCCGCGCGGGCGGCGTCCGCGTCGACCCGCTGCGCGGCGGTGTACTGCGCCACCCGACCGCCGGTGAACTCGACGCCGAAGTCCAGGCCGCGCCCGCCGATCCCGGCCACGGCGAGCAGCAGCAGCCCGGCGCAGACGCCCAGCCAGCGCCGCCGGTGGCGCATCAGCCGGGGCGGCCGCCGGGTCAGCCGGGTCCGGAGCCGGCCGACGGTGGCCATGCCGGTCAGGGCGGGCCGCCGGGCGACGGCGGGCCGGCGCACCGCCCACTCGGCGAGCAGCCGGGTGATCAGCATGGCCGAGAACATCGAGGCCAGTACGCCGATCGAGAGCGTCACCCCGAAGCCCTTGACCGGGCCGGTGGCGAACACGAAGAGCAGACCGGCGGCGAGCAGCGTCGTCACGTTGGAGTCGGCCACCGCGCTCCATGCCTTCGCGAACCCGACGCGCAGCGGGCGCCGAAGGTCCCGCTCCCTGCCGGGGCCGGCCGCCCGAGGAGCGGTGTACTCCTCCCTGGCCCGTTCGAAGACCAGCACGTTGGCGTCCACCGCCATGCCGATGGCGAGCACGAAGCCGGCCAGCCCGGGCAGGGTGAGCGTCGCGCCGAGCGTGACCACGGCGGCGTATGAGATCAGTCCGTAGAGGGCGAGGGCGACGGTGGCCAGCACACCGAGCAGGCGGTACACCGCGATGACGAAGGCCCCGGTGCAGAGGAGGCCGATGGCCGCGGCGAGGGCGCTGGCCCGAATCGCCTCGGCGCCGAGGGTGGGGCCGACGGTGCTCTGCTCGATCACCGTCACTGGTACGGGCAGGGCACCGCCCTTGACCAGGGCGGCGAGATCGCGGGCCTCGTCGGCTGAGAAACCGCCGGTGATCTGGGTCGAACCACCGGTGATCCCCTGCCCGCAGGGCACGCTGTCCTGGACGCCGGGGGCGGACAGGACGCGGTCGTCGAGCACGATGGCGACCCGGCGGGCGGGGTCGGCCGGCGCGGCGCACGCGGCTTCCCCGGTGAGCCGGGCCCAGGCGTCGCCGGCCGAGCCGCGGAAGGAGAGGTCGATGCTCCAGCCGAGGCCCGTCCGGGTGTCGAGCACGGCCGAGGCGTCCTTGACGCCGTCGCCGGTCAGCACCGGCGGACCCAGCCGCAGGTGGCCGCCGGAGAGGCCGGGGTCGGCGAGGACCCGGGAGCCGTCCGCCGCCGGGGGTCCGGCCGGGCCGTCGGCGGTCGCGGTGACGGCGTGGAAGGTGAGCTGGGCGGTGCGGCCGATGACCCCGGCGGCCTCGCGGGGGTCCTGGACGCCGGGGAGTTCGACGACGATGCGCCGTTCCCCGGCGCGGGCGAGTGAGGGTTCGGCGACACCGAGACCGTCGACCCGGCGGCGCAGCACCTCCAGCGCCCGGTCGGTGGCGTCCGCGTCGGCGCGGACAGTGGGCGAGTCCTGGGTCTCCAGGACGATCCGGGTGCCGCCGCGCAGGTCGAGCCCGAGGCGGGGCGGGGTGGTCAGGGCGACGTAGAACGAGACGCCGACGACGGCGAGCGCGACGAGCGCGCGCCAGAACGCGGCACGGCGAATAGGCATGGGTACTCCACGGGCGGTCCGCGGGAGCCGGGCGTCCGCAGGGGGACGCCGCACCCGGGACGGGCGGACGCGAGGGGACGGCGCGCCGCCGGGAACGCTCCGGGCACGGTGGCCGGAGCCCTCCCGTCCGGGCCGCGGGCAGGCCGCGGCACCCGGGTCGGCGGGCGCGGTGGAACGTCAGCTGGACCGGGTGGAAGGGGGACCGCGGGTGTGGCGGGGGTCGTAGCGATCGGACGGCGGCGCCCGCTCCTGGCGCGGCCCCGGGGCGTACATCCCGGGCCGGGGCCGAGGGGCGTCCGTCCGGCCGGACGGGAGCGCGACCGGCGGGAGCGCGGGCAGCCGGACACCGACCTCGGCGGCGGCCGTCTGCCGCTGGGCGACGTCATGGCGGGGGCGGTCCGCAGCGCGCCGGACCTCCGCGCCCGCCGGGCCGAGCCGTGCGACGGCGGGGGCCACCGGGGCGGCGACGGCGGGCGGCGTGCCGGGGGCCGGCTGCGCCGCGCCCGTCGCCGTGCCTGTCGTCGTGCCGAGGAGGACCTGGCAGACGGCCCAGGCCGTGAGGAACGCCCAGGACAGCGCGGCCGCCGCGGTCCGACGTACCCGTCGCTCCACTCCGGCCCCCTCCCCGCTCGTGCCGTCACCAGGCCCCGCCCGCAAGAAGCTCTCACTGTAGGCGACGACACCGTCGTGCGGGGACGTCAGGGCGGCGGAGCGGCCCGGCCGAGGCCGGGGTCACGGTCCGGCGGGGACCTGCGCGGTGGCGTGAGGGCGCCCTCCCGAAGGACGGCGCCCTTGAGCCGGCGCCCTTGACCCGGCGTCCGCGGATCGGTGCCGCCGGCCGAGGAAGTAGCCGATCTCCAGCGTGCACCCGCCGTACGATCGCTCGCTCCGCCTGCGCGGGGAGGCCCGAACCGAGGACGTCGACCCCTGGGACTTCCACGCGTCCGCCTCGCCCATGGACAGACGAAGGCCGTCGGCACGCTCGACGGGATCGCCGTTCGCGCTCTCATCGCGCTCCGGCGGCATGGCGGTCGGGCTGGTCGGCCGCTTGGCGTCGCCTTCCCGCTCTGTCATCCTGCGGGAACGGTGGCCGGGGGAGGGCCGTCGGGTGGTCCGTGCTTCAGGGGGTTTGATGGGATCGGTCGGTGTGGTGTGCGCGGTGGCCGCGCTCCTCGGGGCGGCGCTGCTGCGATGGCAGCCGGCCCGGGGGAGGGCTGACGGCCTGACAGCCGCGGCGATCGCGGGGGTCCGTGGGGGGTCGAAGGCCGCACTGGTGGTGGCCGTCGTCGAGCTGCACCTCGCGGGGGTGCTCGACACCGACCGACGCGGCCGCCTGCGGCGGGTGGTGCACGCCCACTCCGCGCAGGACACAACCCCACTGCACCGGGCAGCGCGGACGGCGTTCGGCCGGGACCTGTCCTGGGCCGACGCCGTGACCACCCCACCTGTGCGGCGGGCCCGCGAGGAGACCCGCACCGACCTGGTCCGCCGCGGCCTGCGCTGCGGTCCGGCCCGGCTGGCCACATCCAGCGTGCTGGCTGCGGCCACGTGCGCCACGGGCGCGTTCGCCACCGCCCGGGGCGCCTGGTGGACAGGACTGCCCATGACCGTACTCCCGCTCATGCTGCTCTGCGCTCCGGCCCGCACCCTCGCCGGACACCGACTGCTGCGCGAGCTGCGCCGCCGGCACCCCCTGAACGGGGCGGCGGCATCAGGTGGCACACCATCGGAGCCTGACGGGGCAGGACTGCTGACCGCACTGTACGGACGCCGGGCGCTGCGCCTGCTGCTGCCGGACTTCGCCGCCCGGGCCGCGCTCCTCGGCGGGCGCGGGGCCCGGGAGACCGTCGCCCGCACCGGCAGCGACTACGGCCCGTACGAGGGGTCCGGCGACGCCGCGATCTACGGCGGCGACCTCTGATCTCGGGTGACCCCGAATGCCGCTGCCGGTACAGGCGCCCGTCATCGGACTGCGGCTCAGCACCGCTGCCGGGCCCTCCCGCCGCGGTGCGCGCCAACGCGGACCTGTGGCCCGCCGGTCCGCACACCGCACCGACCACGACGCCCCATCGGCCCCGCCAGTGCGGAGGCTTGCCTGCGGCCTTCTCCGCACCGCATGTGGCTCATGCGGCCCGATCCTGTCAACAGCCGGTGGTGGCAGGTGTGTTCAGCAGGGGATGGCCTGGGCGCCGATGAGGCCCTGGCCGGTGGCGGCGGCTCTTCGCCAGACCGGTACGAGGTCGTCGAGCAGGGCGGCGGCGTCCTCTTCCGAGACTTCGTCCAGGATGTCGTACAGGCGCTGCTCCACGGTGCTGCGCTGGTCGGGTGTCAGGTCGAGTGCGGCCTGGACGGCGGGGAGCGTGGCGCGGACCTCCTGCGGGGTGAGGACGAAGTGGCCGAACCAGCCAGGCAGGGCGAGGAACCGCTCGGCTCGGAGCGCGTGGGCGAGGCCGACGGCGGGGTAGCCCTTGCGGCAGGAGGACTCCAGGAACGGGCCGGCCGCCTCGTGGGTGCCCCAGATCCCGAAGAGCACGTCGAGGTGGTCGTCGAGGAGGTAGGGGGCGGCCAGGTCGTGAAGCTCCGTCACGTCCGGTCGTCCCGGGCTTTCGTGGCGCCACCGCTCCAGCCTCTCGCGGCCTGCCGCCGCCTGGGCGTCGATCAGGGGCGTGAACACCGGGGCCACGTCGGCGACCACGTCGACGGGCACCGGCATCACGACCCAGTACCCCCTGAAGCTCATACCGCGAGGATAGGCGGACCGTGTGACACCCGGGCCGTTGTTCCCGGGGCCGTTACCGGCGCCCGACGATGGCGTTGGCGGCGGTGTGGCGGGAGGACGGGTCGTCGGGGCCGCCCGGTGTCCTGGCGACGATGGAGTCGGGGGTGAAGCTCCACCCGGGCTTGCCCGTGTCGGCGAGGGGAGTGCTGGCGACGGCGAACCCGGAGCCGTCGGCGGGGGCGGCGACCTCGCTCAGGGTGGCGTTGCCGTCGCGGTGGGAGGCCCGCAGTCCGTTGTACGTGCCGTGGATGGTCTGGCCGCCGTCGCGCAGCGGGCTGAGTGAGGCGGTGGGGGTCTGGTACGGGTCGCCGGCCGGGCCGAGGTTCGTGAAGACGATGCTCGCGGTCGGTTTCGTCGGGTCCGCTTTCCCGGCTGCGACGGCCAGGTTGCGTGCGGCGGCGGCGTCCGCGGGAAGGGTCCCCACCGCCGGGTTGGGCGGGACGTAGGCGGCGATGTGGGTGGCGGTGTCGGGGTTGCCGTAGGCGAGGACGGCGCCCGGGACGTGGGACACCGAGCGGGGGTCGTCCACGCTGAGCAGGAGCTGGGGCGGTACGCCGGGGGTGTCGATCTGCTTCTGGAGGGCGTCGAGGCCGTCCAGGTTCGCCTGGGTGATGTTCTGCGAAGGGGGGCCGGTGAGTTCTCGGGCCATCTCCTCGCGGAGCTGGGGCAGCCAGGCCCGGTTGGCCTGGTCACGGACCTCGGCGGGCACGCCGTCCAGGGACCCGATCCAGCCGGGGCGGTCCTGGATGAGCTGCTGCCGGGTGGCCTCGGGCAGGGAGTCCCACCACGCCCGGTTGGATTCGGGGTTGCCACCGCCGCTCCCCACGCCGCCGCCCGGCATCCGGTCGAGTTCGGCGACGGCCTTGGTGATCTCGGCGACCTTCTCCGGGTAGTAGTCCCCGTCCTGCTTGGCGATGTAGTCGAAGGCGGCCAGGGCACGGGCGAGGCGGTCGTCGTCGCCCCGGGCGGAGGTGCACAGGGCGTCGATGTCCGTCACGAGGCGGTCCCGGGCGGCCTCCACCTCCTTGCGCCACTCGGGGTCGTTGCGGGAGTGCTGGTCGGGCGGCAGGACGCGCACCACCGGTGTGGCGTTCACGTCGGCGGCGACGATCTCCAGGCAGTTGCCGGTCGCCCGTGTGATGAGCGTCTGCTGGCGTGCCTGCAGGAGGAGGACGCTGTCGATGCCGTCGGTCAGCATCCGGCGCAGGTCCTCGATGAACTGGTCGACGAGCAGCAGCTGGTTGGTGCGGTTCTGGAGCGCGGTGGTGGTCGCGTCCGACGCCTGGCCGTGCCAGGACGAGGAGGCGAGGGTGCGCTGCATCGTCTGCCAGGCGGTGACCTGCTGCTTGTACCTGCCCTCGAAGGTCGTCAGGACCTGGACGGCCGTCCTGAGCGTGCCGACATCGGCTTCCTTGATCATTCCCCAGTAGTGCGGCATCAGCCCTGCCCCCCTGTCCCGGTCTGCGCACCGGCGCCGTCGACCGTCGAGGCGGCGCCGTTGTCCGTGTTCTCGTAACTCCTGGCGATGATGGACAGGTTGCCGGCCGCCTCCGCCAGGGTTCTGGTGGTGATGCGGTCGATGTGCTCACCCAGGTCGTGGAGGGCGGCCTGGGCCGCTCCTTCGAAAGACCAGTTCGGCAGGCCCAGGACCGGCGGCGCGTGGCCGAACGCCTCCGCCCAGTCCTGCTGGATGCCCTTCGCCACCGCGTAGCCGCTCTTCGACGCGTCGCGCAGGTCCTGCGGATTCACTCGGAACCCTGCCATCGTCTCAGCCCCCTCAGACACACCAGTTGCGTGATCGAACCGCCGCCCAGCGTAAACGACGAGCCCGAACAAGCCCAATGCGTCAGGGTTTTGACGGATAGCCAGCAAAAGTGCTATCCACCGTTCCCGGGGCCCGACCGCAGAGCCGAGCCCCGGGCGGCGCCCGGCTCCCGACCGCTGCCCCTGTCCTCGGCCCCAAGGGCGCGGCCGCGGGTCGGAGCCCCGCCGTGGATCACGAGTTGCCCACCCGGACGGCCCGAGGAGGCGTTCCGGGCCCCCCTCGGGCGATCGCTCGGCCCGGTAGCCCGGTAGCCCGGTAGCCCGGTCGCGCGTTCGAGTGGTGTCGAGCCGCCGGTAGAGCGAGATCGGCGCTGCGCTCCTGCTCGTCGAGGGCGTCAGGTGCATGGGTGGGAGGGGCACTTCGGTGCCCGGTCCCTGTTCCCGGAGTACGGAGCGTTCATGTCACCGCTGTCCGTGGCCCGTCGCCTGGTCGTCGTTCTGCTGTCCCTGCTCGCCGTCGCCATCGCCGGCGGTACGGCAACAGCGTCCGCCGCCGCGGCGAGTGCGGGGGTCCGAACGGGAGTGGACTGGGATGCCGTCGCCAGGTGCGAGAGCGGAGGGCGCTGGCAGGCCGACACCGGCAACGGCTACTACGGGGGGCTGCAGTTCGACAGCGGGACCTGGCGCTCGAACGGCGGTCTCGCCTACGCGCCGCGCGCGGACCGGGCGACCCGCGAACAGCAGATCGCCGTGGCCGAACACCTCGCCGAGCGCCGCGGCCTGACCCCGTGGCCGGCCTGCGGAGCCCGTGCCGCACACAGCGGCGACCACCCGGCCGCTCACACCGGCAGCCACCGGCCGGCGCACACCCGGCCCCATGCCTCCGCCACCCCGCCATCCCACGCCGACGCCCCCGCTCCGGTCTGCACGGACGACGACGAGGACTGCCCGGACACCTGGACCGTGGAACCCGGCGACACCCTCGGCGGCATCGCCGAGGCCTTCGCCACGGACGGCGGCTGGCCCGCCCTCTACGAACTCAACCAGGACACCATCGGCGACGACCCCGACCTGCTCCTGCCCGGCCAGGTCCTCGCACTGCGCTGACGCCCGTCGGTGGACCGGGCCCGTACGAGCGGCGGCTCGACCCGTAGCCCGGGCACCTCATGGTCCACCCATCAGTCTCCTGGCCGTGCTGTCAGAGCCCGGTGCGATGCTCAACCACCATGGACACCCAGCAGTTCTGGAACCTGATCGAGGATGCCCGCTCGCGAGTGCCGGCCCCGGACAACGGCCACGCTGTTGCGATCCGGGCCGGCGCGCTACTCGCGCTTCGCCCCGCCGGGGAGATCGTCGCCGCCGAGCAGGTCCTGCGGAACCTGATGGCCGACTCGTACCGGGCTCCGCTGTGGGGTGCCGCCTACCTGATCAACGGCGGTTGCTCCGACGACGGTTTCGACTACTTCCGGGGTTGGCTGATCACACAGGGCCGCACGACCTTCGACAGCGTCATCACCGACCCGGACCGGCTCGCCGCGCTCCCGGCCGTACAGGCGTACGCCGCCGACGGGATCGACATCGAATGCGAAGAAGCCCTGAGCATCGCCTGGAGCGCTTACCGGGAAGCCACCGGTGAAGACCTCCCCGACGAGGCCCTCACCGTTCCGTACCCGCCGCTGGACCCGGCCTGGAACTTCGACTTCGGCGACGGTGACCAGCTGAGCCGACGGCTGCCACGCCTGGCGGCGTTGTATTCGGAGTGACGAAGCAGACAGCGCGGCGCCGCTCGAGGTCCGAGCCGACGGGCCGCCTCCCGTGGGCTACTGGATGCTCCAGCGGTGCGGATGTCCGGGATCGTTCGGGCAGGTGAAGATGTTGAGTTCGCCGAATCGGCCGACGGTGATTCCGGTGCAGCCGGTGGGGGCCTTCCGGCCGGTTTCCGTTGCCGGAAGGCCCCCACGGATGGTCGGGCGGGTGCCTACCAGACCTTGTGGAGCTCGAACAGGTCGGCCTTGAAGGAGCCCTGGGTGACGTGGGATCCGGAGTTGGAGCCGTCCACCGAGAGCCAGCGGTTGCTGTGCTTGGCCATGATCGCCTTCAGGTTGGTGCCCGGCACCGGCTGGATGAAGAAGATCTCGCTCTGCGAGTAGTTGCAGGGCTCGTCGATCAGCCAGTTGCCGTCGTCGGTCATGGCCCGGTCGATGCCGAGGCACCAGTGGCGCGCATGGTCCATCAGCTTGTAGTACTTGCCGTCGGTCCGGGTCGGATTGTTCTCGCCGCACAGTGTCCACTGCTGGTGGGCGGCGTCCTGCCACGGCTCCTGGATGATCGAGCCGTTGTCCCACGACGCCTGGGACCAGCCGAGCACCATCCGGTCGCTCGCGTAGGTGTACGGGGTGAAGATGCGGTACCCGCCGCTCTCGCAGGTGAAGCCGTCCAGCGGATTCGCCGCGTGCGCGGCCGGCGCCGCTACGGTCAGCAGCGAGCCGACGAAGGCGACGCTGCCGAGCACGGCTCCGAGTCGGTGGGTGGAGCGCTTGCCGGACTTCGCCATGGTCTTCCCTCCTGGGTGGGACGCGGTCACGGGTCAGTGCTTGCAGAGTTCGAGGCGGGCCGCCTCGCGGACGGTCCCGGCCGGCTCGGGGTACGAGCAGAGCACCACGCCCTCGCTCGCCGCCCCGTACGTCGTGTAGTAGCCCGTGCCGTTCGGGTTGGCTTTGATCCAGTACCCGGTGCCCTGGCCCGAGCGGGCGCACAGGTAGCGGGTCCACTCGCCGTCGACGCGCAGGAACCCGCGGAAGATCCCGTAATTGCCCGGCGCGTTGATGTTCACCGTCCGGGAGGTGTCCGTGGTCCGGGTGTTGGCCCGGCTGGTCTCGACCTGGAATCCGGTCTTGAAGCTGACCTGCGCCAGGGCGGAGCTGTAGCTGAGGTTGAAATCGGCACTGTTGTTGATCTTGGTGGTGATCATCGTCACCTGGGAGAGCCGTTGCTGCTGCTGCCCCGTCGTCCCGGGGACGACGTTGAAGGACGTGAACTCGGTGACCACCGGGGTGACGGTGGCCGTCACGATGTCGTCCCAGACCGGCTCGATCTCGGGGTTGCAGGTGGCGCGTGGCGGTGCGTCGGCCTGCGCGGGGGCGGCGGTGAGGCCCAACCCGGCGACGGCGAAGAGGGCGGCCAACCCCGAGGTGAAGACGGTCCGTCGACGCCTGGGTGATGCTGTCATGAGGAGATCCCTCCGGTAGGGGGAATGGTTCCGGTCCGACCTCCCGGAAGCCTCGCGCGCGGCCTGACGCCCTGTCCATCCGAGATATCTAGGGGGGCCCTGCGCACACGATGGTTTTCGGCCGGGCGGGACCTGGCGGGCCTGCGGGACGGCATCGGGGATCGGCAGCGGCGGTCGAGGCGGGGCTCCCAGCCGTCGCTGCTTGCCGGTTCGTGGGGTAGGAATGGGGGCTGTACGAACCGGGGGAGGGGTGCGGATGAGAGCGGCGCGAATCGCCGTGGTGGTGGCGGGCGCGGTGGCGCTGGTCGCGGGGTGCGCTTCGGGAGGTGCGGGGGGTTCCGGGGGATCCGGGGAGCCCGGGGGGATGTCGGCGCAGGCGCACGGCTACCTGTCGGAGGCGCTGGACCTGTTGCAGCGGGAGTCGTTGAACACCGCGACGGTGGACTGGCCGAAGCTGCGGGGCGAGGCGTTCGTGCGGGCGGCCGGGGCGCGGACGGCGGCCGACACCCATCGGGCGGTCGGCGGCGCGGTGGCGGCGCTCGGGGACGGCCACAGCCGGTTCTACCCGCCCGGTGAGGCGGCGTCCGTGGACGCCGACCCCGTGACGGTCGACGCCCCGACGGTCGAACAACTTCCGGGCGGCATAGCCAGGTTGAACCTTCCGGCGGTGAACGGATCGGAGCGCACCTACGCCGAGTACGCCGCCCGCGGTCGCGCCGCCGTCGCCGGGGCGAGCGCCTGCGGCTGGGTGGTGGACCTCCGCCGGGAGAGCGGCGGCGGGATGTGGGCGCCGCTGGCCGTGGCGGCTCCGCTGCTCGGGGACGGTCCGGTGGGGGCCTTCGTCACGGCGGACGGCACCCGCAGCGTCTGGTCGGTGCGCGGGGGCGTGCCGTTCCTGGACGGGTCCCCGCAGGCGGAGCCCCCCGGGGACGGCGCGGACGCGTGGCCGAGCGCGCCCGTCGCCGTCCTCACCGGCCCGGGGACGGGCAGCGCGGGCGAGGCCGTCGCCATCGCGTTCATCGGCCGCCCGGACACCCGCAGCTTCGGCGCGCGCACCTACGGGGTGCCCACCGGCAACGCCGCGCACCGGTTGTCGGACGGTGCGGTCGTCCTGCTCACGGGCGCCGCCGAGGCGGACCGCACGGGCCGGATCCACGCGGGGCCGATCGAGCCGGACGAGCCCGTGGACACCCGTAAGGAGGGGGATCCGTCACTCGCCGCCGCGACCGGCTGGCTCGGGCGGCAGGCGTCCTGCCGGAGCACCCCGTAGTACCCCGTTGTCCCGTGGTGGCCGGAGCGATCGTCCGTGTCCGTCATGGTGCGGCCGGGGCCGTACGGGACGTGCGGTGCCGTGCGCCGGTGACGACGAGGGAGACGTTCTGCCCGCCGAAGCCGAAGGAGTTGCTGAGCACGGCCTGCTGGGGGACGTCCCGTCGCTCCGCGACGACGTCGAGGCCGATGTCGGGGCCGATGCCGGCCGCGGTGAGGTTGCGGGTCGGCGGGATGACGCCGTGCTCCACGCTGAGGACGGCGATGAGCGCCTCGATCGCGCCGGCGGCGCCGAAGAGGTGGCCGAGCGCGGCCTTGGGGGCCGTGACGGTGGCGCGGCCGAAGACCTCCCTGATCGCGCGCGCCTCGGCGGCGTCGCCGACCGGCGTTCCGGTGGCGTGGGCGTTGATGTGACCGATCTGCCCGGGGGTCAGACCGGCCTGGGCGAGGGCCTTGCGCATGGCGGAGACCTGACCGGCGCCGTCGGGGGCGGGCGCCGTGATGTGGTGGGCGTCGGCGGCGATGCCGGCGCCCGCGAGCACCGCGTGGACGCGCGCGCCCCGGGCGGCGGCGTGCTCGGCGCTTTCGAGCACCAGGACGGCGGCGCCCTCGCTGAGGACGAATCCGCTGCGGTCCGCCGCGAACGGCCGGGACGCCGAGGCGGGATCGGCGGTGTGCCCCGACAGTGCCTGGGCCCGGGCGAACCCGGCGACGGTGATCGGGGTGGTCGCGGCCTCGGTCCCGCCCGCGATGACCACGTCCGCCTCGCCGGCCCGGATGAGACGGGCCGCCAGCGCGATCGCCTCGGCCCCGGAGGAGCACGCCGAGACGGGCGTGTAGACCCCGGCCCGCGCGCCGTACTCGATGCTGATCAGCGCCGCCGCCGCATTGGGCATGAGCATCGGCACCGTGCGGGGTGAGACGCGCCGGGCTCCGGCCGTCTCCAGGACGTCGTCCTCCCTCAGCAGCGTGCCCACGCCGCCGATGCCCGTGCCGATCGCGGAGGCGAGCCGGTCCGGGTCCACCTCCGGGGCTCCGGCATCGGCCCAGGCTTGGGCCGCCGCGGCGAGGGCCGCCTGCTGCGAGCGGTCGAGCCGCCTCGCCTGTACCGGCGGCAGCAACGTGGCGGGGTCGACCGCCATCGTCCCCGCGACGGTGTCGGGGAGGCCGAGTCCCTCGTGCCCGCGCAGGACGTCCCCGCGGAGGCCCGACGCGCCGGCGAGCAGGGCCTCCCAGGTGGACGCCACGTCGGCCCCGAGCGGGGTGATCGCGCCGAGTCCGGTCACGACGACTTCAGTCCGGTGCATGCTCCTCAGCCTTTCTTGTATGCGATACAAGTGAATGCGGGGCAAGTTGTATCACATACAATTCCGGGATGGAGAGCGAGCGAGTGGAGAAGGAGCGCGTGGAGGAGCCGGAGCGCGTGGAGAAGAAGCGAACCGGAGCCCGACCGGCTCCGGGCCGCTCGCGGGACCGCGGTCGCGCGACGAGGATCCGGCTGATCGAGGCGACCGCGGAGCTCTGCAAGGAGCGGCCCGGCGCCGAGCTGAGCGTCGCGGAGATCGCGGGCGCGGCAGGCGTCTTCCCCAACCAGGTCACCTACCACTTTGGTTCCAAGGACTCACTGCTCGTGCACGCCGCCTTCCTCGGCCTGCTGCACGACGCCCGACGGATCGAGCGCATCGGCCGCCAGGCCCCCGACGCGGCGACGTTCCGGCGCAACATCGCCCGCGCCGTCCTGGCCATGCCCTCGCTCCCGTCCGTCACGCGGGCACTCGCCGCCGGGATCTCCAAGCCCGAACTCGCCCCCGTGGTCGACCGGCACCTCCAGCTGCTGTTCCGGCAGTCCGAACGCTTCGTCGGCCAGCTCGTCGACAGCCGCGGCTGGGCGGCCCGCCGACCGCTCGCCGTGGAGGCCAGGACGTTCTGGAGCACCGCGCTCGGCGCCGTGCTGCTCGTCCGCGCCGGGGCGCACGGCACCGTCGCCGACCTCGACCTCGCCGGATCACTGACCATCCACGATGAACCCGGTCCCGGCTGAGCGGGCGTGTCAGCCGGGACGGCCACGCTTCCGGACCATGTGGAGACAAGCGGCCCGCGAGGCCTTCCCCGACGCCGGTTTCGCGGAGCCCGCCGACGCGTCGGTCCTGGCGGCGGCCGAGCGCAAGCTGGGGGAGGAACTACCGTCCGAGCTCAGGCAGCTGCTGCTGGAGAGCAACGGAATCGTCGGGCGGACCAGCGTGGACACCGTCTGGACCGTCGAGCAGAACCTCCACTTCCGTACGGACGGTTCCTTCGCCCGGCTGTACATGCCGTTCGACGCACTCCTGTTCTTCGGGGACAACGGTGGCGGCGACCAGTTCGCCTTCGTGCGGACGCCGCGGAGGCCGGACGTCTTCGTCTGGGAGCACGAGACCGACAGCCGCCGCTGGGTGGCCGGCGGTCTCCGGGACTACCTCGGACGCTCGCTCGCCGACGGCGGAGACGACTGGTACCGGTAGCCCTCCGGCTCACCGGGGCATCGGCGTCCCGGCGCCTCTTCCCCAACGCCACCGCCCCGGCCTCCCGAGTGGTGGGAGGCCGGGGCGGTGGTGCGGTGCGGGTGCGCGGGTGCGCGGTGTCAGCGCGCGTCGCGCAGGAAGACGGAGCGCTGGACGGACTGGTGGCCGTTCGACTCCGCGCTCACCCGGATGTCCACGTCGGCGCCGTACTTCGGGGCCTCCTTGAACGTGGCCCGGAAGGTGTACTCGACCGTGTTGCCGTCACGGACGCCCGGCACGTTCGGGTCGACCGTGACCAGGCCGCACTCGTCCTTCAGCTCGACCGGCTTCCACACGTCGCCGACCCGGGCCTCCACCGTGACGTCGTTCGGCGTCGGCCCCTCGGAGCTCCAGACGGTCACCCGGGGGCGCAGGCCCGCGGTGCCGTCCGGCGAGGAGACCCGGAAGCTGAACGGGATCGGGTCCGTGGTGATCACGCCCTTGGCCGGCGGCATCACCGAGAGCATCTCCGGGCTGTGGCTGTCGACGACCGTGGCGTTCAGCTCGGCCTTCGCCATGTCCAGGTAGTTCTTGGAGTGCGGCACGGGGGCGTCCGCCTCGATCGTGATCTGCCCCGGGCGGTTGGCCAGGGACAGTCGCATCCGGAACTCGATGGTCCGGCTCTCGCCGGCAGCCAGGGTGAAGGCCGCGTCGTCGGCGGTACCCGCGTAGTCCATCCCGCCGCCCTGGCTGAGGTGGTCCAGCGTCTTCCAGCCGGAGGCGTCCTTGCGCTCCAGGGTGCCGTCCGCCATCGCGAGCACCATGGTGCAGGGCGCGCCCTCGTACTGCTGGGTGGCCACCACCGGGGCCACGCTGCGGGTGCCGGTGGCGTCGTTGTTCTTCCAGGTGACCGTGAAGGGGACCAGGTCGTTCAGCCCGATCTTCCCGCCCTCGCTCAGGCCGCCGAAGGTGATGCCGATACCGCTTCCGCCGGACGGGGCGGGGGCCTTCGGCGCGGCGGGCTTGGCCGCGGCCTTCGCGGCGGCCTTGACGTCGGTTTTGGCCGTTGCGGCCCCGGCGGCGGCGGGGGCCTGCCCGGCCGGGGCGGCGGCGGTCGGGGCCGCCTCGGCGGTCGGCGCGGCCGGGGCGGGGACGGCCGGGACGGCGCCCGCGCCGGGGGTGGCCGAGGAGGCAGCGGCCGGGGCGGAGGCGGGAGCGGAGGCGGCGACGGAGGCCCCGCCCTCGGTCGGGCCGCAGGCGGTGACGCCGACGGCGGCGACAACGACCAGCGGGACGATCTTCGCAATACGGGCGATAACGGACGCGTTCATGTGACAGTCCCCCCAAGGACATGGTGATGGTGGTGATCGAATGAGCGGGCGCCTACTGTCACGCCCCGAGGAGTCGGCCCGAGCCCCCCGGCTCCGCCGGCTCGCTCTCCCCGCCTCTCACCCTGATAGACGTCCATCCCGCCGGGGGGTTGCAGCCGGGTTCGAAGAAATTTTTCGCGGCCCCGCCCCCGCCCCCGCCCCTGGACCGAGGGCGGCGTCCAACGCCCCGGCCCGCGAATCCCGGCGCGAGTACCTGGTGCACGTAGGAGCGGTCGGCCCAACTGGTGAGAGTGCTGTTGACGGTCGAAATGATCGGCGTCTGCGGATTGTCGAACAGCACCACCGGCTCCAGTGAGGAGTTCATGATCGAGCCGGAGTCTGCGGTGATCGGCACCCACCCGATCACCGGGACGACAGGCGAGATCGGAGTGAGAAGGTCAAGCGACTACCTGATCCGATCAGGCCAGGTGCTCGATGACGGCCCGGGCGGCGCGCAGCAGTGCCTCGTCGTTCTTGATATTCCCGAAGAAGCCGCCGCTTCGGCGGGCGAGGGCGAGTTCGGCGTGGATCCGTGGAAGGGCGGGTGCGGCGGCGGGGCCCATCCGCTGGAGGCAGTCCACGACGGGGCCTGCGGTTGAGTCGTTCTCTTCCCATGCCTCCAGCAGCACAGGCAGGACGGCTGCGGCCTCGGCTGGGCCGCCGATGTCGTGGATCGCGGCGGCGGCGTGTACCCGGATTCCGACATGGCCGGTTTCGGACAGCTGCCGCAGGCGGGGCAGTGCTGCGGCCGCAGACCGTCCCATCCGGCCGAGGACGTCGGCGGCGTCCTGGTCCTTGCTGGTGTCGAGCAGGGCGGTCAGCCGCGGCACGGTGTCGGCGGGGTTGCCCTCGATGTCCCACAGGGCCTTCACGGCCGCGAAGCGCAGGTCCGTGTCCTCGGCGTCGAGGAGCGGCCGGACCGTCTCCAGCGCGCAGGCTGCGCCGGTGCCGATGGAGCCCAGCGCGTAGAGGGCCGCGCCGGCGGTCTGCCACTGCTTCTGCTCGACGGCGGTGGTGAGGGCCGTGGTGAGCGCGGGTACGGCTGCCGGGTCGCCGAGCGCGTTGAGGGCGGCCATCAGCGCGGTGGCGGATCCCCAGGGCCAGGAGAAGTCCGCGTCGGCCAGGCGTTGGGTCAGCCTCGGCAGCAGTTCTCCGGTGGCCTGCGGGAGGTGTCCGGCGACCTGCACGGCGCGCCAGTCGTCGGTGCCGGTGTCGAGCGCCGTCAGCAGGCTGGGCAGGGCTCGTTCGTCACCGAGGCCGGCCAGCGCCGTGACAGCCTGCTGGTGGGCCCGGCGCAGCAGCGGGTGTGGTGCGGCCCAGACGTTCGGGCCGTGGGTGGTGCGGTGTGCTTGGACGAGGGTGGCGAGGGCTTCGCGTGCGGGTTCGGCGAGGGTTGGGGGGAGCTTGCCGAGGGTTTCGGCCGCTTCGGCGGTGGTGTACGGGTCGTCGGGGAGCAGGCAGGCGGCGATCAGGAGGACGAGGCCGGTGTGGGTGCCGCGCCAGGAGCGGATCAGGTCCCAGGTCATGGCGATGGCGTCGTGGCGGGTGGCCGCGTCGGGGCTGCGGAGTTGGGCGGTGAGCAGGGTGGTGCGTTCGGGTACCCGTGCGTCCAGTACCCGGTGGAAGGTGGTCAGTAGTTCGGTGGTGGGGGCGTGGACGCGGCCGTGGCGGTCGAGGTCGTCGAAGAGGGCGGCTATCTGTGGTGGGACACCTCGGTCCGGTGCGGGTTCGGTGGCGATGCCTGTGCAGGTGCACTGCCCGCAGTCGGCCGGTCGGGCCTCGTCCTCGGGCTCGGGTTCCGGTTCGGGGGTGAGCTGCCGGAGCAGACCGGTCGCCGTCGGGACGAGGCTGTCGTCGATCGTCTCCGGTGTGCAGGCGGCCTGGTGGACGAGGGCGGCGAGCCGGATGTCGGCGTCCAACGCGGGGTCGGCTGCCAGCACGGCGAGCCAGGTCGTCACCGGGCCGAGTGCGCCTGGCAGTCGTTGGGCCAGTGTCGCGGCGGTCTCGATGACCAGGAGCCGCTCCAGGGTGCCGCTCTCGGCCGCCAGGCGCTCGCGCAGCAGGGCGAACGCCCGCTTGGCGTCGTCGAGGAACAGCCCCAGCGCCGGGATGGCGGCCTGTCGCACCTGCGGATCCGGGTCCGCCGCGTGCCGGACGAAGTCCTCGATGCGCTCACGCATCCGAGGCGCGACATCCGCGTGGGGCGTCGACGCGTGGCCGGACGGACTGTAGTAGACGCCGTCGGGGTCGCGGTCCAGCGCCGCGCTGCCGATGCTGAGCACGAGGCGGATGACAGCTGCGCGGTCGGGCACCTGTGGGTCGTCGGCGAGCGCGAACAGGAACGGCAGGCTCGCCGCTGTGCACGAGTAGACGTCGCCCTGGTGGTGGGCCGAGCTGTAGAAGCGGCTGAAGGCCCGCTCCCGGACGTTCGGGTCCGGCGAGGCCATCTGCTCCAGCCACAGCGGGACTTCGTCGGCTGGACCATAGGCGTGGCCCATCGACGACCAGTCGACGCGGTCGAGGCCCTCCAGATTGTTGATCATGGGTCACACGGTGACACGGGGGACTGACACCGCCACCAGCGCGGCCGATCGCTGGTCAAGGTCGAGGCGGTGCCAGGATCCCCGATGATCATCGACGGGCCGGTAGCACCGTTGGGGCAAGTGAGCGTTTATTCCCCCCAGCTGGGATGGAGGTTGAGTTATCCCCGCGAGCGCGGGGCCGACCACAGGACTGGCGGGATCACCTCCCCGTCGACGGAGTTATCCCCGCGAGCGCGGGGCCGACCGGACCGGCCGGATCCCGGAACACGAGGGAGTGGAGTTATCCCCGCGAGCGCAGGGCCGACACTTCCTGACCTGCTGTGATTGGGACCAGAGCGCGCCAATTCATTCAGTTCGAATTCGGAGCTCCGCGGGCGCGGGGCCGGTGTCCCGGAGGCCGTCTCTCCGAGGTGCGCCCTGGCAAGCCGGCTCTGAGCCCTCGAAGGCATCGAACGGGCCGGTGTCAGGCGTGGGTGTAGGGGACGGGTTCGCCGGTGAGGACGTCGGTCAGGGAGCGGGGGCGGAGTGGCTGACGCAGGACGACCGTCAGCTCGGCGATGCCGCCGTCCTCGCAGCCGATGTTCGGGCCCGAGGCGTCGCGGCGCTTGAGCAGCAGTGCGACCTGCTTGTCCGTTTCCCGTGCCACCAGGTCGGGCTTGTAGTCGCAGCCGCTCCAGGAGACCTCCATCGTGATCGTGCGGTCGTCCGCCGCCACGGCCGTGTTCTTCGTGGACGGGTCGGCGAGCGCGATGCGGCGCAGGACCGATGCGTCCCGCCGCTTGTACGGCAACGGATAGTCGGATCCGCCCGCCCCCTCGGAGCATGCCGACACCGCCACCGCGATCAACCCCACCGCGACCGTCCAACGCCTGTGGCGCACCGTCAGGTTCACGTCCCCGCCCTCCCCTTGTCGTGGACCACGATAGGCCCGCCCCAACGGCGGCACCGCACACGGTGTCGGCACGTGGCACGCCGACGGGCGACGCCGCCGCCTACCGTGCCCAGACCCGCCCAAGCAGCGGAGCCCACCTCAGCCGGGCAGCCGGGCGGGGGCGGACCGTCAAGCCACCCGGCTCGGCGCGGTGCAGTCGACATCACGGTCCCCGACCCCAGCGGCGGCGGCCGAAGCCGTCCCGAGCGGGTCGGACGGCCCACCCTGGCAGCCCGGCGCGTCTGGGAGGTCTGGTACGACGGGATCCCCGCCCGGCCCGACCTGTGGGCCCCGTTCGACGAGAACGGCCGCAAGGAGTGGCTCAGCCTGTGCGACGTCGGCCCGTGCGGACCGACGTCGACTGTTCCGGCGGGACCTGCCACTTCGACTGGCAGTACGCCACCGACAGGAACGGCCTGTTCATGGCACTCGGTGAAGCCCTCATCGGCCCCTGCGGCACCGACGGCAGCAGCACCGCAGGCCGACGGGTTCGGGGGTCAGGCCGCCGGGTCGGACCGGTGCGTGCGCCAGAGCGACCTGAGGGCTTCGAGCTCGATGCGGGGGAAGTGCTCGCCCCATTTGCCGCGGTATCCGCTCTCGCCGTACTTCGTGGCGGCGTCGTCGAAGCATCGGATCACCGCTCGCGCCACGGTGTCGACGTCCTGCTGGGTCGACCAGATCTCGGTGCCGGCGTTGTCGTGCCGGGCGCCGTCCGGTAGTCGGAGGAGACGGATCCACACGTCGTCGCCTTCGCGGTAGAAGATCCACCGGAAAGCGGTGGGTTCCGCCTCGAACTGGGCCCGTGTCTCGGCTTCGCCGCTGACCAGCCGGGCGATCGCCGTCAGGAGGTCCTCAGGGGCGTTGGTGATGTACGAGGCTGTGACTTCGGCATCGTTCTGCCCGTCCGTGACACGGCAGTCCGCCCACCCAGGTCCGTCGAGGGTCCAGATGAGCCGCAGGTCAGCCACGGGCGCCGTCCTGCTGGGTGAGGAAGCCACGGACGTCGGCCGCGAGGGCGGACGTCTGCTCGCCGGCGTCCAGCCAGGTCGTGACGGAGGCCTCCCAACCGCCGGCCGCACTCCTCCAGGGGCGAAGGGTCCAGGTCAGTCCGACGTGACCGCCGGAGCGGAAGACCGCGCTGACGGTGAGGTCCCGGTCGTCGGTCTGCCAGACCCGTTGTCCGTCCCAGCCGCGGAAGTCGGCGGCCAGTTCCTCGAGGAAGGCCGCCAGGCCGGCGCCCCGGTTCCAGGCGACCACCTCGTCGACGCGGATGGCCAGCCCCGGTGCGGAGGCCTCGACCGCGTACCGCACGCGGTCCTCGTCGGGCCGGGAGGGGTCGCGGAGCTGTACGGTGACGGCGCGGTTGTCCTGGCAGCGGACTGTCACGGCGGCCGGTGTGTCGGGTTCGGTGTCGTGGGAGCTCACCGGGTGAACGGTAGATCACGGAGGCCCTGCCCGTCGCGGGGGTTGCGCGTCGGGGAGGCGTCCCGCGCGAGGATGAGGATCAAGTGACACCCTGCGTATGGGAGTTGCCTCACCCGCCGTGGACCGCCGGGTGGGGCGCCCGGAGGGGTGCCCCACCCGTGCGGCTCGCTAGCCGGCGTGGAGGGCGAGGGTCGGGGAGAGGCGGGCGGCCCGGACGGCCGGGTAGAGGCCGGCCACCGTGCCGATGAGCAGGGTGGCGGCGAAGCCCCCGGTGACGGCCCACGGGGGGACCACCCAGGGCAGGCCGCCCGAGGCGGCGAAGGCGTAGGTGGCGGCCGAGCCCAGGGCCACGCCGGCCAGTCCGCCCAGCCCGGAGAGCAGGAGGGACTCCGTCACGAACTGGAGGCGGATCTGGCCCCTGGTGGCGCCCAGGGAGCGGCGCAGTCCGATCTCGTGGCGCCTCTCCAGCACCGAGATGATCATCGTGTTGGCGACCCCGACGCCGCCGACCAGGAGCGCCACCCCGCCCAGCCCGAGCAGGAGGTCGGTGAACGCCCCCTCGGTGGCGGCCTTGGCCTGGAGCGCCGAGGAGGGGTCGGTGACCTGCACGTTGTGCGGGTTCTGCGGATCGACGGTGCGGGGGATCAGCTCGCGGACCGCGCTGACCGTCCGGTCCGTCGACCGTTCGTAGATCTGGGTCGGGTGGCCGTCGAAGCCCAGCAGCGTGCCGGCGCCGTCCCAGCCGACCAGGGCGGCCCGCTCGATCTCGGGAGCCAGCGGCAGCGGGTCGAGGATGCCGATGACGGTGAAGTACCGGTCGCCGATGTGGACCTGCTGACCGGGGGCGGTGATGCCCAGGCGCTGGGCCGCTACGTGTCCGAGCACCGTCGACGGGTAGCGCCCGTTGGCCTCGTTGAGCCAGGTGCCCGAGCCGACCGCGCCGCGTACGACGTCCAGCAGTCCTTCGGTGGCGGCCTTCACGGTGATGCCGCCGGTCTCCTCGTCGGGGATCTTCTCGCTGCGCCGGACGGACTGCGCCAGGTCACCGGTCGCGCCGACCTGCTCGACCCCGGGGACGCGGCTCAGCATGCCGACCGACTCCTCGGGCAGCTTCACCTTCTCGCCGAACAGCCCCTGGCCGGGGGAGGCCACCAGCAGGTTGGTCCCCAACCGGTCGAGCTGCCGCAGGAGTTGGGCCTTGCTGGAGGAGGAGATGCCGACCACCGCGATCATGGTGGCGATGCCGATGGCGATGCCCAGCGCGGACAGCACCACCCGCAGCGGCCGGGTGCGCAGGCCGGCCGAGCCGACGTGGAGGACGTCACGGGGGCCGAGCCGGGCCGGGGAGAGCCGTGTGCGGCTCATCGCTCCCCACCCCGATCGGCCGGGACGGCGGCGCCGGTGCGCAGGTCCGCCACGACGCGGCCGTCGCGGATCCGGACCTGGCGGGGCAGGCTGTCGGCGATCTCGCCGTCGTGGGTGATCACCGCGATGGTGGCACCGTCGGCGTTGAGGTCGTGCAGCAGCTCCATCACCGCTTCGCTCGAGGCGGAGTCCAGCGCGCCGGTCGGCTCGTCGGCCAGCAGCAGGTCCGGCTCGCCGACCACCGCCCGGGCGATCGCCACCCGCTGCCGCTGGCCGCCCGACAGCTCGTGCGGCCGGTGGTGCATGCGGTCCGCGAGCCCGACCCGTTCCAGGGCCAGGGCCGCGCGTCTGCGGCGCTGGGCGCGCGGCAGGCCCGAGTAGAGCAGGCCCTCGGCGACGTTGTCCCGGGCGCTGACCCCGGCCACCAGGTGGAATGACTGGAAGACGAAGCCGATGTGCCGGGCGCGCAGGGCGGACAGCCGGCGGTCGGAGAGGGCGGCGACGTCGTGGCCCGCCAGGGTGACGGATCCGGCGCTGGGCCGGTCCAGGGTGCCGACGATGTGCAGCAGGGTGGACTTGCCCGACCCCGAAGGGCCGACGATGGCGAGCAGTTCGCCGCTTCCGATGCGCAGGTCCACCCCCTGCAGCGCCACCACCCCGCCCGGGTACTCCTTGGTGACCTGGTTCAACTCGACCACCGCGCTCATGACGTGGGCACCCCGACCTTCATTCCCTCGGCCAGGCCGGTCCCGCTGACCTCGACCCGGCCCTGTCCGAACATGCCGAGCTCGACCGGGACTTCGCGCACCTTCCCGTTCTCCACGACCTGGATGCCGAAGCCCCCGCCGGTCAGCGCGAGCAGGGCGTTGACCGGTACCGTCAGCACGTCCTCGCGGACCTCGCCCTCGAGCTCGACGGTGACCGGTGCCTGGTCGAAGCCCTCCGCCTGCCCCGGGTCGTCGAAGACCACCCGGGCGGTGATCTTGGCGGGCTTGTCCGGGGAGCCCTGCTCCTTGCCGTCCTCACCGATGGTGCGGTCGACGGAGGCGACCTTGCCCTTGGCCCTACCGCCGCCGGGCAGAGCGACCTCGACCCTGGTACCGGGCTTGGCGAGGTCGGCCCGGGAGACCTCGATCCTGATCTGCACCTGCCGTTCGGAGCCGGTGGTGGTGAGGACCGGCTTGCCGGGAGCGGCCTGGTCGCCGACGGCCGCGTCGTTCTTCTTGATCCGCACCGGACCGGGCGAGAAGGCGATCTGCTCGGGGCCGATCTCGCCGGTCTGGGTCAGACCGTGGGCCTTCTGCCAGCGCTTGACCGCCTCCACGGTGCCGGGGGTGAACTCCTCGTCCGCGGCCAGCCCCTTGCCGTGGCCCAGGGCGCGGAGGTTCTCCTTCAGCTGTCTGACGTCCGGCCCCTTGTCGCCGGCCTTCAGCGTCCGGTACACGGGGCGCTCGCCGACCATGAGCCGGACCTTCCGGCCGTCGACCTCGTAGAGGACCCCGTCGCGTTCCACCAGCGCGCCGGCCTCCGGGAGCCAGGTGAGGGTGCCCGTCACACCGGCGTTGAACCGGCGCTCCTCGGCGTACCCGAGGGTCCCGTCCACCTGGGTCCGGCTGCTCAGGTCCTGCCGTTCCACCGAGCCCGTGCTCGGCGGCAGCCCGTCCGTGCGGTCCGTGCCGGCGCTCGCGCCGCCGCCGGTCTGCGAGAGGGCCGTGACCCCGCCCACCAGCGAGACCGAGGTGACCAGCGCGGCGATCAGGTACGTTCGGCGGCTCCGCCCGCGCTCACTCCGCATTCTGACCACTGCACGCCTTGTTCGCCTTGTCGAACCTGTCCTTGTCGGGGCCCTCCGGGACCTTCATCGCCTGTCCCGACATCGCCGAGTCGCCGTCGAACTTCGGGTCCGGCATGTCCACGCCGTTACCGCGCATGCACTGGGCGAACTTGAGAGCCCTGTCCTTGTCGGCCTGGGACATCTTCGCGCCGCCCGCGCCACCGGCTCCACCGCAGGCCTTGAGGGCTTCCGCCATCTTGTCCTGGCCGCCCTCGAGGACCAGGCCCCGCGGGTCCTGGCCCGGCTCCGGCTCCTTCACCTGGGCGCCGTGTTCGCGCAGGCACTTACGGTGCTCGTAGGCCTGGTCCGCCGCCGCGCCCCTGCCCGACGAGTCCGAGCCGGCGCCCCCGCCGGAGCCCGTGGCGCCTCCGCCACAGGCCGCGGTGAACAGCGCCATCCCCGCCACCAGCACGGCCGCCGCGCCGTACCTGTGGTTCCGCATGTGGTTCCGCATGGAATTCCTCCGAGTCCGATTGCGAGTGGCCGGCCACCGTGTCCGATACGTCTCCGATACCGGGTGACCGACGACGCAGAGGCTGGCACGCACCCGCGTTTCGCCGCTGTCAGCCGAGACCTTTACGGCGACGAAAGGTGGCTTTCAGGTACACCTGATGTCATGCGTGTACTGATCGTGGAGGACGAGGAATTCCTGGCGGACATGATCGCCGAGGGATTGCGGCGCGACGCCCTGGCCGTCGACGTCGTGTACAACGGCGCCGACGCGCTGGAACGGCTGCGCCTCACCGACTACGACGTGCTCGTACTCGACCGCGACCTGCCCGGAGCGCACGGCGACGAGGTGTGCCGGAGCGTCGTCGAGCAGCGGCTGCTGACCCGGGTGCTGATGCTCACCGCCGCCGGCACCGTCCGCGACCGCGTCGACGGCCTGGACCTGGGCGCGGACGACTACCTCACCAAGCCGTTCGCCTACGAGGAACTGCTGGCCCGGGTCCTGGCCCTCGGCCGCCGCACCCACCCCGCCCTTCCGCCGGTCATCGAACGTGCCGGCATCACCCTCGACACCGCCCGCCGCCAGGCCTTCCGGGAGGGCCGCTACCTCGCCCTGTCCCGCAAGGAGTTCGGCGTCCTGGAGGTGCTGATGCAGGCCGAGGGCGCCGTGGTCAGCGGTGAGGACCTGATCGACCAGGTGTGGGAGCGGAACATGGGATACCGCACCAACGCGGTCCGGGTCGCCCTCAGCAAGCTCCGCGCCAAGCTCGGCGAGCCCTCGGTCATCGACACCGTGCCCGGCCACGGCTACCGCATCGGCGTCCCGGCGTGAGGCGCTCCGCCCCGATCGGCCCGAACCGCCTTCCGCTGCTTCCGCTGCCGGGCAGAGCGCGCCCGCGGCGGCCCGGCAGAGCACGCCCGCGGCTGCCGGGCGGGGAGCGGGGCCGGCTGACCATGCTCTACGGCGGGCTGCTCGTCCTCGCCGGGGCGATGCTCATCGTCCTGGTCAACTTCCTGGTCCGGGAGGGGCTGTACACCTCGATCAGCACGGCCGTCGCCGTCGAACCGCGACTGGCCACGCTGGCGACCCCGGACCCGGCCGCGGCGGCGAAGACCCTCATGGTGGGAACCGCCGCGCCCGCGAACGCCCCACCCGGGAGCGCCCCCGCCGGAGCCGATCCCGCCGACGGCGGACAGTCCCACTTCCAGGCCGTCAAGGTCGTCACCCAGGCCGCCGAGCAGGCCGCCCAGAACCAGCTGCTGACCGTCTCCCTGATCGCCCTGGCCGCCTTCGCCGTCATCTCGATGGCACTGGCCTGGTGGATGTCGGGACGGGTGCTGCGCCCGGTGGCGGTGATCACCAACACGGCGCGGCGGCTCTCGGGCGAGAACCTGCACGAGCGGATCGCCCTCGACGCACCCCCGGGCGAACTCAAACAGCTCGCCGACACCTTCGACGACATGCTCGATCGCATGGAGCAACTGGTCGGTGCCCAGCAGCGGTTCGCGGCCAACGCCGCACACGAACTGCGCACCCCGCTCGCGGTGCAGCGGGCCGCGGCCGAGATCGGGCTGGCCACCGGGGACCCGGCCGCCGTCGCCCGGGTCCGCCGCAAACTGATCGAGGTCTCCGAGAGCAGCGAACGGCTCATCGAGGGCCTGCTGTTGCTGTCCGTCTCCGACCAGAGGCTGGACCACCGCGAACCGGTCGCACTGGACCAGCTGGCCCGCGCGGTGGCCGCCGAGTGCGCCGCCCCGGAGGAAGCCCGGACGAACGGCGTCACCGTCCGGACCGACACCGCCCCCGTGTCCGTCGACGGTGATCCGGTGCTGCTGGCACACCTGGTCCGCAACCTGGTCGGCAACGCCCTGCGCTACAACCACGACGGCGGCCGGGTCGACGTCGACGTGCGCGACGGCGTCCTGGAGGTCGCCAACACCGGCCCGCAGGTGCCGCCGGAGACGGTCCCCTACCTCTTCGAGCCCTTCCGCCGCCTCCAGGAGCGTCGGCACAGCCCGCGTGAGGGCGCGGGCCTCGGCCTGTCCATCGTCGCCTCCATCGCGCGCGCCCACCACGCCACCGTCATCGCCGACCCCGGCAGCACGGGCGGACTGCGCGTCCGGGTCGAGTTCCCCACGGCCTGACCCGGCGGCCAGGGGCACCCGCAGGGCACGCGATCGGCCTCGCCCACCGCCCCAGCGCCTACTGGGCGCTGGGTTCCCGGGTCGCCGTGCGGTAGAAGTTCAGCGAGACCGGTCCCTTCGTGCTGGTCGCCTCCGGGCTCTTGCCCGTCATCTTCCGCTTCTCGGCAGCGTGGTACCGGAGGTCCTCGACGCTGTCCGCCGGCGGGACCGGATTGTCGGCCTCGAAGAGCTGGGAATGTCCCGAGTCGGCCACGACGAAGGTGTCCCCGTGCATGTTGGCCTGGCTCTCGCCCGCGTCGCCGAAGTTCGCCGCCACCAGGATGTGGACGCCTTCGTACGGTTCGTTCCAGAGGCTCTCCGCGGCGTTGTCCGAGCATATTTGGAGACGGACCTGAACGCCCTTCACCGTGGTCTCGAAGTTCTCCTGCCCGATGGCGAAGAAGCCTTGCTCCATCTCCTCCTGTGAACGGTCCGGAGCTCCTCCCCAGTCCGGCGCCTCGAAACGCTTCGTGTAGGTCTTCGGATCCTGGCCGCCCTGGAAGACACGCGCGTAGTTGTCGAACACGGTCACGTTGCCCGACCCGTCGGGGTCAGGTCCTTGCTCCCAGATCTCCTCCAGCTCCGCTACCGAGTCCTTGGCGTATCCGTTGTCGGCACCCATGTTCTCCTTGAGCCGCTTCCGGCCCTCCTGCTGTTCGGCGCGCGCCTGGTCCGATTCGTGCGCGTCGAGGGAACGTCGGCGGCCGATGGTTCCCGGCACCACCAGGTAGTTGCTGGGCAGGATCGCCAGGCGGTCGGCGAGCCACTCGTCCACGCCGGCTGCCTGGTCCCCGCTCAGGAAGTGGGTGCCCTGGCCGCTGAAGTAGTACTCCGGCGCGGTGAAGATGTACACCTGCTCGGGGTCGTACCGCTTGCTCCATTCGAGGAACGCGGTGTCCAGCGCCTCGCCCAGGAGCTTCTTCTTCTTATCCAGCTCGACGGCCGACCACTGCGCACCCGCTTTCATCACCTTGTCCGTGGGGGCCTGGACGCTGGCGATGTGGACACCGGTCCTGTCCGCGCCGATCTCCGTGTCATGGGGATCGAACGTCTCGCGCGCCCACGGCTCGGTGCTCCCGAGGCGCCCGCCGGCGGCCTCCGCGAGGTTCGCC
This sequence comes from Kitasatospora sp. NPDC001261, assembly GCF_042896795.1. Lineage (NCBI taxonomy): Bacteria > Bacillati > Actinomycetota > Actinomycetes > Kitasatosporales > Streptomycetaceae > Kitasatospora > Kitasatospora sp. NPDC001261. The sequence continues at coordinate 181,502 of NZ_JBIAXP010000019.1, forward strand.
GCGACCTCGCGGTCCTCCTCCGCCGACGCGCGCTGCACCGCTACGTCGGTACGGGTGCCGACGGCGGCTCCGCCCTCGGTCCGCGCCGGCGGAAGCACCGACCGCCGCATGACGCGAACGGCGTTGGCCTCGGCCTCGCGTTCGAAGCGGTCGGAGGGGTCGGAGACCTTCAGCCCGGTGCCGTCGTCCGTTCCGGCGACGGGGCCCTGGCGCTGCTGGATGACGTGGGTGAGTTCGTGGGCGAGGGTGTGCTTGTCGCCGCCGCCCTCGCCGATGACGACATGGTGGCCGGAAGTGTAGGCGCGGGCGCCCACGTCCACTGCCGAGGCCCGCGCGGCCGCGTCCGTGTGGATGCGGACGTCCGAGAAGTCCGTGCCGAGCCGGCCTTCCATCTCGGCGCGCGTGCCGTGGTCGAGCGGACGCCCCGGGGAGCGCAGGACGTCCTGGACGGTGGAGCGCTGAACGGCGTGCTCGGCCTGCCCGTAGTCGAATTCGCCGCCCTGCCGGGGCTGTTCCTGAGCCCCAGGCCGTCCGGTCCGGCGGAGCATCCGGACGACCGCCGCGTTGCCGACGCTGCGCTGGAGGGCCAGGAGAGGCGGCGCGCCCCCGATCGCGGGCTTGCTCGCCGGTGGACGGCTGCGCTCGGCCTCATCGGTCTTCGCGCTGTGCTGGGCGTGCATGGTCTCCCTCTCGCACGGCAGGCGGTCACCCTCCTGACTAACAGACGGGCAGGAGCTCCACCAGAGGCGCGAAGGCAGGCCGGACTGCCTGATCGGGCATGACGCGCTGCCCGTCGTGCAGGCACGGCCACCGTTCGCCCGTCACGGGAACGGCCCCGATCCGCCGCCGGTCATTCCGTGGCCGGCCGGTCCCAGCCGAGCTGGATGAACACGCCGAGGCGGTCGCCCACGGCGCGGATCCCGACGATCCGCCCGGCGCGGACGGTGAAGGTCCGGATCTGCTCGACGTCGCAACGCCGGTTGGTCGGCTCGGGCATCCGGGCGTGGTGCGCCGTGCGCACCCCGGCCACCCGCAGCCGGGCGACGACCCCCGCCCAGAACGGATCGGCCGACTGGCGCACGGCCCTGCGCACGTACGCCATCGCCCTGCGCGAGGGCCTGCTGCGGCACCCGGCCTCCGGTGCGGGCCGCACTTGCCCCCGGGTGGGCTGCGGGACGAGGCTGGAGGGGAGAGGGAAACGGGTGCGGGAGGCGTCGCTCGTGGACGGAGACGAGCCTGCCGGCCGGTCCGCCGGCGGGCACCGGAGTGTGCCGCACACGGCCGACCTGCGGGTCGAGGCCTGGGCGCCGACGGCGGAGGGCTGCATCGGCGAGCTGGTGCACGGCGTCGTCGGCAGTTTCGCCGACCTGGCCGGCGCGCGGATCGTCGGTGAGCGCGGCTGCACGGTCCTCGCGGTGAGCGATCCGGACCTGCTGGCGGGCGTCCTGGAGGAGGTCGTCTACCGGATGGACGTCGACGGCGAACTGCCGGTGGCGGTGGCGGTCGGCCCGATCGAGGGCCTGGACGGCGCCCGTCGGGTGGCGGTCCGGTTCCGGATGGCCGACGCCGCCACGGCCGCCCTGGTCGGCGCCGTGCCGAAGGCCGTCTCACTGCACGACCTGGACCTGAGCGCCGGGCCGGACGGCTGGACCTGCCAGGCCACGGTGGACGTCTGAGCCCGGTCCCGGCACGGTGGGCCGGAGCCGCGGGAGCGGGGTGAGCGAGGTGGAGATCGCACTGACCGAGGCCGGCCGGTACCGCTGGCGGATCGAGCCGCGCCCGCCGATGCGGGTGCCCGGGGTGGTGTTCGCGAGCGCCGCGCTGCTGCCGCAGGCCGCCGGGGACAAGGCGCTGGAGCAGGTGGCGAACGTGGCGACGCTGCCCGGGATCGTCCGCGCCTCCTACGCGATGCCGGACGTGCACTGGGGCTACGGCTTCCCGATCGGCGGGGTCGCCGCGACCGACGTCGAGCGGGGCGGGGTGGTCTCGCCGGGCGGGGTGGGCTTCGACATCTCCTGCGGGGTCCGGCTGCTGGCGGCCGGGGTCGGCCGGGACGAACTCGACCCGGAGCGGATCGGCCGCCTGATGGACCTGCTGGACCGCGCCGTCCCGCGCGGCCTGGGCCGGGGCGGCCTGTGGCGGCTCGGCGGACCGGAGGAGCTGGACGAGCTGCTGATCGGCGGTGCCCGCTACGCCGTCGAGCACGGCCACGGTGTGCCGCGCGACCTGGAACGCTGCGAGGACCGTGGCGTGCTGGCCGGCGCGGCTCCCGGGGAGGTGAGCACCCGGGCCGTCGAGCGCGGGCTGCAGCAGGTCGGCAGCCTCGGCTCGGCCAACCACTTCCTGGAGGTGCAGGCCGTCGACCGGGTGCACGACCCGCGGACCGCCGCCGCCTTCGGACTGCGGCCGGGCCAGGTCTGCGTCATGATCCACTGCGGTTCGCGCGGCCTCGGCCACCAGATCTGCACCGACCACGTCCGCGCCATGGACCGCGAACTGCACCGCTACCGGATCGAGCTCCCGGACCGCCAGCTCGCCTGCACCCCGGTCGACTCCCCGCGCGGCCGTGCCTACCTGGGCGCCATGACCGCGGCCGCCAACTACGGCCGGGCCAACCGGCAGCTGCTCGCCGAGGCGGCCCGCCGCGCCTTCGCCACCGTGCTCGGGGTCGGGCTGGAGCTGGTCTACGACGTCTCGCACAACCTCGCCAAGCTGGAGACCCACGAGGTGAACGGCGAGCTCCGGACGCTGTGCGTGCACCGCAAGGGCGCCACCCGGGCGCTGCCGCCGGGCGACCCCGACCTGCCCGCCGACCTGGTGGAGGCCGGGCAGCCGGTGCTGGTGCCGGGCACCATGGGCACCGCCTCGTACGTCATGGTCGGCCTGCCCGGCAACGAGGCCTTCCGCTCCGCCTGCCACGGCGCCGGGCGGGTGCTGAGCCGCCACCAGGTGCTGCGCACCGTGCGCGGCGAGCGGTTGAAGAGCGAGCTGGAGGCGCGGGGGATCGCGGTGCGGCCGGCCTCCTGGCGGGCGCTGGCCGAGGAGACCCCCGAGGCGTACAAGGACGTCGACGCGGTGGCCGCCGTGACCGAGGCCGCGGGGCTCGCCCGGCAGGTCGCCCGGCTGGTGCCGCTGGGGGTGTGCAAGGGGTGAGACACCCTCCGTTTCGGCCGCGTCCCTCGACTCGCCCGGCCGGGCGCGCTTGGATGTCGGACGCGTCCGTCACCGGGGCGCGTCCGGCGACGGATCGCATCCCGTCGCCGGAGCCCGTCCGGCACCGTCGGGCGCGTCCCTCACAGGAGGTGGTCATGCCGGGAAGCCCGGATCCAGCCGTCGACCGGCGGGGCACCGGAGGCGGTCCGGTGATCGAACTGCGGGCGCTCACCAAGCGCTACGGCAGTACGGTCGGCATCGAACAGCTGGACGTGTCGGTCGAGGCCGGCGAGGTGTTCGGCCTGCTCGGCCCCAACGGCGCCGGCAAGACCACCACGCTGCGCTGCCTGGTCGGCCTGCTCGGCCCCAGCGACGGGCAGGTGCGGGTGCTCGGTCTGGACCCGGTGGCCGACCACGGCCTGCTCGCCCCCTCGATCGGCTACCTGCCCGGCGAACTGCGGCTCTACCCCGAACTCACCGGGCAGCAGACTCTCGACCTGCTCGCCGCCCTCCAGGGCGCCCCGGTCCCGCGCCAGCGCGAGCTGTGCGAGCGGCTGAAGCTCTCCCGGGCCGACCTGGCCCGGCCGGTGGGGCAGTACTCGCGCGGCATGAAGCAGAAGCTCGGACTCGTCCAGTCGCTCCAGCACCGGCCGCCGGTGGTGGTGCTGGACGAGCCGAGCGAGGGGCTCGACCCGCTCGTCCAGGAGACCTTCTACGAACTGCTCGCCGAGGAGGCCGCGGCCGGGCGGACCGTCCTGCTCTCCAGCCACGTGCTGCCCGAGGTGCAGCGGACCTGCGGCCGGGTCGCCATCGTCCGCCACGGCCGGCTGGTCACCGTCCGCTCGGTGGCCGAACTGCGCCAGGCCCGGGCCCGCCGGGTCCGGCTGCTCCTCGACGACGGGCGGGGCGCCCGGCCGCTGGGCGCCGCCGAGCGGTGGTCCCCGCGCTGGGACGGCCCGCGGGTCGAGCTGCTGGTGCCGCCGGACGAGGTGGTCGCGGCGGTGCGCACCCTGCTCGCCGAACTGCCGGTCGCCGACCTGACGGTGGAGGAGGCGGGACTGGACGAGGCCTTCCTCGACCTCTACCGGTCCGTCGGGGCCGAGGAGCGATCAGCCGGCGACAGCCGGCCGGAACCGGAGGAGCGGCCGTGAACCCGAGCACCGTCAACCGCCGCCTCCCGCTGGTCTGGCTCGCCCTGCACCGGCGCCGCCGGATGCTGCTCTCCCTGCTGTTCGGCATGGTCGTCTTCGAGGCCCTGATCGTGGTGATCGCCGGGACCATCCCGCCCGGCGACCTGTTCGGCGGCGGCCGCACCCCGCCCGGCGCGTTCAAGGCCTTCAGCGGTTCCAACGGCGACGTCTCCATCGCCAGTTACCCCGGCCTGCTCGGCGCCGGGCTCACCCACCCGTTCTGGATCGCCCTCCAGCTGACCGTGATCGGCTCGCTCGGCGCCGCCGCCGTCGCGGCCGACGTCGAGTCCGGCACCATCGAGCTGCTGATGACCCGCCCGGTCTCCCGCCGCCGGCTGCTCGCCGAGCGGACCGGCGCCCTGGTCGCCGCCTCGGTGCTGCTCAACGCCGCCGCCACGCTGACCCTCGCGCTCGGGGTGGCCGCCTCCGCGCCGCTGCGCGAGGCCGTCCCGGAGGGCGCGGTGTTCACCGCCGGACTGCTCGGCTGCGCCCTCGCGTTCTGCCTGACCGGACCGGTGCTGGCGGTCTCCGCGGTCAGCCGGCGGCGGGCCCATGTGGTCGGCGCGGCCGTCGCCTTCGGCGCGGTCGGTTTCGCGCTCAACTTCGTCGCGCTGGCCTGGTCCCCGGCCCGGCCGTTGCGTTACCTCAGCCCGTTCCACTACTACGCGCCGGGCGACGTGCTCGGCCACGGCGGGGTGCCGTGGGCGGCGTTCGGCGTGCTGCTCGGGGTGGGGCTGCTCGGGCTGGTGGCGGCCTTCCGGCTGCTGGAACGGCGGGACCTGGCGGTCTGATCCCGGGGCGCGGTGTGTGGCTGGTGGGCGGCTGGTCGGCGGGGGCGCGGCCGGTCAGCCCCAGGTGCGGGCCGCGGCCAGCAGGTGTTCGCGGACCAGGGCCACGTGCGGGTTGGCCGAGCCGGCCGGGCGGCGCACCAGGTAGGCGGTGTTGATCGGCGGATCGGCCGGTTCGTGCAGCAACCGCAGGGCCCCGGAGGCGAGTTCGGCCCGGCACAGGTAGCCGGGCAGCACGCTCCAGCCCGCGCCCGCGGTCACCGCCGAGAGCAGCGCCCGCAGGTCCGGCACGGTGACCGCGGCCCGGGCGTGCAGCCGCCGGTCGAAGACGTGCCGCCAGTAGCGGCGGGCGATCGGCAGGTCCTCGGCGTAGCTGAGCAGCGGTGCCTCGGCCAGCGCGTCGGGCAGCTCCCGGCCGGCCAGCCGCTCGGCCCAGACCGGGGCCGCGACCAGGACGAACTCCTCGTCGGCGAGCGGTTCGGCGAGCAGCGTCCGGCCGCGCGGACGCCGGGTGGCGACCACCAGGTCGTGCTGCCCGGCGCGCAGTTCCGCCAGCAGCGGGTCGGTGAGCCCGCCGGTCACCCGCAGCTGGACGCCCTGCGCGACCAGCGGGGCCAGCTCGGCCAGCAGGACGGTGCCGAGGAACTCGGCCGGCCCGGCCAGGTGCACCGGTTCCGGCGCGCCGCCGCCGCGTCCGTCGGCGAGGCCCGCGAGCCGGTCCAGGGGCCCGGCCAGGCGGGCGGCGAGGTCGTCGGCGTACGGCAGCGGGCTGACCCCGCGGGCCCGGCGTTCGAACAGCTCCCGGCCGAGCCGCTGCTCCAGTGCCCGGATCTGCGCGGTCACCGTGGACTGGGAGAGGCCCAGCAGGTGCGCGGCCGCGGTGAAGGAGCCCGCCCGGTGCACGGCGAGGAAGGTCCGCAGCTGGTTGAGGTCCAGCGGGCCGGAGCCGGTGGCCGGGCGATCGCTCATGCCCGTGAGCGTACGGGATTCCGATGGCTCGGCGGCGGGCCCTGGGGTGGGCCCGATGGTGGATTCGGTGGTCAGTTCGGTGCTGAGCTTGGCGACCGGCTCGACGGTCCGGGTGAGGTATCGGAATTCCGATGCCTCGCATCGCGTGGCCCATTGGTTCCCGCGGGCCGGGCGCGTCTAGCGTCGACCGCGTGAGCGCCGCGGCGGACCGTCGTGGCGGAGACCGCGGCACCCCCGGAGGCACACCCCCATGGCCGACATCCTGTTCGTCCTGACCGGTTCGAAGGTCTGGACCCTGAACGACGGCACCGAGCACCCGACCGGCTTCTGGGCGGAGGAGGCGGTCGTCCCGTACCGCGCCTTCACCGAGGCCGGCCACCGGGTCGCCGTCGCCACCCCCGGCGGTGTCGTCCCGGTCGCGGACCGGGCCAGCCTGACCGACCCGGCGATGGCCGAGGCACTGGCGGGGATCGCCGAGTTCCGGCAGCCGCTGGTGCTGGCCGAGGTCGACCCGGCCGACTACGACGCCGTGTTCTACCCCGGCGGCCACGGCCCGATGGAGGACCTGGCGGTCGACGCCGACTCCGGCCGGCTGCTCACCCGGGTGCTCGCCTCCGGGCGCCCGCTCGGAGTGGTCTGCCACGGCCCGGCCGCGCTGCTCGCCGCGCGGACCGAGGACGGCGGCTCGCCCTTCGCCGGGTACCGGGTGACCGGCTTCACCAACGCCGAGGAGACCCAGGCCGGCCTGGCGGACCGCGCGCCGTGGCTGCTCCAGGACCGGCTGGTCGGGCTCGGCGTGGACTTCGAGGAGGGCGAGCCCTGGGCGCCGCAAGCGGTGGTCGACCGCAACCTGGTGACCGGTCAGAACCCGGCCTCCTCGGCCCTGGTGGCGACCGGGCTGCTGCGGCTGTTGAAGGACTCGGGGAAGTAGGGGAAGTAGCGGCGGAACGGCCGGTCCGTGCGGTCGCCCGTGCACGGGAGCTGCCTGAACGGGTGGGGCCCACGGGGGGTACGGCGCGGGCGGGTGCCCGCGCCGTACGGCCGTCCTCGGTGCCCGCCCTCGGGCTCCCCGCCCGGCCGGGCCGCCGTCAGTGCAGGTCGTAGGCGGTGAGGGGGTGCCCCGCCCAGATCCGGCGGGCGGCCTGTTCCGGGTAGCGGACGGTCTCCGAGCGGGCGTCCAGGACGCGGGTGAGCTGCTGGTCCGGATCGAAGGCGGGCCACCCCGGGTCGCCGGTGGTGGCGAACCGGACCCAGGCCCGGCGCAGCTCCGCCGACACCCGGACGGCCTCCGGCGGGGGCGGGTCGCCGAGCGACTGCCGCGCCGTCGGGCTGTCCAGGCTGCCGAACGCGAGCGGTACGTCCAGGCCGTGGCAGGCGCCGAGGACGCCGCCGAGGGCGGGGGCGGGCAGGGCGAGCTCGAAGAGGTACGAGGTGCCGCCGGCGGCCGCGTTGGCCTCGGCCAGCCGGAGGGACGGCACCCGGAACAGGGCGTCGGAGCCGACGGCTTCGAGGAGTTCGGAGGGCGTCGCGCCGGGGAGGGCGGACCGGTAGGCGTCCGGGCCGCCCGGCGTCGGCGCGAACGCCTTCAGCATGCGCCGCGCCTCCTCCTCGGTGAAGCCGCCGTGTCGGCCGCTGAGGACGCTGAACAGCCGGAACTCGTCCCGGGTGTGACCGACCAGCAGGTCCACGCCGGCGGTCAGCGCCGACCACGGGGAGCCCGGCAGGACCTCGCCGTCGACCACCGGGACGGTGGCGATGCCGCTCCGTGCCAGTCGGCCCCAGCGTGCGACGTGGTCCGGCAGCGCGGCATTCAGCTCGGTGACCGCCGAGGCCAGGCGCCAGGGGTGCACCTCGGCCAGCGCGGCGGCGGTGGGGACGGTGCCGAGCAGTTTCGCGAGCTCGGCGGTGACCTCGGCGGCCAGCGCGGGGGTGCAGTGGTTGCCCGGCACCGAGTGGGCGACGGCCCGCCGGAACAGGCCGCGGGCCGGGGCCATCGCCAGCAGGGCGGCGACCGAGCCGGCGCCCGCGGACTGCCCGGCGACGGTCACCCGGGCCGGGTCCCCGCCGAACCGGGCGATGTTGCGCCGCACCCAGTGCAGGGCGGCGATCTGGTCCAGGAAGGCCCGGTTGGCCGGGGCGCCCTCCAGCAGGGCGAAGCCCTCGGCGCCCACGCGGTAGTTGACGGCCACCACGACCAGCCCGGCGGAGGCCAGGGCGGTCGGGTCGTACAGCGGGTCGCCGGCGGTGCCGGACATGAATCCGCCGCCGTGGATCCAGACCAGGACCGGCAGCCCGGCCGTGCCTGGATCGGGCGTGCAGACGTCGAGCGTCAGCCAGTCGGTGTCCTCGGACGGCTCGCCGGACCCGGCGGGCATCGGCCCGGACTGGGGGACGACGGGGCCGAAGGCGACGGCCTCGCGGACGCCGTCCCACGGCTCGGGTTCGGCGGGGGCGGCGAAGCGGAGGGCTCCGACGGGCGGCTGGGCGTAGCGGATGCCGCGGAAGACGGCGAGTTCCCGGCCGCCTCGCTGCTCGTGGTGCTGCTCCGGGTGCTGTTCCGGCTCGCGCCGCGGCTCCCAGTGGCCGCGGACGAGTCCTTCGGTGGTGCGGATGACGGGCTGCTCCGACATGTGGACGCTCCTCCCTCGGAAGGCTTCCCACGTTATAGGTCAGCTGTATTATGTCAAGCGTATGGAAAAGATCCCGCAGGGTCCGCGGTTTCCGCGGCCCGCGGGGAGAATCCGAGGAGCCGCCGCCGATGCCCAAGCAGGTCGACCACCGGGAACGCCGCGAGACGATCGCCCGCGCGCTGTGGCGGGTCGTGGAGCGGCGCGGCGCCACGCACCTGACGATGCGCGAGGTCGCCCAGGAGGCGGGCATCTCGCTCGGGCAGCTCCAGCACTACTTCGGCTCCCGGGCGCAGATGCTCACCTTCGCGATGGACTTCGCCGGCGAGCAGAGCGGGCTGCGGGTCGGCCGGGCACTGGCGGAGCTCGGCGAACGGCCGCACCCGCGCGACGTGCTGCGGGCGATGCTGGTCGAGCTGCTGCCCCTGCACGCCGACGCGCGGGCGACCAGCCGGATGAGCGCCGCCTACGTGCTGGAGGCGCTGCACGACGAGGAGGTCCACGCGCGGGCGCGCGGCGGACTGCTCCAGGGGCGGGCGATGGTCGAGCGGATCGTCCGGCAGGCGATCGCCGACGGGCAGCTCGCGGCCGACCGCGACCCGGTGGTGGAGACGGACCTGCTGCTCGCGCTCACCGGGTTCACCACGCTGCTGGAGCTGGACGTGGTCGAGCCCGCCGCCGTGCTCACGGCCGTCGACCGGCACCTGGACCGGCTGTTCGCGGCGCCGGGTGGTGCGGGCGGTGCGGGCGGTGCCGTCGGCGGTCGGTGAGGGGGCGGCGGTCGGTCCGGGGCCCGGGGGCCCGGGGCGGGGCGTGGCAGGCTACCCGGGTAGCACCGCCGCCCGCGACCAGGAGCACCGCCATGGACCGACCCGCCGCCCTCCGACCCGCCGCCCTGCGCCTCGACGCCACCGCCTCCGGACACCCGGCGGGCATCCTGGACGCCGCCGAGCGGGCCGAACGCCGGGGCATGGACCGGCTGGTGGTCGCCGAGACCGCGTACGACCCGTTCCTCCAGCTCGCCCGGGCGGCCGACCGGACCGAGTCGATCGAGCTGGCCACCGGCATCGCGGTGGCCTTCGCGCGGACCCCGATGACGCTCGCCTACCAGGCCTGGGGGCTGCACGCGGCCTCCGGCGGACGGGCCGTCATCGGGCTGGGCTCGCAGGTCAAGCCGCACATCGAGAAGCGCTTCGGGATGCCCTGGGACCGCCCGGCCGCCCGGATGCGCGAGTACGTGCACGCGGTGCGGGCGATCTGGCACAGCTGGCAGACCGGCGAACGGCTGCGCTTCCGGGGCGAGTTCTACACCCACACGGTGATGACGCCGGTGTTCTCGCCGGATCCGGTCCCGTCCGGGGTGCCGCGCATCCTGTTGGCGGGCGTCGGGCCGCTGATGACCCGGACCGCCGGGGCGGTGGCCGACGGCTTCCTGAGCCACCCGTTCTCCTCCACCGCCTACCTGGCCGAGCAGGTGCTGCCGGGCCTGACCGAGGAACGGGCCCGGGCCGAGGCGGAGGGCGCCGCGTGGACGGGGCGGCCGTTCGAGATCGTCGGCAACGTGCTCACCGCCACCGGCCGCACCGAGGAGGAGCTGGCGGCCAACCGGGCCGCCACCCGCGAGCGGCTCGCGTTCTACGCCTCCACGCCGGCCTACCGCCCGGTGCTGGCGCAGCACGGCTGGGAGGGGCTCCAGGAGGAGCTGCACACCCACTCGGTTCGCGGGCGCTGGGCGGAGATGGCCGCGCTGATCGACGACGAGGTGTTCGACGCCTTCGCGGTCTGCGGTCCGGTCGAGGAGGTCGCGGGGGAGATCCACCGCCGCTACGCGGGGCTGGTCACCCGGCTGTCCGTCAGCCTCCCCGAGGACGCCGACCCGGAGCTGGGCCTGGACGTCCTGGCGGCGGTGCGGGCGCTGGGCCGACCGGAAGCGGACGCCGGATGATCGGGATGGATGGCCGACCGGGCACAGGGTGATGAAGTCCGGGCAGATTCGTGCAACGCGTTTCCGGTGGTGAGGGCGGGCGGCAGGATCGCGGTGGCAGGCAGGGCCGTCCCCGCGAGGACCGGCGGCCCCGGACCTGCCGCGTTGTGCGGGGCCTGTCGTGCCGTACGGACCGTTGCGCCGTACGGCCTGTCATGCCTCGGCCACCCGTTGCCGATCGTGGGGGTGCACGCGTGTCCGTGTCCGACAACCGTCCGGCCGACTACGACCTGGCGGAGCGCTGGGACCCGGGAGCGAAGGCGTACGTCGACGCCCTGGCCGACCCGGACGAGTTCCTCCGCGTCTGCGCCGAGCTGACCGGGTTCGACGTGCCCGAGCTGCGCTCCACCGGCATGGCGGACGAGCACCACCGCACCACGCTGGCCCACCGGGTCCGCGACGAGCACGCCCTGGTCCACCTCTGGTACGTCGGCGCCTGGCCCGGCGAGGCGCCCTCCTCCGCCCGCGCCCACGACCAGGGGCTGGTCTGGCGGACCTTCCACGCCGTCCCGCCCGGCGCCGCCGCCCCCGGACACGGCAGCTGGGCCGGCGCGCCCCGGGGCGCCGAGGTTCCGGGCCCCGAGGCCCGGGGAGGGGCGGAGATCCTGGGCGGGGCCGCGACGTCGGGAGGCACCGCATCGCGGGGCACCGGGGCAGCGGCACCGGACAACGGCGGTGAGGGCCGGTGACCGCCCGTTGGGACGCCGTCGTGGTCGGCGCGGGCTTCGCCGGGACACTGGTCGCCCACCGCCTGGGCGCACAGGGCTGGCGGGTCCTCGTCCTGGAGGCCGGACGGGCCGCGCCCACCGGCGCCGAGGCCGCCACCGCCCACCGCGCGGCCGGCGGCGGACCGCCCACCTCGCCCTACCCGCACAGCCCCGAGGCGCCGTCACCCGACGTCACCGACCTCACCGGGAACCCGGACGGCGGCTTCACCGCCACCGGCCACCTCCGCCAGTACGGGCCGCTGCCCTACGCCAGCGGCTACCTGCGCGCCAACGGCGGCACCGGGCTGCTCTGGACCGGACTCACCCCGCGCATGCACCCCGAGGACTTCCGCACCGGCGACCTCGGCCACGGCCGCAACTGGCCGATCGGCTACCACGACCTGGAACCCCACTACCGCGAGGCCGAACGGGAACTCGGCGTCGCCGCCGACGCCGAGGAGCAGCGCCGTGCCGTCGGACTGCCCATCCCGGACGGCTACGACTTCCCGATGCGGGCCATCCCGGCCAGCTACCTCGACCGGCAGCTGGCCCGGGCCCTCGACGGCCGGACCGTCCGCGACCCCGCCGTACCCGGCCCCGCCCGGCTCGCCGTCACCGCCACCCCGCACGCCCGCAACGGCGTGCCGACCAGGCCCGGCTCCGCCGACGGGCCGCTCTGCGCGGGCAGTTCCAGCTGCGTCCCGGCCTGCCCGAGCGGCGCCAAGTACACCCCGATGCGTACCCAGGCCCGCTGGGCGGCCGGGGTCGAACTGCGCACAGAGGCCGTCGTCAGCCGGGTGCTGGCCGACCCGGAGACCGGGCGGGCCCGGGAAGTCGAGTACCTCGCGGGCGGCACGACCCACCGGGTGACGGCGGACCTGGTCGTCCTCGCCGCGCACGCGATCGAGAACGCCCGGCTGCTGCTCCTCTCCGGTCTGGCCGACCGCAGCGACCAGGTCGGCCGGAACCTGATGGACCACCCGGCCCTGCTCACCTGGGGGCTGATGCCCCGACCGGTCGGCCCCTACCGGGGGCCCGGCTCCACCAGCGGCCTGGAGGCGTTCCGCTTCGGACCCGGGCGGGACCGCCGGGCGCCGTTCCGGATCGAGATCGGCAACTGGGGCTGGTCCTGGGCGGGCGGCGCGCCGGAGGCCGAGGCGGCGTCGCTGCTCGCGGCGGGCCTCCGGGGCAAGGAGCTCCGGGAGCGGCTCGGCGACCGGCTGGGCCGTCAGTTCTCGCTCCAGTTCGAGCTGGAGCAGCCCGCCGACCCGGCCAACCGGGTCACCCTCGACCGGGACCGGCGCGACCCGCTCGGCCTGCCGAGCCCGGCCATCCGCTACGACGTCTCCGAGTACGTCCGCGAGGGCATGGCCTCGGCCCGGGCCGTCTCCGACCAGCTGTTCGCGCTGCTCGGCGCCGAGGACCACACCGCCTACCCGGCGGCCGGATGGCCGGGACGGCTCGAACACCGGGGAACCGTCCACGGCTACCGGGGCGCCGGCCACGCCGGTGGCACCCACATCATGGGCGACTCGCCCGCCAACTCGGTGGTCGACCACTGGCAGCGGTGCTGGGAGCACCCCAACCTGTACGCCGTCGGCTGCGGGTCGATGCCCTCCCTCGGCACCTCCAACCCCTCGCTCACCATGGCCGCCCTCGCGCTGCGCAGCGCCGAGCGGATGCACCGCGACCTGCTGGAGCTGCACCGCCCGGCGGCGGTGGCGCCCCCGGCCGCCAGCCGTGTCCCCGTAGCGCCCGTGTTCTCACCCGCGTTGTCCCCGTCGTCGTCCCCTTCGCCGTTCTCCTCGCCGTCCTCCTCGTCCTCCTCGTCCCCCTCGTCCTCGGAGCCCTCATGACCGGCCTGCCGCTGCCGCCCGTACCGGAGCCGTACCACCTGCCCTTCCACTACGGTGCGTTGCACAACATCGGTGTCGACTACCTGGTCGACCGTGCGCGGGCGAGTGAACTGCTCGCCAAGCGCCACCCCGGACTGAGCGTCGCCGCCTTCGACGGCGGGGCCTGCGTCTCGCTCAACTTCCAGCTCTACTTCGCCCAGTATCCGAACGGCGGCGGCATCACCCAGGAGCTGGAGATCAACCTGATCGCCCACCCGGTCTTCGCCGAGGAGCGGATGCCGGTGGTCAACTACGGCCAGTACGCCCGGGGTTACGACCAGACCAAGCTGCTCGGCATCGCGCGGCTGCACGTGCTCTGCGACAACCCGCTCGCCATCGACGCTGGGCGCCGGCTGTACGCCGAGCCCAAGCACCCGGGCTGGTTCGAGACCACCCTGCCCTCCCTCAACGCGCCCGACGTGCGCGAACGCTGGTCGGTCTCCTGCCGTCGGGCCGCCCTCGGGCCGGACGGGCTGAGCCGCCACGACGAGGAACTCCTCGCCCTGGACGTGAACCTGGTGGGCCTCACCCCCGAGTCCGTCAACAACACACCGATCACCGGCTACGGCACCGACGACGAGGGCAAGCTGCTGGCCGGACCGCTCAACGTCTACCAGCCCTACCGCTACTACGCGCTGGACGACCGCACCGCCGACCGCGTCCGGCTCGACCTCGGCAACCCCGCCGAGGAGTCCGCCCGCGACCTCGCCCACCTGATCGCCGATGCCCCGGCCGCCGGGGTCTGGACCTACCAGTCCCCGCCCGTCGCCGCCCACAACCGCGCCTACTACGTCCGGTGACGGCCCCGGGCTCGGCTCCCGTCTTCGCCCCGAGCGGCACCGCCGTACGGCGGGACGTCGCCCACGGCCGGGTCTGGTCGGCCATGCCCTACACCGTGCTCGCGGACGACGGTGACGTCCTGACCCTCACCGCCCGCCCGGGGACGGAGAACCTCGCCCCGGCCAGCTGGACCGTCGCCGCGCACGCCGGAGACGACGCCCTGCGCCTGGACTGCGTCCACGACCTCGCCTCCGGCCGGTGGGAACTCGACTACTGGACCTGGCGCGACACCGTGGTGCTCAGCCGCTTCACCGCCGGAGTGCCGTTCAGCGTGCACCGCTTCCTGACACCCGACGGCCGGCCGCTGCGCTGGTACGTCAACTTCGAGCGCCCGTACCGCCGGACGGCCATCGGCATCGACACCCTCGACCTCTTCCTGGACCTCGTGATCACCCCCGATCTGTCGTCGTACAGCTGGAAGGACGAGGACGAGTACGCCCAGGCCCGGCGCCTCGGCGTCGTTGACGAGGCCACCCACCGGCAACTGGACCGGGCCCGGGAGCTCGCCCTCGCCCAGCTCCGGGACCGCACCGGCCCGTTCGCCGCCGACCCGGACGCCTGGACGCTCCCGCCGGAGGGACCGCTGCCCACCCTCCCGGCCACCGCCCTCAGCACCCCCGCCGGAAAGTGGGATGAGGGCGGATCAGTGGACTGTTAGGGTCGCGCCCCTGCACGAAGGACGGCGAGGGTGCTGAGGGCGGTGGCTGCGGCGGACACGACGGACGCGACGGACGCGACGGACGACATGGAGGCGCTCAAGCACCTGCACGACGGCGGCGACTACCGGCGGCTCGCCGAACGGACCTCGAATCCCGACGTCCTGCGCCGGCTGGCCATCGGCGAGTACCCGTTCGTCTGGCACGCGATCGCCGACAACCCGGCCGCCCCCACCGACCTGCTGGCGGCCTTGGCCGGGCGCCGGCAGCAGGTGTGGAACGACAATCGCCTCCTTCGCTTGCTCGCGGCCCACCCCGCCCTCACGGGCGAGGCGTTGGACGGCCTGGTCGATGTCGTCGGGGACCGCCTGCGGGAGGGCGACCGCCCGTACGCGGCCGTCCTGGAGCTGGCCCGCCGACCGGAGCTGTCGGCCGAGCGGCTGCGCCCGCTCGGCCGACAGCCCGGGGCCTCGGCCAGGCTGCGCCGGGGGATCACCCGGGCGCTGGCGGAGCGCCCGGACCGGTGAGCGCGGGCGGGACCGAGCCGGGCGCCGCGCCGCCCGCCGCCGCCCGCGACCAGCGACCGGCGAGGACGGTGCCGACGATCAGCTGGAGCTGGTGGTAGAGCATCAGCGGCAGCACCATCAGCCCGGCTTGCGCTCCGAACAGGACGGTCGCCATCGGCAGGCCGTTGGCCAGGCTCTTCTGCGAACCGCAGAGCACCGCCGCGATGGTGGCCGGCCGATCGAGCCCCAGCAGCCGGGCACCGAGCCCGGTGGCCGCCAGGGCGGCGGCGAGCAGGGCGAGCAGCACCGCGAGGAGCCCGAGCAGTGCCAGCGGGGTGGCCAGGCCCCAGATGCCCTGGGACACCGCCGCGCTGAACGCCGTGTAGACGACCAGCAGGATCGAGCCGCGATCCACTGGCGTGAGCACCCGTTTGTGCCGGGACAGCGGACCGCCGAGCCACGGCCGCAGCACCTGTCCGAGCAGGAAGGGCGCGAGCAGCTGCAGCCCGATCCGCAGCAGCCCGTCGGCGGACAGCTCGGTGTGCGAACCCAGCAGCCAGGCCGCCAGCAGCGGTGTCAGCGCCAGACCCGCCAGGCTGGAGTAGGTGCCGGCACAGATCGCCGCCGGGACGTTGCCCCCGGCGGTGCCGGTGAGCGCCACCGAGGACTGCACCGTCGAGGGCACCAGACAGAGGAACAGCACCCCGGTCTGCAACGGCCCGGTGAGCGGGACGGGCGTGAGCAGCGCGGTGGCCACGCCGAGCAGCGGGAAGAGGACGAAGGTGGTGGCCACCACCAGCCCGTGCAGCCGCAGGTGGCGCAGCCCGGCCAGCGTCTCGCGGGTGGAGAGCCGGGCGCCGTAGAGGAAGAACAGCAGCGCCACCGCGAGGTCGCAGGCCACCCCGGCGACCCGTGCCGAGGCGCCGGAGGCCGGGAACAGCGCGGCCAGCCCGACTGTCCCGGCCAGCGCCGCCATGTACGGGTCCAGCCAGCGCGGCAGCAGTCTTCGGGAGCGGGGCCCGGAGCCGCGTCGCGTCCGCGCCCGTACCTCGAGCGCCTTTGCCCCGCGGGGCCGCTCCCCGCGCGCCCGGAGCCCTGGTGGCTGCTCCGGGCGCGCCAGGCCGTCGGTCACGGGCCGCCTCCCGTCACCGGGCGGAGGGCGGGCCCGGAGGAGGATCCCGGGCCGAGCAGGCCGCCCACCAGCGAGCCGGCGCCGTCGTGGTCGCTGCCCGCGGAGCCGCTGCCGTTCTGGAGGTTGGCCGTCCGGTCGATCTCGAGCCAGGAGTCGGCGTTCGAGTTGTCCACGACCGTGATCAGCCCGCCGCCGGCGGCCGCGGGCGCCGCGGCCCCCGCGAGCAGGGCGCAGGCCCCGACCAGCCCCAGCGCGGTGGCCCGCAGGGCGGCGGCCGCCGAGGGCTGGGCCGACGAGGGCTGGGCCGACGAGGGCAGGGCGGGCGAGGGCCGGGCCGGCCTGAGCTGCCCGGCCCTCATGCCGTCACCGCCATCAGCCCCCTGGGGCGCGCGATGTTCCGCTCCAGCAGCGCGGTGGACTCCCGCACGCCGACCTGCTCACGCCCCCCGGACGGGGTGGGCAGCCGCCCGTCGGCGCTCTTCAGCTCGGACAGCGCCTCGTCCATCGCCCGGTGCGCGGCGAACAGGCACGGGGTGCTGTAGATGGCCACGTCCACCCCCAGGGCCGACAGCTCCGAGAGCGACAGCCGGGGCGACTTGCCGCCCGCGATCTGGTTGAACAGCAGCGGCTTGTCGCCGACCACCCGGCGGATCCGGCGGATCCACTCCTCGCTGCGCACGCCGTCCACGAGCACCACGTCGGCGTCGGTGGCGGCGAGCGCCCGGGCCCGGCGCAGGATGTCGGCCTCCTCGGTGGCGTCGGTGCGCGCGACCACGACCAAGTCCGTCCGGTTGGCGAGGACGAGCTCCAGCTTCTCCAGGTACTCCTCCAGCGGGAGCACCAGCTTGCCGTCCGCGTGCCCGCAGCGGCGCGGCCGCTTCTGGTCCTCCAGGATCACGCCCGACGCGCCGATCCGTTCGAGCTTGCGCACGACGTGGCAGGCCACCTCCGGATCGACGTAGCCGTCGTCGATGTCGACCAGCAGGTGGTGCCGGGGAAAGGCCCCGCGCAGCCGTTCGACGAAGCCCACCATGTCGGGCCAGGCGATGAAACCGATGTCCGGCAGCCCGTAGTAGGAGGCCGCGAAGCCGAAGCCGGAGACGAACATGCCGTCGTAGTGCTCGGCCGCGATGGAGGCCGAGTACATGTCGTAGACGCCGATCAGCGGCGTCGCCCCCGGGCCCGCGATCTCCGCGCGCAGCCGCTGCCCGAGGCTGTCCGTTGCCGTGTTTCCGTGGAACAAGGTCTTCTCCTCACTGGGGATGACTTTGCCTGAACTTGGTGCTTACCAGACCGAACTGAGGTGTCATCACTATGCGCTCTTTAAGGTTCCGTGGGCAAATCTTTAAGTGAGATTCACTCGCGAGAGTGAAGAAATGTCGAAGATATGAAAGATGCTGATATGCATATCGGCTAAATGCTGTGACGCTCCAGCACGGTGGTCGGGGTCGGCGCCCCGGAGGCAGGGCTGTCGGAGTCGACTGCCGTCACGTGAATCGCCGGGCGGGCGGTTCTCAGGCCCGGTCGACCATTTTGCCCGTCATGAGCTGCCCTTTCAGCAAGGTGCGTACCCCGCCGCCGACGCTTGCGAATATGCCCCCATCGGCATTCCTGCGGACTTCCACCCGCAATCTGGAGAAGCCGAGTTCGGTGGTGCCCTGGACGATGTCGAACACCAGGGGCTTGTCGATCGGCCCCGTGTGCGCCAGCCATCCGGCCATTGCCAGTGCGGCCGAGCCTGTGGCGGGGTCTTCCGCGCAAACCGGCTCGGGAACGAAGATCCGAGCGCGGACTTCGGGCAGTTGCGGAACGAACACTGCCACCCCGAAGACGCCGGCCAGTCCGGGCACCTTCTCGGCGAGCGCCGCAACCCTGTGCGGCAGGGCCTCGGCCGACTCCAGATCGGCGGCGCTCACCGGGAGGCAGGCGAACCCGAGCCCGGCCGATGCCAATCTCACGGGCCCCACTGCCGCGTCCGGAGCGAGCCCAACCGCTTCGCATACGAGATCCGGAACGACGGGCGGACCCACCTGGCAGGCCCGTTCCTCCAGTACGGCACTTTCCCCTGTCGGTCCCACCTGTGCGTGAACGATTCCGCCCCGAGTGCGCAGCGCCACCCGGCCGGGCTGGGCCAGGCCCTGCCGCACCGCCACTGCGGCTGCTCCCACGAGGGGATGACCTGCGAAGTCCAGCTCGACGTAGGGGGTGAAGATCCGCACCTCCACCTCTCCTCCGTCACCCCGGCGCAGGAAGACGGTTTCCGGCATGGCCAGGCGGGCCGCCAGGCGTTGCATCAGCGCATCGTCACATGCGGCAGCGCACGTGACCACTCCGAGTGGCCCTCCGGTCAGCGGCTCATTCCCGAATACTTCGACCAGTTCGAATTTCATGCACCCGTCATCGCCGGAGAAGGTCGAGTTGTCGCTCGCGAGTGTGGGGAGCGCAGGGGTGCCGGCGGAGTGGGTCGTCATCGCGGTTCTCTCTTCGAGTGGCTCTGCTGTCGTCGGCTGGGCTGTCGTCCGTGGCTGCCGGGGTCGACATTGAGCATGGTGATCATCGGGCCGGCGGGGTCGGTTCGTGGAGGACGGCCGAGGCGAGTGCCGAGTCCGGGGCGCCCAGGTCTGCACGCGCGGATCCGTGCGTGCGTCAGGGCTCCTCATGGATTGGACGTTATATCCAGCCTGGACTAAGTGTCCACCAGGGGTGCCTTCTCGCGAACGGTCCGGTGCGAGAGCAAGGTCGATCACGGGGTGCCGGACCCCTGCCGGCAAGCCCCTCCGAAGTGCGCCGACCGATCCGGACCCGCCGAGCGCGGACGTCCGCACCGCCCACTCCGCGCGTCCACCCTCGAAGGGCACACCGCGGCCCGCAAGGGCAAGGAGGGCGGCCGACCGCCCGTCATCACCGACGACACGGTGCACACCGTCCTGCGCCGCCGCGCGGGTGGCGGTCAGTCGAACAGATCCAGCCCGGCCTGATCATCCCCGCCGGCACGCGGAAGGGGCGGAACCCCTCCGTCGCGAGCATCTACCGGGCGCCGGCCGAGCACGCCAAGCGCGAGGTGTGCCCCGAAGCCGTCGAACAGGCCCACATCGACTTCGCCGTCCTCCAGGTCGGCCAAGTCCCCGGTGCCCGCCTCACTGTCCCGGGCCGAGTGCCACTCTGACTGCAGAGAGCTATCTCTCGCTTCGCCGTGGCTTCGGGGGAACAGGGCCGTGTACGGGGCGAAGCCGGCGCCGGGGCCCGGTCGGTGAGGAGTGGGCCCCGGCGCGTGAGGGGTCAGGCGCGCGGGAGCGGGGGTGCGGCGCGGCGTTCGCGCAGTGTCCGGAGCATCCGGCGGGTGGCCTTGGTCGCGACCGGGGGCAGGAGCTCCAGGGCGAGCCGCCGTGAGGTGGAGCGCTGGATCGGGCCCTTGACCTGGTAGTTGAGGCGCATCACCCGGGCGCCGGCGATGGTGTCCTCGTCGACGGTGTACCCCTCGGTCGGCCAGTCGCGCTCCCGCAGGACGGCCTGGGCGGCCGCCGCGTCGCCCCAGGTGCCGTAGAACTTCATCGGGGTGAGCAGGACCGGCCGCAGTCCGCCGGTGAAGACCGCCTCCCAGACCGCGGCGGAGACGCCCGGGGTGTGCTCGGAGCGGTAGTCGTCCAGGGCGACCACGCCGTTCTCGCCGAGCGCGGCCCGGGCGACCGCGATGTCCCCGGCGACGTGCTCGTAGAGGTGGGAGGCGTCGACGTGGACGAAGCGGCAGCTGTCCGCCCGGACGCGGCCGTCGGCCAGCACCGAGGTCGGGGCCTGCACTATCTCGGGCAGCTCGCCGTGGAAGGCGAGGTAGTTGGCCTCGAAGGCGCTGCGGGTGAGGGTCTTGCGGTAGGACATGTTCATCTCGGCGGCGTTGTCGGCGTCGCCCGCCTCGGAGTCGAACAGGTCGCAGACCGTCAGCCGCTCACCCGGCTGCAGGTGGTCGCCGAGCAGGACGGCGCTGCGGCCGAGGTAGCTGCCGAGCTCCAGGATGTCGCCGGTGACGCCGGCCGCGGTCTGGGCGGACAGCAGGTGGCTGAAGGCGGCCCGGTCGAGGCTGAAGAACCAGCCGGGAATGTCGTCCCGCTTCAGCGGCGCGGAGTGGACTGCGGCCTCGACCGCGGTCTCGGACATGGGCACGGCGGCCTCCAGGGGGACGGCGGGGCGCGGTGGCGGGTCACGCCCGCGGAGGGGGACGCCGAGGACGTGAGGCGGATCATCATAGCGACGCCGGGGCGGGGGAGAGCCAGATGCGGAACGGCCTAAATCCGGCTCTTCGCTCTGCCGTTCGGCAGGGGTTCACGCCTTCGTTTCGCTCCCGAATCGCCTGGTCGGCCTAGCCTTCCGAGAGCTCCGCCCCACCCGGCCGTTCCAGCTCCGCGACGGTCTCGGACAGCCAGGCCCGCTCGGCCGCCGTGGAAGCCCGGGCGACGAGGAGCATCCCGCGCCGGAAGGGGTTCGGCTCGCGCTCGGCGGTCACCGGCTGCCCCGTCCCGTCGTAGAAGAAGCTGCTCGGAGCGTCCAGGAAGGCCAGTCGGCGGCGGAGCACGGCGGCCTGCCGGGTCGGGTCGGCGAGATGGTGCAGGAACGTGGTGACGGTGAAGAAGCGGATCTGGTCGGTGATCTCGGCCTGCTCCGGGTCGGCCAGGCGGCGCAGCAGTTCGGCCCGCCCCTGCGCCGTCAGCTCCAGCGTCTGCCGCGGTGCGGCGCCGCTGCCCGGTTCGGTGCGGCGGTGCAGCAGTCCGGCCTTCTCCAGCCGGGCGATGGCGGGGTAGAGCGCGCCGTCGCTCACCGGTCGGACATGACCGGTCAGTCCGGTGATCCGGGACTTGAGCTCGTAGCCGTGAAGCGGCTGGTCGTACAGGAAACCGAGGATCGCGAGCGTCAACACGGCTGGAGCCCTTCGGTCGGAGTGCGCCCTGTGGAGTCGTCATGTTACCTCTTGTCGATGTGCCTCGAAACGATGTATCTCTATTCGAGGCAGGTCGAGAGGGCCGCAGCCGATCGAGGAGAGCCGAGGCGGGCCGGGGCCCGCCCGGTCACGTACGAGCACCACAGGGGAAGGGAGATTCCCAATGATGTTGTCAAGCCAGGGCGGTGACGCCTCGTGACTGCCTTACTGCGCTGGGGCGGCGTTCTTGGGCGCAACTGCAT